>JBBQVM010000001.1:0-57236 GCA_038211525.1 Bacteroidia bacterium
CATTAAAGGCATGACGAATTTTCCAATATTTTCGATCTATGAAAATAAAGATCACTCAATTTTATTAGGAAGTAACGATGCCATTTATAAAATTAAAGGACAAAATTTATTAGAAACCCAATCGATATTTTCAGGCGTTGATTCAAGAATTAGAAATATTTTCATTGATAAATATCAAAATTTATGGTTTAATATTTGGGGAACCAAATCTATATATATGTTCTCTAATGGCATACTTATTAATGTTTCTGAAAATATGGCACTTAAAAATATTGCTATTTCAAGAATATTTTGTGATCGTGATGGTAATATTTGGGTTGGTTCGTTAGGTAAAGGATTATATCTGTTTTCAAATTTATTTTTAACAAATTACATATCAAATAAAGAATCCATCGCATCAGACTTGAAAAGGATAATTAAAACAAAAGATGGGAAATTATTAATTGGAACTAATGACGGCATTGCCTTATTAAATCCTAAAGTAAAAAAAATATGGTTTGGAAAACAAATAAATGAAATTTCCCAATATGTAAGAGATATAATTTCTATTAATAACAATGAATTTGTATTCGCAATTACAGATACTAGACTAAAAAATCAACTAAAGCAATATTTTATTATACCAAATGAAAATTATAAAATTCGATATATTCATGCCAGTAGTTTATGGTCAGACTCGAGTCAAATTTGGATTGGCGATTGGGATTATTCGGTTTTCAATTGTCAATTGGGAGATATTCAGTATAACCGTCCAAAAATAAAACGCAATTCGTCTCTTTCGATAGGTCCGCCGCAAAATAAAAGAATAAATTGTTTCTTTAGTGATCGATTCGATCGTATTTGGGTTGGAGGGCAGCAAGATTTGTTTATAAGCAATGTCGAATCCAAAAATTTGAACATTAACGAATTATGCAAAAATAAAGAAGTCTTCAAAATATCAAACATCGATAACAACAAAATTTTAATTGTCACTAATCAGGGGTTTCTAATAGTAACAGATGATGCTGATCCGTCGAAGATAAAACCTGTTAAACAAGTGCAAATAGCCAATACTACCTGCGTTGCTAAAACAGGTGAAAATAGTTTTTTAGTTGGCACAAAAGCCGGATTAATTATTCTCAACAATGACCATCAAGAACTCCTGACAATAAATGATGGAATCCCTGGTGAAAGTATTAATGACATATATTTTGATGATAGTTCTCAAACTGCTTGGGTAGGTACTTCTGAAGGGATGATGGAATTTAATCTGGATAAATACAACAACCGATCAGGGATTTATCAAAATATTGACGAAATTATTTTAAAACAAGGGAAAGATGTATTTGTGAACCCCAATAAACTGAATTTTAAATATAAACAAAATTCCTTTTCAGTAAATTATAAATCATTTAATTACGGCAACCCCGGCAGTATCAATTATAGGTATAAATTAGATGACAGCGAATGGATCGATGCTCCATCAACCGAATTACAATTTGCATCATTAAACCCCGGCGAACACATAATGCAATTTTCTTCCTCTAATTCAAAGGGAACCTGGGGACCCACTAAAACAGTTGTTGTTGGAATTTCGCCGCCTTTCTACCGAACAATATGGTTTTATTTCGCCTCCTCATTAGCACTTCTTATTTTGGTCTACAGTATTGTCAAAATTCAAATTAGGAATGTTAAAAGAAAACAAAATGAAAAAGCGCTCCTCAACCAAAAAATAGTTGAACTGCAACAAAAAGCGCTTTCTAAAAATCTTAACCCCCATTTTATTTTTAATTCTTTAAATTCTATTCAGCATTTTATTAATGCTCATAGTATAGCTGAAGCAAACGATTATCTGGCTCAATTCTCCAGGTTAATGAGATTGCAACTCAATATGGCCGATAAAAGCTTTATCCCATTGCATGAAGAAGTGAGTAGACTGGAATTTTACCTGAGCCTTGAACAAATGAGGTTTGAAGATAAACTTACCTTCGAAATAAATATCGACCCAAATATCGATCCCTATACTTTTGAAATTCCAAATATGATTATTCAACCTTTCGTTGAAAATTCAATATGGCATGGCATTATGCCTGCCAATCGATCCGGACACATTAAACTGAATATTAATCTTGAACCTGGTGGTAATCTTATTATTGAAGTGTTTGATAATGGTGTTGGTTTAGATTACGTCAAACATAATAAGGATGATAAACACGTATCTAAAGGAATCAAATTAATAACGGAAAGGCTACAATTATATGATTCTGAGTCTATTGATGTCCTTACCTATCAAAAATTACAGCCTGGTACCGTTTTTAAAATCACTATGACTCCAAAAATGTATCACTTGAATCGACAAATTCATACGATCCCTCAATAAACACCCCCGTTCCCTCAATTAAAATGATAGTTACTACATTCACTCTTGTCCGGGCATCCACTATTTTGTTGCTTTGATCGTGCGTGTTAATAGTACCGGTGCTTCATCTTTTCACTCATGGCACCGTTTTTTTCTAACAAATGCTTAAAAGAGTCAGTTCTACAGAACTGGCTCTTTTTTCTTTTATCCCTTTTCTTCTAAAAATTTCACTTCGATTTTTGAACAGCTCCGATTAAATCGAAGGCACAAAATTGTCGTTCCCTCATTAAATCTACCCTCTCACTCAAAAATGTAGGTCATTGACTCATTCCTGGTTGGTAACATAAATCAACCTTCGTTTCTTTGACTTGTTCTTTTCAATTTGAAGCCCGGATGCAGCAAGTGACTTCATACTTTTCGAAAAGCTTTTCAACCGCTCTCGGTATCCCACCGAGGGCGGTTTAGCTTTTTAGGCTATAATGAAATTGATAGTAATTACAACCTCTTTCAACTTGTAACTTTATTCTTATTCGCCAATTGTCCACAGGCCGCGTCAATATCTTTTCCCCGTGAACGTCGTACATTAACAATAACATTTCGCTTTTCGAGAAACTCCCGAAACGCTTCAATTTTATCGTCTTTTGCATTTACAAAATCACCACCTTCAATCGGGTTGTATTCAATTAGGTTTACTTTACAAGGAATTGCTTTGCAAAATTCGGCCAGTTCTCGGGCATCAGTAAGTTCGTCGTTAAAGCCATTAAAAACAATGTACTCATACGTTACCCGTGTTCCCGTTTTGTCGTAAAAATAACGAAGCGCTTCCTTCAATGCCGCTAGCGAGTTGTGTTCGTTAATGGGCATTATTTTATTTCGCTTTTCGTCGTTAGCAGCGTGCAGCGATAATGCGAGATTAAATTTAACATCATCATCCCCTAGTTTCTTAATCATTTTAGCAATTCCTGCAGTCGACACCGTAATGCGCTTCGCGGCCATGCCCAAACCATCAGGAGATGTAATGCGTTCTATCGACTGAAGTACATTGTTGTAATTAAGCAACGGTTCGCCCATACCCATATATACGATGTTGCTGAGTGGGATAGAATAATTTTCTTCGGCTTGTTGTTTAATAATTGCAACCTGGTCATATATTTCAGCTGCATCCAGATTTCGGATTCGTTCCAATTTTCCCGTTGCACAAAACTTACAGGTCAAACTACATCCAACCTGCGACGATACACATGCGGTCATACGTTCATCGGTAGGAATTAATACCCCTTCAATTAAAAAACCATCGTGTAACCGGAATCCGCTTTTGATGGTACGGTCCTTACTCACCTGGCTGGTTGCTACAGAAACCGGATTCAATAAAAACTGTTGTTTTAATCTTTCCCGAAGTTCCTTCGACAAATTAGTCATTTCATCAAATGAACGTGCCGATTTCTGCCAAAGCCATTCATGCACCTGTTTGGCACGAAACGATTTCTCACCCATTTCTTCAAACGAAGTGATTAATTCTGGCAACGAAAGTTTACGGATATCGGCTATGAGTACCATTTGATAGGGCAAAGATAGCTCTTTTTCTTTATTGAGCTGTATTGTTTTGATAATCTGCCTCTTACAGTTCCAAAATTCTTGGTTTTGAACACATGAACCGTCCTTTAAAATTTCTGACCTTTGCGAGATGCGTAAACTTACTGCCGATTTTATATTATCCCCCAACGGGGAACTAGTACGAAATAATATGCTGCTGATTTCCGAAACGGGTAAAATTCTTGACCTGATAGAAGGCGCAACAGAAGATGTTGAATATTTTCCCGGCATCCTTTCTCCAGGCTTCATAAACACACATTGTCATCTTGAATTATCACATCTAAAAAATAGAATATCCCGCGGCACCAGGCTCCAGGGTTTTATTGAAGAAATTGTTCGTGTAAGAAGATCTGAAAAATCAGAGCCCTTTGCTGAAATTGAAGCTGCCGATAAATTCATGTGGGAAAATGGAATTCAAGCAGTCGGTGATATTTGTAACAATAATTTAACTTTTGCAATAAAAGAAAATAGTAAAATTCGATATCATAGTTTTATTGAAATTTTTAATATGGCTTCCGCGGAAGCTGAAATAACTTTTAAAAAGGGACTTGATCTTTTGAACGAGGCCCATAATGCTAACTTGAATGCATCACTGGTTCCACATGCGCCCTATTCTTCCTCCAATAAACTATTTGAGTTGATTCAACAGTATCATAACCTTAATCCTTCTTGCTGGAGTATCCATAACCAGGAGAGCTTATATGAATTGGAACTGTTTGAAAGTGGAAATGGAAAACTTTTTGAATTGTTCAGTAAAATGGGAAATGATATGTCCTCGTTTGTTCCAACTGGGTTGAGTTCATTAATATCAATGACGAATTTTTTTCCAAGTACTTCTAATCTATTATTGGTGCACAATACTTATACCGGCATCAATGATCTTCTCTATTTGAAAAAAAATAATTTTTTTGAACGAGGTTGGTTTAGTATTTGTGGAAAAGCCAATTTATTTATTGAGGAATTGTTACCAGATTTAAATCTCCTTGTTGAACAAAATTGTAAAATTACAATAGGAACCGATAGTCTTGCTTCTAACGATTCTCTTTCTGTATTAGACGAACTTAAAGTGATTCAAAATGCATTTCCAACACTAAAAACCAACGAGCTGTTAACTTTTGCAACGAAAAATGGAGCACAATATTTTAGATGGGAGGATCTTGGTTCATTCAAAAAAAATACGTCCCCAGGTATTATTCAAATTACTGACGCCGATTCAGAACATTTTGGAGTAGATAGTCACGTTATAAGAATAATTTAACCAGTATTAAATTAAAAATCTATCGTTCCATTTTTTTTGGGGAACCATGCACTCGTCACTTTTACCAAAAATTCGGTACCTGTTTTTTGCAACAATTGAATATATCCGATTACTAAAAAATGAAGGTACTAATCTAAAAATCATAGCTCCTTTCCATGGGTATTTTAAATGAGCAACAATTTTAAAAATAGCTTCACTTTTCTCAAATAGTTTGCCATTTTCAATAACTGCCAAACTATTAAATCCATTGTTTGCTAATTCGTATTCTTTTGCCAATTTTTGACCGTTACCGGATTGCAAAGCGCAAAAATGTATTTCGCTATCCTTCTCATGTAACAAAATAAAAGTCACCAGCCCATTGCATAAATTACAAACTCCATCAAAAAGTAAAATAGGTTGATTCATAATAATATGATAAATAACTTGGACTAAATTCGTTTACCAATCATCCTTTTTATCTTTAATTATTGTTTTCATATTTTTTTCAAGTGATGCAATAATTTCTTTTATTTTTAAATCTGTTTCTTGCAGGTAATAAGAATAAGATGGATTAAAAGATGGTGAAGTAGTATCTTTCCAACGCTCAATCGGAAAATAAGATTTTTGTTGCCAATTTATTTTAGTAATTTCATATTTATATTTTCCATCCTTTAACCCAATAGACAGGCTGTACATTACATCTCCTGCTGCAGTAACGACTCCTTTTTTATCGGCTTCATTGAAAATTTTAAATCTGGCTTTGATCAAAATATTTCCTGTTTCTGGATTTTTTTCTCTTAGTACATCGGCTGGATTTTTAAAATAAAAGTTTACCCAGGCAATAACATTTGAGTATAATTCATCCTTGCTTTTCCCTGCAACTTCCTCTACATTCGTATAAGAATACAAACCGGTTGATGCATCGGTAGGAAGGTCGGGGAAAGTGATAGGTTGTTTAGTTTTTTGTGCTGCAGAGGGCATAACATAGGAAATACTGCATAGCAGTATAATTAAGAAATTCTTCATAGGATAACGAGTAATTAAAATACTATGTAAAAATAACGGTTTTTAACTAAGAAAAGTGTGAATTCCGATAATCAAACTTTCACCTTAATTTTCAACTTAGTGCCGGGTTTAAGGCTCTTTGAATTGGAAATATTATTAACTCTTTTTAAGTCTTCCACTGAAATTCCCTGGTAATGTTGTGCAATACTCCATAAAGTATCGCCCGGTTGAACCACATGAATTACATACTTATTGGGAGATGAAACAGGTGATTTGGAAGCCGCTGCAGGTTTAGTTTTTATGGTGGTTGCTTTTGCGGTTTGCTTAACGGTTTGACTTTTTTGAGCAAGTTCTTTTTCTGCAGAATCAGTTATGTTTTCAGATAATTGAACGGCATTATCATCAGCCTCAGGAAGTGTTTCATCCTCATTATCTAAAACATCAGGATTTTTAACAGCTACTTTTTTCGGAACATTTACATATACGAAAAGGCGTTGCCCTTTATAAATTTTATTCGAATGAAGTTTATTCCAATTCTTCACCTGTTGATAGGAAGAACTATATTTTTGAGCTATAGAAGATAAGGTTTCTCCACCTTTAACTGTGTGTGCCCTACGTTGTTTTGTCCAAACTGTTTTGTAGGTAACATTGCTATCCGCTTCAGCCAAAGCTTCATCTTTAATCGGATCATTAACTATTGATTTCTTTGCAATTGGACCACCTGAACTTGGTGTCATTGGACCACAGCCTATTCTTTCATAATAGGAATTCAACATTGAGGCAACAATTTCGTTTCGCAAATAAGGTTGATCAACGCCCAGTACAATACTAATCATGCGGTGTCCCTCTTTTTTAGCTGTTGCTACGAGGCAAAATTTTGCTCTTTTAGTATAGCCTGTCTTTAATCCATCAACATCATTTTCATAATCAATGACTAAATGATTGTGGTTTCTGAAAATGCCATTCCTTTTGTCATTACTTACTTCAGCATAACCAATGGATGTTATTTTTAATATCTCTTCATACTTTATTAATTCCAGTGCAAGTAAAAGCAAATCATGTGGTGATGCGCTGTTGTCGGCCTCCTTCACAGCAGCTGGTAATCCGGAAGGGTTTGAATAAAAAGTGTTTTTCATGTTTAATGATGCCGCCTTGGCATTCATTCTATTCACGAAAGTAGGAATATCAGGACAAAGGTATTGTGCAATATCTGCACAAGCCTGGTTATTGGAAGGAATCATCGCCAGTTGCACTAACGATTCAAGGCTATATGTTTCAGTGGTTTTGTAAACACTGCGGCTCTTCCTGCTTTTCCTGTAAACCCTTTCCACATGAACTTCGTTCGACCAATCTACCTTACCCGATTTAATATCTTCAATAGCAAGTAAGGCTACCATCATTTTTGTTAATGATGCAATTGGGTAGGCATAGTACATGTCTTTTTGCCAAACAATTGCTCCTCGTTCAGCATCATACAATAAACCAGCACGGATTTCATTTTCACGTAATACCAGATCGCCAATAGTATCAACAACAAAATCATTCTTATCATTCAATGCTGAATCATGTCCATACTGAATGGCAAGAACCGTGTCTGAAAGTTCCTGTGCAATGGCTCCTCCGCGATTACATGTCAGAAACAATATAACCGGGATCACTAAGAAATATTTGACTCTTTTTCCGATCTCCATTTTCTCCGTCTCAGTGTGCAAGATTAACAAAAGATCACTGGTAGTTGTGCAATGAATACCAATGTCTTACTAACATTACAATGTTTAAATCATTCCATGACTTAAACGTTAATCTATTTACGGAATTAAACTGAAAACGTTTCCTATACAACAAAAGTACTTAGCCAAGATGAAAAAAGGGTGATATTTCAGTCAAATATTACATTTCACCGGCGCCCATCAGGATTTCAGCAAGTGAAATATCTTCTTTAAAGGTGATTTTAATATTGCTGATTTCACCCTCAACCAGATTAATTTGACCGCCTTCAAAGTCAATCACCCCTGCATCATCGGTAAATTCTTGGCCATCAGTATGTTCATATGCAGTTTTAATGATTTGCAAGTCAAAGCATTGTGGTGTTTGGACGCTAACAAAGTCCTCCCTGTTTACCGAAATACTTCCTTCGCCTATCCTTTGTCGAAGTGAGTCTTTAACAGCAATAGCAGGTATTGCATTGCCTTTTGAAGCTGCTTCATTAAATAATTTTGTAATCAACTTTTTTGAAACTAAGGGCCTTACTGCATCATGGATAGCAACTATTCCTGGCTCTGAGATCGATTTCAGCCCGTTATTGACTGATTGGGTTCTTGTTAACCCTCCTTCCACAAGTTGAATTTTTAAATTAAAATTATGTGATTCACAAAGTTGGTTCCAATAAGTAATGTGTGAACCGGGCAAAACCAGGATAATTTCATCAACAAGACCTTCAAATTTTAAAATGGTATGAAACAATACCGGGATTCCATGGAGTGGCAAAAATTGTTTTGGAATTCCCGCGCCCATGCGAGCTCCATTTCCTCCAGCAACAATTACTGCAAATTTTTTCAAGATAACTCTGAATGGATAAATCTAAAGATTTACCGAAGGTAAAAAAATGATTATAGAATCAGCATCGCATCGCCATAGCTGAAAAATCTGTATTTCTCTTTTATAGCAACTTTATAGGCATGCATAATCAAATCATAACCACCAAATGCTGCCGTCATCATTAATAAGGTTGATTCCGGCATGTGAAAGTTGGTAATCATACAATTGGCAACGCTAAAATCGTACGGCGGGAAAATAAATTTATTGGTCCAACCTTGAGCAGGCTTTAATTCACCTGTTGTTGAAACTGAAGATTCTACTGCACGCATACTGGTAGTTCCTACAGCACAAATTTTCTTTTTCTGTAATCGAGCTTTGTTAACAGTATCTACAGCATCATTTGAAATTATAAATTGCTCAGAATCCATCTTATGCTTAGTAAGATCTTCCACTTCAACAGGTCGGAATGTACCCAAACCAACGTGCAAAGTAACTTCTGCCATGTGCACACCTTTTAATTCAAGACGTTTTAAAAGTTCCCGACTAAAATGCAATCCTGCAGTTGGTGCTGCAACAGCTCCCTCGTGTTTCGCATATACTGTCTGGTAACGTTCTTTATCTGCGGGCTCTGCTTTGCGCTTGATGTATTTTGGTAAAGGAGTATGTCCTAATGTCTCAATAGTTTTGCGAAACTCTTCTGGGGTGCCATCGAAAAGAAAACGCAAGGTGCGTCCGCGAGATGTAGTATTATCAATCACCTCTGCAACCAGCATATCATTTTCACCAAAATAGAGTTTATTTCCTATCCTAATTTTGCGTGCAGGATCAACAAGTACATCCCATAATTTGCTATCGCGATTTAATTCACGAAGTAAAAAAACTTCAATTTTAGCTCCTGTTTTTTCCTTGTTGCCATATAACCTTGCCGGGAAAACACGGGTGTTGTTCAAAATAAAAACATCATCTTCACCAAAATAGTTAATGATGTCTTTAAACGTCTTATGTTCTATTTTACCCGTCTTGCGATCCACAATCATTAATCGTGATTCATCCCGGCTGGCAGCAGGGTGAGTGGCAAGCATATTTTCACTGATATTGAACTTGAATTGTGAAAGTTTCATAATGTTAGATTAAAGATAATTTACGGATTTCTTTATATCGGGGTGCAAAGATAGTGCATGAATGACCGATTTCGACTAAAGACGTCTAATTAATTGACAAAGAGTCCATCTTGTAAGAGAAATTCTACAAGTTATTAGATAAAAAGCATAAGCAATAAAAGGATTGAGGTTTAACCTCCTAATTCATTAATCTTCTGGTCTTCAATCATTTTAATGAATGCACTTAAATCCCATGCCTTACTCAATTCAAACTCCCCAATCCTGGTTCTTACTAAAGATTCTAAACAGGCTCCTGAGTTAAGCGCTTTCCCAAAATCATGCGCAACAGAACGAATATAGGTTCCTTTACTACAAACTATTCTGAATGAAACCACCGGAAGTTGAATATTGGTAATTTCAAATTCCTTTATCTCCACCTCTCTTATTTTTACCGCCACTTCTTCTCCTTTGCGCGCTAACTGATAAGCCCGCTTTCCACCAATTTTCACAGCCGAATGTGGCGGTGGAAATTGGGTGATATTTCCGGTAAATTGTGCGACTGTTTTAAAGATCACTGTTTCATCAATGTGATCAACCGCAAAAGTAGCATTCACAGGTTGTTCCATATCATAAGAAGCGGTGGTAATTCCTAGTCGAAAAGTGCCGGTATATTCTTTTTCTTTTCCCTGGTACAAATCAATTTGCTTGGTCATTTTACCGGTGCAAATAATCAATAATCCGGTGGCAAGGGGGTCCAACGTGCCGGCATGCCCCACTTTACTGGCTTTTATTAAACCTTTAACTTTTTTTACCAGGTCAAAGGAGGTCCATTTTAACGGTTTGTTGAAAAGCAGCACCTCTCCCTTTTCGAAATCCATATTGATCAATCTACAATTTTCAAATCTACCCCCATAACCATCAACACAATAATAATTACTCCGATTGCAATTCGATAATACCCATAAACTTTCAATCCATACTTGGTAATCACACCAATAAAAGATCGGATAGCCAGAATTGCTACGACAAATGCTATGATATTTCCAACTATTAATAAGGTAATTTGGTTTTGTTCTACCTGCACACCTGTTTTATAAAATTCGAAAAGTTTGTAAACAGTTGCAGCAAACATAGTAGGCACAGCAAGAAAAAATGAAAATTCTGCAGCTGTTTTTCTAGTCAACCCCTGAGTAAGTCCACCTACAATAGTAGCTGCCGACCTCGATACTCCGGGAATCATGGCAATTACCTGAAACATTCCTATTTTAAGTGCTTTCAAATAAGTAATTTCATCAGGTGTGTCATCTGTTTTTGTTTTAATGAGATGATCCATAAATATCAGAAAAATTCCACCCGCCAAAAGCATATATGCCACTACCGCAACATTGCCTAATAAGGAATCAATAAAATCATTCAAAAGCTTACCAAAAATAACTGCCGGAATAAATGCAACAAATAGTTTATAGTAAAAATCCATCGTCTGAAAAAAACGTTTCCAATACAATACGATTACCGAAAGTATAGCACCAAATTGAATTGCAACAGTAAACGTCTTCGTAAAATTATCATCTGCAATACCCATAAGGGAAGATGCAATAATCATGTGTCCTGTAGAAGAAATAGGCAGGAACTCCGTTATTCCTTCCACCACCCCTAAAATGATTGCCTCAAATAAGGTCATAGACGGGGATTAATCTTTTGATTTTTTTACAATTGCATAAATTTCCAGTACAAATCCTGAAAGTACTATCAAGGGAGCTACTGTAATTCTGACAGGACTAAAAATTTCATCACTGAATACATTCGGATCTTTGGAACCGCCTCCGGACATTAGAAAAAATCCAAGCAAAATTAAACCAATGCCACTTAACATTAGCATATAGTTGATTCGTCCGAAGGCGAAATCAGCTGTCTCTTTTTCTTTATTCATTTTTATAGAGTTAATGGTAAACATCTCAATATTAATACATTTCCTGAGTACTTCTACGCAAGTATTTATTTACAGCAAAAAAGGTGCTTAGACCGGCTATTAAAATACCAACAACTACAACACCGCCCATTAGCGTTAGCACCATATTATAATCCTGTATTTCAACCAAATCGGGAATTTCTTTTTTTGAAAAATAAAGCAAAACCAACAGCAGAATATTGGCGATAATAGCACCATAAAATCCTTGCATCAAACCTCCTAAAACAAAAGGTTTTCTGATAAAACCGCGTGTGGCACCAACCAATTTCATGCTTTTTATCAACATCCGTCGTGAATATAACGAAAGTCGGATAGTGTTGTTAATGAGGGCTGCAGCAATAAAAAACAATAAAGCACTAAACCCTAGAATCACTAGTGTTAATGTTCTCATATTTTGATTAATCTTATCAATTAATGATTGCTGGTAATCGACTATTTTTACGATTTTAAATGTCGAAATGGTTGATTTTAAGGTATTCACACTTTGCATATCAGCATAATCGGCCTTCAGTTTTACGTCAATTGAACCTAGCAGCGGATTATAACCCAAAAACCCCACAAAATCTTCCCCAAGTTCTTCTTTTAATTTTTCAGCAGCCTCATCCTTAGTTATATAGGTAGTAGATTTAACATATTCCGATTTTTCAAGCATTTTAATCAGTTTACCTATGTCGTCCAAATTTGCATCCGGCAATAACATTACTGAAAGTTGGATATTTTCCTTTACGTAATTCGAAATCTTTCGTGCATGCAGGATCAAAACACCAAGAGTTCCAATCATGAATAGCACCAGAGCGATGCTTATCACGGTGGATATATAGGAAGTCCGGATAGTTTTCCGGGCCATTTTATTGTTTTCTTGGGTCATTTCTGTTTTGAAAACGACAAAAGTAATGTTTTTCGCCCTTATAGCAACAGCCTCTAACGTGGATTTTAAGCGATTATTAACAGGAGATTCGTTGGGAAAGGGTCTATTTTACTATCTTCGTGACCTCATTTTTCCTTACGCAGGAAACTCCACCTTTATTGTTATTTTAACATAATTGATCGCTATCATCAGAGGTTGTTTTCCGGGTGAGTTAAGGATGAAGTTTAAAATATGGAATACAATTTCAATAGCATAGAACAACACTGGCAACAGTATTGGAAAAAAAACGAAACGTACAAAGTGTCGATTGATTTAACGCGACCAAAATATTACGTTCTCGATATGTTTCCTTATCCTTCAGGAGCCGGATTGCATGTGGGTCACCCGCTTGGTTATATTGCTTCTGATATTTTTTCCCGATTCAAAAAAATGAAAGGCTTCAATGTGTTGCATCCTATGGGTTACGATGCTTTTGGGCTTCCCGCCGAACAATATGCAATTCAAACCGGTCAACATCCTGCCATCACCACTGCTAAAAATATTGAAAGATATCGTGAACAGTTGGATCGCATGGGATTTTCTTTCGACTGGAGTCGCGAAGTAAGAACCAGTGATCCGGAATATTATAAGTGGACGCAGTGGATATTCCTTAAACTTTTTCATTCTTGGTTTAATAACAAATCCAATAAAACCGAACCTATTGAATTGCTGGTTGCGGAATTTAATAAAAATGGTAACTTAGAAGTAGCTGCTGCTTGTAGCGAAACAGAAAGTTTCTCTGCATTGGAATGGAAAAATTTTAATGAAGTAGAACAACAGGCGCGCTTATTAAAATACAGGTTAGCCTATCTTAGTGATTCCATGGTGAACTGGTGCCCTACATTAGGAACCGTTCTTGCCAATGAAGAAGTGAAAGATGGACTTTCTGAAAGAGGAGGATACCCCGTAGAGAAAAAATTAATGAGTCAATGGAGTCTACGAATTAGTGCTTTTGCAGAGCGGTTATTGCAAGGTTTGGAAACAATTGATTGGAGTGACGCATTAAAAGAATCACAAAAGTATTGGATTGGGAAGTCAGAAGGAGCATTGCTAAATTTCGAAATTGCCAATACATCAGCTGTTCAAAGCCAAGGCAATATTGAGGTATTCACTACCCGCCCTGATACTATTTTTGGTGTTACCTTTATAACCCTTGCGCCGGAACACGATTTAGTAAACTCTATAACTACCTCCGAGTATACGAAAAAAGTTGAAGAATATATTTCCTATTCAAAAAATCGTTCTGAAAGGGAGCGAATGGCTGATGTAAAAAAAATAACAGGTCAATTTACAGGCGCTTATGTTATTCACCCTTTCACTAAAAAAAATATTCCAATTTGGATCGGCGATTATGTTTTGGCAGGATATGGAACCGGAGCAGTAATGGCTGTTCCCGGTCATGATAGTCGTGACTATGCTTTTGCAAAACATTTTGGACTCGATATTACTGAAGTGGTTAGTGGCGGCGATATATCCAAAGAAGCTTACGAATCTAAATCAGGAGTTTTAGTAAACAGTGATTTTCTTGATGGCCTCACAGCAGATAAGGCAATTAAAAAAGCAATTGAAGAAATTGTGAAGCAGGGATTTGGAGAGAGTAAAGTAAATTATCGCTTGCGCGACGCTATTTTTGGTCGCCAACGCTATTGGGGGGAACCTATTCCGGTGTATTACAAAAACAATACACCCTATACAATTCTTGAAAGTGAATTGCCTTTGGTGCTCCCTGAAATAGATAAATTTCTTCCAACTGAAAGTGGTGAACCACCTTTAGCTCGCGCAAAAGACTGGCAGTACAAAGGAGAGTACGATTATGAACCTACTACTATGCCCGGTTGGGCGGGTTCTTCCTGGTATTATTTAAGGTACATGGATGCTAAAAATTCGAATGTTTTCGCTTCCGCAGAAGCGTTAAACTATTGGCGCGATGTTGATCTTTACTTAGGTGGGTCGGAACATGCAACAGGCCATCTGTTGTATGTACGCTTCTGGACTAAAGTATTGTTCGATCTTGGTTATGTTCCTGTTGATGAGCCGGCGAAAAAACTCATTAACCAGGGAATGATTCAAGGCACCTCTTGTTTCATTTATAGAGTTACCGGTACTAATAAATTTGTATCGAATGGCTTGAAAAATAATTACGATACCACCCCTTTGCATGTTGATGTAAATATTGTTTCTAATAATGTTTTAGATATTGATGCATTTAAAAACTGGAGAAGCGAATTTGCCAACTCAGAATTTATTACTGAAGATGGAAAATATATTTGCGGCAATGAAGTAGAAAAAATGTCAAAATCAAAATGGAACGTAGTAAGTCCCGACTCAATAATTGAACAATATGGTGCCGACTGTTTACGTATGTATGAGATGTTTCTTGGACCGATTGAACAGAGTAAGCCATGGAATACAAACGGTATCAGTGGCGTCTCCAATTTCCTCAAACGGTTCTGGCGCCTCTTTTTTGTGAACGGTGAATTTCAATTGAGCCAAGTTCCTGCTTCAAAACAAGAGTTGAAATCGTTACACAAAACCATTAAGAAAGTTACTGACGACATTGAAAAATTCTCATTTAATACTTCAGTTAGTTCGTTTATGATTTGCGTTAATGAACTAATGGATTTAAAATGCAACAAAAGAGAAATCCTAGAACCACTTACAATTCTTATCGCGCCATTTGCTCCCCATATTGCAGAGGAATTATGGAACTTGATGGGACATCAAGAGAGTATTACAAAAACAATTTTCCCTATTCATGATAAAAATTATCTGGTTGAAGATGAGTTTGAATATCCTGTTTCTGTAAATGGAAAAACCAGGTTCAAATTAATACTTCCTCTCAGCTTAACCAAAGATCAGATTGAAGCAGAAGTAACTCAATCGGCAGAATTTATTAAACATTTGAATGGATCTTCGCCTAAAAAAATTATTATTGTCCCCGGACGAATTGTTAACATCGTAATTTAAAACTATCAGTCTTTACATAAAATGAAATTACTTACGCAACACATCGAAGCACTCATTTTTACTTCGGAACAAGCCACTACTGCCGATGAAATTATTACCTGCCTTAAAACCGTTTATGGCTGGGATTTGAAAAAAGAGGAGTTGAGTGATGCTATTGAGGAAATTAAACAAAAATTTAGCGATGAAAATTTTTCGTTTGAATTAAATGAAATTGCCGGAGGCTACCAGTTCCTGAGCAAAAAGGAATACCACAATGCAATTCATGTGATGCTCCAACTCAAGGAAAAAAAGCGTTTATCTACTGCTGCGCTCGAAACCCTGGCTATCATTGCTTACAAACAACCCATCTCGAAACCGGAACTGGAACACATAAGAGGGGTAAGTTGTGATTATTCCATTCAAAAACTGCTTGAAAAGGAGCTTGTTGTAATTGCAGGTAAAAGCGACGGGCCGGGAAAGCCACTCCTCTATGCTACAAGAAAAAATTTCATGGACCATTTTGGTTTGCGCTCTGTTAAAGACCTTCCCAAACTAAAAGATATTCAATCTGTAGATGTTAATGAAATTGGTATGCCATCAGAATTGTCTGATGAGATACCACTTGACTTGCCCCCTTCTGATGAAATTGTTGGCACCGAACATAGTGAGGTAGAGCGAATCATTGATAACGAAAATACTGAAACAGAGGGATCGATCACAGAGGATAACTTTTCGGAAGGCAAGATTAATCCGGAAGCAGTAGTTGAAATTATAGATGATACTGAGCAGGAACCATCCATTAATGAGGATTATATTTCTGATGATGAGGAACTTCCGGAAAAAGATCAGGAGCAAAACAATTGATGCTTAAGTGTTTTTTTTGGAACACCATTTGTAATATTGGGTTGGTATGATAAAACATGGGATTGGCTTATTGCTATTTGGGTTGCTTGCATTTAATGTAATCGGGCAACCTAACTTTCGTAGTATCAACAACCAGGCATTTAAAACAGGAGAGATCATTGAATATCGAATTCATTATGGTTTTATTGATGCCGGGATAGCGCGATTAGAGGTAAAAGAGGACCTAAAGCAGGTTGGAACCCGTAAATGTTACCACGTGGTTGGAACAGGTGAAACTAGAGGAACCTTCGATTGGTTTTTTAAAGTCCGCGATCGTTACGAAAGCTATATTGATATTGAAGCTATTATGCCGTGGTTATTTATCCGTCGTGTTGATGAGGGAGGATATGTAATTAATCAGAATGTCTCTTTTAATCAGGCGGCACTATCAGCAACTTCCGAAAAGGTAACCATCCCTACCCCAGTGTATGTGCAGGATCTTGTGTCGGCTTTTTACTATGCACGAAATATTGACTTCACCAATGTTGCAACGGGCACCCTTTTCCCAATAAGTACTTATCTTGATGATGAGGTTTTCCCTTTAAACATCCGTTTCATCGGAAGAGAGGTTATCAAAACTAAATTCGGAAATGTGAAATGTATAAAATTTCGCCCGGTCTTACTTCAGGGACGTGTATTTAAAGATGAAGAAGATATGACTGTATGGGTGAGCGACGATAAAAATAAAATTGTTGTAAGAGCTGAAGCTAACGTTCTGGTAGGCTCTATTAAAATGGATTTGAAAGGTTATTCAGGTTTGGCAAATTCATTTACCTCTAAAAATAAATAATGTTTTTCATTTAGGTTTAGCTTTCACTTCAATCACCAACTCTTCCTTCACCAAATTCTGAATTTCTTCCTCACTGAAAATTAAATGCATTTTCTTTTTCCTGAAAGTGTAGATTATTCCCAATACAATTCCAATCAAACCATAACACATTCCTGACAAAAATGATAAATGATAGTTTGTTATCAATCCTGAAACGGCAAACGCTATTGAAAGCAAAGCAATCGACATCATTGCAATATTTCCATAGATGCTAGTTTTAGTATTATATATTTCTATATTGTTTAATCGTATTTCCGCTTTTTTGGAAAGTGCATGGTGATGTAGCAATAAAAATATTCCGTAAATCACCATGAATCCTATTCCATAAATCAACATCAACTGATCTACTTCGCTGTTGGATGTTAATTTCTCGAATCTAGTGCCATCAGGATGCACCACTGTATTGCCTTGAGTAATTAATGAAAATACAAATTTTAATGGGTAAACATACAAGAGGACGACGAAGAGCAAGACACTATTGAGAAAAATTGTTTTCACATCCTGCAATCCATATTTTCTGAAAAACATATACTGTTCAAACCAAATGAGCATAATGATAAGAAAGCATGCTGCAAAACCCATGAATCCACTTAAACTATACATCAATTCCTTGAATGTTTCTGGAACCTGAAGAGAAACTACGATTAAAGTAACAGCAAAAGCGAAAACAGAATCCGTAAAGCTTTCAATACGTGTGGCGGAATGTTGTCGCCAACGAACTGTTTTGGGGCCAATTTTAGCTGATATCAATTTATTTCTAAACATGTTTCAGTCTCTTTATAATATTGATTTCAGGAACCAATTAGTCCTTTTGTGGTAAGGTATTCTGCAATTTGAACAGCATTAGTTGCAGCACCTTTTCTAAGGTTATCGGCAACAATCCACAAATTTAAAGTTTTCGGCTGACTCTCGTCTCTTCTCACCCTTCCAACAAATACCTCATCCTTTCCCTCCGAATAGAGCGGCATAGGATAGATGTTATTTTGGGGATCATCGTACAACTCCACTCCCGGACTGTTTTTCAGAATCTGAATAACATCTTTTATATCGAACTCATCTTCAAACTCCACATTTACTGCCTCCGAGTGACCTCCTTTAACGGGCACTCTCACCGTAGTGGCAGTTACCATGATGGATTCATTTCGAAGAATTTTTCTGGTTTCATTCACCATCTTCATCTCTTCTTTTGTGTATCCATTTTCAGTGAAAACATCACAATGAGGAATTACATTTTTATGGATCGGAAAATTATAAACCATATCGGGAACAATGCCTGCAAATTCATCTTCCAACTGGCGGAGGGCCTTAGCTCCGGTACCTGTTACCGACTGATAGGTAGAAACCACAATTCTTTTTATCTTATATTTTAGGTCTAGAGGCGCAAGAGCCATTACCATTTGGATAGTGGAACAATTTGGATTAGCAATTATTTTATCATTTGACTCAATCACATCAGCATTTATTTCAGGAACCACCAGTTTAATATTTTTTTCCATTCTCCATGCTGAAGAATTATCTATTACCACTGTTCCAATTTCTGCAAACCTGGGTGCCCATTCCAAAGATGTATTTCCTCCGGCCGAAAAAAGGGCAACATCCGGCTTCATGGCAATGGCTTCATTCATTGATACTACTCGATAAGATTTTCCACCAAATTTAATTTCTTTGCCAACGGAACGTTCGGTAGCGACCGGAATTAGTTGCGTAACAGGAAATTTCCGTTCTTCCAAAACTTTCAACATGACTGTCCCCACTAAACCTGTGGCTCCTACAACGGCAACTCTCATTTTCTATAAATTATTTTTATCCGGTTTGATCTTATTCATCCAACTTTTGTTTTATTTTCTCTTTTACAGAAACTTCCATTTGAGGAAACGGTAAAGAAATTCCATTTTCTGTAAATTTTTTATACACTGCCATATTCATTCTGCTACGCATCATCCCTTGTCGTTGCATTAATTTAGAGGTCCATATTACCAATTCAAAGGTGATACTGCTTGGCGCAAATTCTTTTAATCGAATGGTGGCTTTCGGTTCAACCGCAACGTTGACATCCTCTTTAGCAACCTCCAGAAGTAATTTCACTATCACATCTTGATCGGTACCATAAGGAACCGGAACCGGAATTTTAAATCTAACCATTTTCCCGGCAAGGCTCCAATTGGTCACTCTGGTAGAAATTAATTCTGAATTAGGAATAATCACGCTTATGCCATCATTGGTCACCACTGTGGTGGCTCTTGCTGAAATGCTAATAACTTCACCTGTTGTTCCACTCACTTCTATGCGATCACCTATTTTTACGGGCCGCTCAAGAAGAATAACAATTCCACTAACGAAATTATTTGTAATATTCTGTAAACCGAAACCTATTCCCACACCCAGCGCTCCACCAATCAATGCCAATCCGCTCAAATCAATTCCACTTGCATGAATTACAACAAACATCCCCATCACAAAAAAGATATAGCGCACAATGGTTCCCATTGCCTGTCTTACTCCAATATCTTCATTGTACTTAAGCAGTACCCGATGTACTAAAAAATTCTTTAATAGTTTGGAGACCCATCCCAGGAAAACGATGGCGATTACCAATTTTAATATGTACCATATACTGAATTCCGTTTTACCGAAGAGGAAAAGCGGGTAATGCAGAAACTGCAACATTTTTTCAAATACTTCCGACTCTAACATAATTAGTATTTTAAACAGGCAGAATGGACAAAGATAAATAAATGATCGAAATAGACTTAATTGAAACTATTCAATCTCAATTTATAACATTTTTAATTAGAATTTCATTTTGATTTCATGAAATAATTCCTATTTTTGACCAACAATTTTTCAAATTTAAACTTTTTAATTCTTTTCAAATGAAACAGCTATTTTTTTACACCGCATTAATTTTACCTTTTTCCCTTTCAGCTCAGGAGCCTCTATTACCTTCAATTAGTGGCACCAGTGCCATTCAATACAGTGTTCTCATCACCGAAATCATGGCGGATCCCGACCCTTCCAACGGATTGCCTTTGACCGAATTCGTAGAACTTTACAATAACAGTCCGGATACGATAAACCTGGCAGGATGGATCCTCTTTGAAGGAAGCAGTAGGGTGTTACCTGCCGTTAACCTGAATCCCGGAGCATATATCATTGTTTGTCCTTTGGCAGATACCGGCAACTTTACACTTTATGGAAATTGTGCAGGTATCAGTTCCATGTCCCTTACAAATGGGGGTGAAAAAATTGCCATTCGCGATCCTTCCGGATTTCCGGTTGATTCGGTGATCTATAGCGATTCCTGGTATGGCTCGGGCTACAAAAAAGATGGAGGCTGGTCGCTGGAAAGAGTAGATGTTAATTACACTTGTCCAACCGCCTTGAACTGGAAGCCTTCAATAAATCCTTACGGCGGTACTCCCGGACAAACCAACAGTGTTGCCGGACCCATCATTGATCATACTCCTCCGGTGCTTTTAAGGGCATTTTGTATTGATAGTACTACTATAGTGTTAATTTTTAACGAGCCGATTGATCCATCCACTGTCACAATTTTAACTAATTACCATTCACCGGAATTATTGGGAATATCAGGAGCAACTTTGACAGGATTAAATAATGAAAAAATAATAGTTCATTTATCATCAATAATAGCACCTTCCACAATTTATCATCTCATCGCCGAAGGAATTTCAGATTGCTCAGGCAATACTATTTCTGCAGGAAGCGCCATTAGGTTTGGACTACCTGATACTATTCAACAACATAATATTATCTTTAATGAAATACTGTTTGATCCTTTTGCAGGTAGTTATGACTTTGTAGAATTGTACAATAACGGAACTCTTGTTTACGATTTAGCATCATTAAAAATTAGCAATATTGATGCAGCTACAAAAGAACCGATTTCACTGAAATTAATTTCAGATGAATCGTATTTAATTTTTCCGGGTGATTATGTGGTGTTGACAGAAAATCCTGTTTCTGTTGCTGATTTTTATAAATCACCTTACCCTTTTCAATTTATTGCTGTTGCTAATTTTCCCTCTATGAATATTGATGCAGGGTACATTGGTATTTTTTCCAATGGCAATAGCATTGATGAGTTTCAATATACTGATGATTTCCACTTTAAATTATTAAATGACACAAAAGGAATTTCTTTAGAGAAAATAAATCCTGGTTTCAATGCTATGAGTCGTTCATCATGGCATTCCTCATCCACCGTTGATGGCTTTGCAACTCCCGGCTATCGCAATTCACAGTACACTGAAATGGTTGCATCTGATAAAAGTGTAACGGTTACCCCGGAAATATTTTCTCCCGATAATGATGGATATGATGATTACGTTACTTTTTCGGTTAAAGCAGGAACACCGGGATACCTGTCTAACTTTTGGATTTATAACGCTTATGGACAAGTGGTATTTGATAACTCCATCAACAATTTAACAGGAACTTCTGAAATTTTCAGGTGGGATGGAATTGATGCAACAGGGAACCGAGCTCCAGTGGGTATTTATGTTGCTGTGATAGAATTATTCAACCTTACTGGAACTATTAAAAAATATAAATTGCCCCTTGTATTAGCAACAAAAAATTAGTTGTTCAAAAATTATTTTACCAGCACCAGGATATTTTGAGCAACCGTTTTACTTATTGAAAATTCTTTCCCTTGGTTAATTGAAATCCGGTGTAACTGATCATAAGGTTCAACAGAATGGATGGTGATCTTATCGCCTAAGGCAACTCCTATTTTGTCAAGATACTGCAGAAACGTTGCATTGTTTTCACTCACTCCGGAAACAATAGCTGTCGACTTGGATTTCATATCAGATAGTGGAATCGCGCGTGATTTACCGAATACTCCATTTTTATCAGGAATAGGATCGCCATGAGGATCAGATTTGGGAAAATCGAGAATTTCGTCTAGTCGGTTAGTTAGTTCATCTGATTGAATGTGTTCCAATTGTTCTGCAATTTCATGCACCTCATCCCATTTAAACTTCAACTTTTGCACCAAAAACAATTCCCACAAACGGTGTTTCCTTATAATTTTGACCCCTATTGATCTGCCCTTCTCCGTGAGGTACAACCCTTTATATTTTTCGTATCGAATCAGTTTTTTGATCGCTAATTTCTTTAACATATCGGTAACTGTTGCTGAACGAATGTTAAGCATATTAGCGATATCAGTGGTAGCCACTAATTCGTTTTTCTCAGAAAGCTTAAAGATTGCTTTCAAATAATTCTCCTCAGTAAAAGAGTTTTTCATACTTCTTACAAAAGTAAAAAATACCTGAATCTAAAGTTAGATTCATCTAAAATTTATTAGTCGAATGGTTCTCAATTACAAGGATTAGAAATAACAACCTCTTGAAATTGAAAATTCATCAACCATCAAAATTCGCTTAATTTCCAGTAATCTTTGCTTTGAAAAGCGCTCTTTATTGACTGAAAAAATTGATTCCTCAAAATATTTCACCCAAAACATGATAAAAAGTCTGATTTGACTCGCAATCAATTGAATTATGTTAACAATTGATTATCAAATACTTTCAATATTTGAGGCTAAAATTTCCGGATGAACATAACGAGTCGGTTTTTCTTTACGGTATTTTGCGTTCCGTTTACCCTGCAAAATGGGTCGTTTGTCAAAATAATAAATTTCGCCCTAAATACCGTTATACATTTGTGTCATAATAATGAATCAAATGTTACTCCTCATTCTTCCTATCACATTAATTACAGTTGCCGTATTACTTTATCAAAAGAGGGTTTCGGAAACGAACCAGATTTTAAAAGTTAAAGAATAAGGCTCAAGATACTATCCCCCATTCCCGGGCGATCGTTTTAAAGTTTGTTTTTGGACCACGTAGCAATACGGGGTTTTTTCATTTTTAAAAGCCACTAAATAAAGAGTTAATAGCCACTAAAGGCTAGATTGAAGATGTGACCATCCCAAGCTTTAAAAGAAAAATTGCTACGCAACTAATTGTTTTTCAATGACTATGTTTAGAAGAATGGAGAGTTAAGTAATAAAAAACCCCAACACCTATTAAAGTCAACAAGAAAGATAGCATCATCATCAAATCTGGTTGATTACTAGATAAAAAAGCTCTTCTGAATGGAAAAACAATCACCAATAAGGCTACAACTGCGGCTAATATTTTCTTTGTCATAGTTTTAAGTATTAAATTTTACACTTATTAATTATAACAAAATTAGTTTGGTGCACTACCCAAATAAAATGATGGCGGTCATGGTATAAACATGACTCTTATCATGTTTGGCTTTTTAAAGGATAACGTGCCTCTTTTATCTACTTACACTGATTTGCTTTGCACCCTCAAAAATGAGCCATTGACCAAAATAGCCCGCTGATTTGAAAATACCGGGGGTATTTTAGTTCTAACAAATTAAAAAAAACAGCTTACTATGACAAATCATGTTACAATATCTGAATTCAACGAACTTAACATAGATGAGAAAGCCTGGTATCTATGGCATGGGGCAACTTTTCTTCATGTTTACCAAAAAGAGAAACACCGCATTAATCTCTTTTACCTGAACGATTATTATATTGAGTTATGGTATCACATCGATAATAACAAAGTAGAAAATATTCGGGCATTTAAATCGACAACCTTATTAGAACCTTTTTTGCAAAATATCGACATCGATTGTGTGATGAGGTGAGTTAAAAATTATTAAAGAATAGCACAGCATGCTTTTTTTGCTTTGGCAGGAAGCAATACTTTTGGCACGGCAGTTGGATAGAGTGCTTTCATCTAACTTAAAAAATGGAGGACAAAAATCATGAAACGTGTACTACTTATTACCGCACTACTCATCGCCTCCGTGCAGCTAAGAGCATCGCACCTGGCGTCAGAACTTAACTTAAGAATTGCAGATCAGTCGTGGTTCACTGTAACACTCGACGATCAATTTTTTGGAACACCGGTTAACAGGTTTAGCATTACCGAACTTCATCCGGGAACACATTTTCTAAGAGTAACCCGTCTCGAAAATAATCTTTACAGCCCATACGCTCAACCGGTAGTTATATATAATGGGTACATCAACATTCCGGCACAATCGCAAATAAATGCTATGATTGATCGTCACTACCAATTTCGCATCAACAAAATAATTCCTTTGATTCCGGTTTATCAACCCAATGTTTGTGCACCGGTTCCTCACCATGAACCTATGTATTACGGGATGAGCGAATATGACTTCGATCAGTTGAGAGGTACTATTGACAGATTGAGTTTTGAAAGCAGTAAAATGCAGGTAGTTCGACAAGCACTGGGATCAAATTACTTTACTACCCGACAAGTTGCTGAACTAATTCGATTGATGACTTTTGAATCTACTAAATTGGAATTGGCTAAGGCGGCATATCCTAAAACCATCGACAGACAAAATTACTTCCTGATTAATGACACTTTCACTTTCGAAAGCAGTATCAGAGAACTAAGTGAATATATTACAAGAAGCTAAACCTCTTTGCCACAAAGTACCTGCGGACCCGTAAGTCCGCTTTTTTTATGCAAAAAACCAGCGAAGCTCCCTCTTTTTAACATAAAGGGCCAAGCGGTTGGTATCATTTAAAAAATCAATATCCTCCACTTCTTTACTTTTGACCACCACTTCAACATAGCGGCCGTATAGTTCGTAAAGGGCACAGGTTTTACCTTTATCCTTACGCAAAGCCATGAATCGTCCGGCTTCCAGCAGCACACTGGCACGGGTTTCAAGGTCTTCCATTAAGAAACGCATCTTTTTCATTCGATCCTTATACTTCAATTATTCTGAGCGGTTTCGGTAAAAATTAGGGGAAATATTACATTGCATCGTTCAAAACATTAAATTTGTATGGCTGAGGCTGTAAACACCTTGCACCAACTGCATTTTCAAACTAAACACTTATGAAACCTCT
This sequence comes from Bacteroidia bacterium, assembly GCA_038211525.1. Taxonomy (GTDB): domain Bacteria; phylum Bacteroidota; class Bacteroidia; order AKYH767-A; family OLB10; genus JADKJB01. The sequence goes on from JBBQVM010000001.1 coordinate 25,311, forward strand.
GAAAACGATCCTTTACCTGAACCTTTTGTTATTGCTTTTTCCAATTCTTATTCAGGCCCAACAAGCCAACAAACCACCCGATAGAATGAAAATGCTGACTGCCTTTAACGGGGAATGGAAAGGTGAAATGGTAACTGTAGTTGCTAAAAAGAAAATAAAATACAAGTTGAGCCATACTTCTGAAAAAATTGCAGGCGGTTGGGGTGTTCAACTGAGTGAAGTCGCTATGATTCCCGAAAAAGGGAAATACCAGGCTGCGAGAATTTTTAGTTATAGCCCTACCAATGATACTACTTTCATGTACACGATAGATAACTATGGTGATACCTGGTTTTTTAAAGGTGTGTGGGAAACAAATAAAAAATTATTGTTGAAAGCAACCATGGATAAAAGCGGAAAACAAACTAATAAAACAATTAGTTACAGTTTTATTAGTCCAAAGGAATATGATTTCAAAAGTGTGACGCAGGCGGATAGCATCCCTGATGAAATTGTTGAAATGAAAATGTTAAGACAATAATATCTTAATGATTACTAAAATGAATTATATTTTTAAATTTAGTTATGTATTTCTATTGTTGTTTTTACCTTTTGCAGGATGGAGTCAACATCAAAACATATTAATAAGTACAAACAATTTTCCCAACGAACCGTCTATTGCGATAAATCCAAAAAACACGAACGAACTAGTTGCTGGTTCCAATATTGATAATTATTATTATTCTACCGATGGGGGTTTTACCTGGAACGAAAATATACTGACTTCAACTTATGGTGTATGGGGTGATCCTGCAATTGTTTGTGATACTACAGGAAGCTTTTATTTTTTCCATCTTAGTAATCCTCAATCAGGCAATTGGATTGATCGAATAGTAAGTCAGCGAACCGCTACTCCAGGCGGTACGTGGACCAACGGCGGCTTTACAGGTCTCAACGGCACAAAAGCACAAGATAAGCATTGGGTTACCATTGACCGGAAAACGAACGTGATTTATATGACGTGGACAGAGTTTGATGATTATGGAAGTGCTTTACCGACAGATAGCTCCCGAATTTTATTTTCGAAATCTGCAGATCAGGGACAGACGTGGACACCTGCGCTTAAAATAAATCAAGTTTCTGGCGATTGTCTTGATGAAGACAATACCGTTGAAGGAGCGGTGCCTGCATTAGGTCCTAACGGTGAGGTATATGTGTCGTGGGCCGGACCACTCGGCATTGTGTTCGACCGAAGCACCGATGGAGGTGCTACCTGGTTGGCACAGGATATCCCTGTGACTACAATTCCCGGAGGATGGGACTTTGCTATTCCAGGGATTTATCGGGCTAATGGGTTACCAATTACAAGTTGTGATACTAGTGGAGGGCCGAATAATGGTGCTATTTATATTAACTGGAGTGATCAACGAAATGGGATTAATAATACCGATGTGTGGCTGGTGAAATCTACTGATGGAGGCAACACCTGGACACAACCTACCAAAGTGAATGATGATGCCACCCAACGCCAGCAATTCTTTACTTGGATGACCATTGATCAGACGAATGGGAATTTATGGTTTGTTTTTTATGATAGAAGAAATTATAATGATAATCGCACCGATGTATACATGGCTCGTTCCATTGACGGAGGAAATAGCTTTGAGAATTTTAAGATAAGCAATGCTCCTTTCACTCCTGATCCGGGAGTATTTTTTGGAGATTATACCAACATAACTGCACACAATAACATTATCAGACCAATATGGACTAACTTAGATAACTCTCAATTGTCGCTCTTGACAGCAATTATTGATACAACTTTAGTCGGTGTTTCTGAAAATGGTTCCCAACTAAATGAATTCTCTTTGCTGGAACAAAATTATCCAAACCCGTTTTCTAATCGAACTTTTTTTAGTTTTAAATTGCACAAAACCGAAACCATATCCTTAAAAATTTATGACTGGATAGGAAGAGTTGTTGCCACACCAATAGAAAACGAAACACTTGGATACGGAAAGCACGTAATTAATTTTGATAAAAAACTTTCATCAGGAACTTACTTTTATGAGCTAAAAACTAACGAAAAGTTGATGCGGAGGAAAATGATGGTGGTGGAATAAGAGATTTTTGTTTTTTCGACAATAAATTAGTCTCTGTTAACTACGAATTACAAATTGTTACGAATATACAAATGGTTTGGTTGCCTAGCAATCACACAGTCGGCCACAGGCAAGAGCCGGTGACTGATTGTTTTTAACAATAAAACACCTAACTCATCCATGCTTTCACATCGTCGATGCCGGGCATTGTGGCTTCGATTTTAAGTTTTTTACGCATCCCGCCAAGGTCGTTGAAGAGTTTATTGGGATTAAGGCTTTTTAATTGCTCCTTCGTTGTAATGCCCATTTTAGTAAGCACTTCATCCCATGGTGCAGGGATACCACTGATGGAATCTTCCATATGTAAACCTCCCACATTTGCTTCGGGTCGCATTTGAGGAAAGAATAATACATCTTGAATAGATGGAGAATTGGTCATGATCATGGATAAACGATCGATGCCAATTCCAAGTCCTGCAGTAGGAGGCATGCCATACTCAATTGAACGAAGGAAATCTTCATCAAGCTGCATGGCTTCTTCGTCGCCACGTTTACCCAACTCCAATTGTTCTTCAAAACGTTTACGCTGATCGATTGGATCATTCAATTCACTAAATGCATTACAGATTTCTTTCCCATTACAGATAGCCTCAAAACGTTCTACTAAGCCCGGTTTACTACGATGTTTTTTTGCTAATGGCGACATCTCCACCGGGTAATCGGTAATAAAGGTTGGTTGTATGAGTTGGTGTTCGCATGTTTCACCAAACAGTTCATCAATAAGTTTACCGCGACCCATTGTTGTATCTGTTTTGATATTTAGTTTCGAAGCAACTTCTCTCATTCCGCTTTCATCCATTTCAGAAATATCGTAACCGGTAAAATGTTGAATTGCCTCGTACATGCTAAATCGTTTCCACGGACGTTTAAAGTCGATGGTGTGTTCGCCTACTTTCACCGCTGTTTTTCCATGCAGACTAATTGCAATACGCTCCACCATTTCCTCAACGAGGTCCATCATCCAGGCGTAATCTTTATAAGCTACATACAACTCCATCTGTGTAAACTCCGGATTATGAAAACGACTCATTCCCTCATTCCTGAAATCTTTTGAAAATTCATATACTCCGTCAAACCCGCCAACGATCAATCTTTTAAGGTATAACTCATTGGCTATACGAAGATACAGGGTCATATCGAGTGTGTTGTGATGGGTTTTAAACGGACGAGCAGCAGCACCACCATACAATGGTTGTAAAATGGGAGTTTCTACTTCCAAATAACCGCGCTCATTCAAATAGTTTCGCATGGTGTTTACCAATTGCGTGCGTTTCACAAATGTTTCGCGTACGTGAGGATTCACAATGAGATCGACATAACGTTGGCGATATCTTATTTCAGGATCCGCAAAAGCGTCAAAGATAACTCCGTCTTTTTCTTTTACAATTGGAAGTGGACGCAAAGATTTTGTTAGGATGCGTAACTCTGTAACATGGATACTAATTTCTCCCATTTGTGTTTTAAAAGCATAACCTTTCACGCCGATGATGTCACCAATATCGAGTAGTTTTTTAAAAACGATATTGTAAAGTGTTTTATCCTCACCCGTACAAAGATCATCACGTTTGAAGTATAATTGTATTCTTCCTTTAGCATCCTGCAACTCAGCAAAGGAGGCATTCCCCATTATTCGTCGGCTCATAATTCGTCCGGCAATACTTAGGTTAACCATTTCCGATCCTTTCGTTTCAAAATTATCGAGGATAAAAGTGGAGTTGGTATTTATCTCAAAAAGCTCAGCGGGATAAGGATTTATTCCTAAAGAATATAGTTCCTGTAATGCGTTGCGGCGTAGTTGCTCCTGTTCGTTGTGTTCCATGAGCACAAAGATAGAAAATGTATGTAAATTTAGAAAAGAGTTGAATATTATAAATGAAGAAGGATCGGTTATTCAGAGGGAGAAGGAGAGCGGGAAGGATATTAATTGAAAAAAGTCGGGGAACCACCCCCGACCTCTGACCTCAATGAACCGACACCTATGCTATTGCCGGGTACTATTTTTACCAACCGACCAGTTTTATGCCGGCAGTGAAAGGAACCACATCGGGTCCACGATTGTCTTTGAACATATTTAATAAGCCATAACTTGCGAAAAGGGTAAAATCCCCATAACCCAATCTCACCGTAGCATCACAACGAAATGGGTTTAGGTTGAAATCGTCGTACATTTTAATTTTAGATTCATCACCATTAGTAGAAGATACTAATTTAACTCGGGATGCAACACGAAAGCCACCTATTACACCGGTTGCAAAATGGAAAGTATGCTTTGAATTTTGGCTGGTATTAAATTCAAGCAGCAGCGGCACATTAATATATTCGGCAACCAATTTGTTTTTCTTCAAGGTTACAGTAGGATCACTAATTACAACCATTGAATCGGTTCCTGGAGCTAGATAAGCATCCGATTTAAATCGGTAATTGTTGATTGAAAAACCAAAACCGGTAACGAGCATGATATTTCTGCGATAGAGTTTAAATTCAGCATCTACTAAGTTAAAATTAAGGGCGATCGACTTTTCGATGCGAGGTTTTAGAAATTCATAACCAGCAGGTGGAGTCGTTGAGAAATTTTGATCTACGAGTGTATTTATTCCCATCTCAAATCCTGCCCAATGACTTTTTACTTTTTGTGCACTAGTATTGACAGTATCTTTAAAACCGATACGAACGCTTTTTCCATCTCCATCAATAATCAGAATTTTCTTTTTACCAAAAGTGATTCGAGTAGTGTCTTTCATGGCAACATCGGCATCCGATACCCGTCCTACGCCGGAGATATTATTATTTAGAGTAGTAGGTTTTGTAATATAGTAAACACTTCCGCTTCCGCTGATGTTGGAAGTTAATTCATCCGTAACATCTACCAAACATTTACCACTACCGCTAATATTGGCAGTACATTTATTTACTTTAAAATGCTCTGCATCAATTTTACCGGAACCGCTTATTTCAACATTCATTTCCTGAGCCGATCCTGCTAACTCCATTTTACCAGAACCACTAATTACACATTTTACATTTTGTGCATCCAGTTTCATTTCAATTTTGCCCGCACCGGTTACATACAAATCAATTGCATCAGTTTTAAATAAGTCTTCACTCTCCAGTTTCCCTGAACCACTGATATCTATTTTTGTAAGTTGTTTGGCAGTGACAATAATATCATCATCAGAACCAGTTATAACCAACCAGCCATCAGATGTTGTGCTAGCAATATTGCGAATGCTTTGATTGGAGTTTTCCATTGTAATACCGGTAGCATCTCCTTGTTTTAAAGTTACTTTTGCAGGACCTGAAACACGAATTTTGTCGAATGCCATGTCTGTTTGTGCTTTCATTGTGAGGGATGACAAAACGCATGCGGTCATCAATCCGAGTGTTTTTATAGTTTTCATAAATTAAATTTTATCGTTGTTTGTGAGTAGGACGGTTGAAGGAATCGGAAAGTTACAGCCGTTAGAAATAAGTTAAAAGTTAAGTTTGAATATTTATTGTGAGGGGAATAAGCATTATTTAGCTATATCCTTTTCAATTTTAAATTTCCCTATTGAAAAACTGAAACGGGATCTATCGGAATCGGTAGTGTTATCGGAGGTAATAGCAACTTTGTCGTTGGAAACTTTTTCAATACCTCTTTCAAGCAGATCACTTACACGTGTGCGAGGTGATGTGGATTCATCGGCAAGAGCCAAAGCATTGTCATCACCGGAAGTAACTTTTTGCAAGGTGCGATCTGATGCCTGGAGGAGCGCTTCTATAACAGTTAAATATTTTTCTTCTTTAACAGGAAGTGATTTACGATTAAGAGCAACCGGGTTGTCAGTTTTTACCTGCTGAATTTCTTTTGTAACCGGCAATTCATTCAAAATAATTGGATCAATCGTTGCAACCGGAGTAGGTTCAATAACTAATTTATCGTTGGGAAATGATTCTTTTTTATTTGGGTTAGAGTTATGATTTCTTGCCGGTGGAGCAACTTTATTTTGATGTGCCAATTGAAAATCTTCATTTTTTAATGAAGGAGTATTTGTAGGAACAGAGGCCGGTTTTTTATTATTTGCCGAATCTATTTCAGTGCTGCTACTATTTTGTTGCTGGTTGTTTTTCTCATTAACCTGCTTAGGTGATTCAGCAAATTCGACAGCCGTCTTCTCTGTGTTGCGGGTAAATAAATAATAGGTTCCGCCAATGAGCGAAAGAATAAGCATGGCAGCAATTGCATAGCTTATAGTATTGTTGAAATTAAAAGCAAATGGAACGATTTTCTTTAATTCCCTTTTACCGGGAAAAATTTCGTTGCCTGGAATTAGTTTGGTTGACTTGAAAATTTTTAAATCATTTTCACGAGATGGATTTAATTTCAAATAGGAGTCTAAACTACTTTGTTCATCAGCAGTTAAATCACCTTCCACGAAAGCAATCATGTACTGAGAAACATTTTCATCATTCACCACTCCCCTTTTCAACTCATTCTTAAATGGAAACTCAATTTGTGATGACTCCAAAGTAACAGCATGGAAATTCTCAAATTCATTTTTTAGCTCGGGATTTGATTCCAGGAAAAGAAACAGGTCAGCAACCCGTTCAGCAGAAAGTTTTCCATCAAAGTAATCGATGAAAGCTTCTTCGTAATTATTCCTGTTAATATTCATTTTATTTATTGTTCAATTATACTTAACTTCTCACTTTCCTTTACCAGACTATTACTCACTCGAGCCGTCATCTTCCACTTCATTAAATTACATTCTGAATAGTACCAATATAATCTTTCAAGAAATTCCTAGCCCGGTAGATATACACTTTTACTTGTGATTCATTCAGACCTGTAATGTTACCAATTTCATCGTAGCTGTATCCTTCGTAATCGCGCAACATGATCACTGATTTTTGCACTTCGGGAAGTTTTGCAACTGCTTCATTCAATATTTGTTTTACGTCGGAATATTGATTTTCACTGCTTAGTGTGTTCAGATTCGCCTCTTCCATTTTAGCAGATTTTTTACTTCTTCTTATTTTATCTACCATCGTACGATAGGCGGTTGTGAAGATGTAGGATTTCGCTTTTTCGAAATTGACATTCATGTAGTTCATCCATAACTTTTCGAAAGTGTCCTGTACGATGTCCTTAGCGTCATCTTTATCCTTGATATTATGCAAGATAAAACGATAAACTCCATCGGAGAATTGGTCTACACACTTATTATATTCCGAAACGGTCATAAACGCAATGAGGTCGATTTACAAATTTACTGGTTTCCTGAAAATGAGACGGGCACCTGTAAGGATAAGTTACAGGTGCCCGCTAAAAAATTTGTTTATTTGTAAATAGCTGAATATCAGTCTATGCCAATGTTCTCTTTACGGCTACCTGCTCGTATCCTTCAACAATATCACCAATTTGAATATCGTTAAAATTATTGATACTCAATCCGCATTCGTAACCGGTAGCTACTTCTTTAACATCATCTTTGAATCGTTTCAACGAAGATAGGTCACCGGAGTGGGCAACGATTCCATCGCGAATGATACGAACTTTGGTGTTACGAGTAATTTTTCCGTCGAGCACCATACATCCTGCAATAGTTCCTGCTTTAGGTATTTTGAATACTTCACGCACTTCCAGGTTACATATAATTTTTTCTTGGAATTCAGGTGCAAGCATTCCTTCCATGGCATCCTTAACTTCATTAATAGCATCATAGATGATAGAATAGAGACGGATATCAATTTGTTCCTGCTCAGCAAGTTTACGAGCACTCAAAGCAGGTCGGACCTGGAAGCCAATAATAATTGCATTAGATGCAGAAGCCAGCAATACATCCGACTCGGTAATAGCACCAACAGATTTATGAATTACATTCACTTGAATTTCGGCAGTAGAAAGTTTAAGTAAGGAATCGGCAAGAGCTTCCACAGATCCATCCACATCACCTTTAACAATAACATTCAATTCCTTAAAGTTTCCAATTGCCAAACGACGACCAATTTCATCGAGTGTAATATGTTTATGAGTACGAATACCCTGCTCACGTTGTAACTGCAAACGTTTATTTGCAATGTCACGAGCTTCTCTATCATCATCCATTATGTTGAACTGATCACCTGCTTGCACAGCACCGGCCATACCGAGCATAATAACCGGTTGGGCCGGACCTGCTTCATCCATTCGATTACCACGTTCGTTAAACAACGCTTTTACACGGCCTGAATAGCATCCGGCAAGCATAATATCACCTACTTTAAGGGTGCCATTTAAAACCAGAACGGTAGTTACATATCCTCTTCCTTTATCAAGTGAAGATTCAATTACGGTACCAACAGCATTTTTATTAGGATTTGCTTTTAAATCTAAAATTTCAGCTTCCAGCAACACTTTTTCAAGCAGTGTATCAATATTCAAACCTTGCTTTGCAGAAATTTCCTGACATTGATATTTACCTCCCCATTCTTCAACGAGAATATTCATTTTTGAAAGTTGCTCTTTGATTCTGTCAGGGCTCGCTCCGGGTTTATCGATTTTATTAATTGCAAAAACGATTGGAACATTAGCTGCCTGAGCGTGGTTAATTGCTTCAATTGTTTGAGGCATCACGCTATCATCAGCAGCGATCACAATAATAGCAATATCGGTAACTTTAGCACCTCTGGCACGCATGGCGGTAAAGGCTTCGTGACCGGGAGTATCGAGGAACGTAATTTTACGTCCATCGTCAAGTTTCACTTCATAAGCACCAATGTGCTGTGTGATACCACCTGCTTCACCGGCGATAACATTAGCTTTTCGTATATAGTCAAGCAGGGAGGTTTTACCATGATCAACGTGACCCATTACAGTAACGATAGGGGCACGTGGTTTCAGATCGGCGGGATCATCTGCTTTTTCCTGAATTGCTTCCTGAACATCAACAGAAACGAACTCCACTTTATAACCAAATTCATCGGCCACAACTGTAAGTGTTTCCGCATCGAGACGTTGATTGATAGAAACGATGATACCAAGACTCATACATGTTGCGATGATATCGGTAACAGGAACGCCAATTAATTTTGCCAATTCATTTGCAGAAACGAATTCGGTTACCTTAATTGTTTTAGATTGTGTTGCTTCTTCAGCGGCTACTTCTTCGGCTTTGTGATAAGCTTCACGTTTTTCTTTACGGTGTTTAGAAGATTTCGATTTACCGGCACCACTCAACCGAGCGAGCGTAGCTTTAATCTGATCTTGAATTTCTTTTTCAGTAGGTTCTACTTTTGCTGGAGGCGTATATTTTTTTCCTTTAGCACCACCGCCGGCATTTCCACCGCCACCACCGGGAGGTCCACCCGGACGTTTCCATGGTTCGGTTCTAATTTCGGTATGAGGACGCGGGGTTGCAGTATTATCGGAAGCGTTGACTTTTTTCTCGGTCCGTTTTCTTTTTTTCTTACGTTTATCATCATCGATAGTGGAAGAAGAGGCAACCGGTTTCTTTTTAGGAGGATCAACCGGCAACACAATTTTTCCAAGAATAGTAGGCCCGGTCAATTTATCACGATCCATTCGGAAAGGAACATCTTTCACATCGGCGGCCGGAGCTACAACATCGGGTTCAACTATCGGTGGTTGTTCAGCAACTATTTCTTCTTTTACAACTTCAGGTGCTTTAGTTTCAGGTATGGGAGTTTCTTCTACTTTTACTTCAGCAACTTCAATTTCCTTTTCTTTCGATTTAACAGGAGCCTTTTCTTTTTCTTTTTCCTTAGCTTTTACGGGTTCAACTTCCTTCTCTTTAGTTTTTTTCTTTTCGGTTTCTTTTTTCTTCTCGGCTTGTTTTACTTCTTCTGCAGCTTTTGATTCAGCAGCTTCAGCAAGGTCGTCGGCAGCTTTCTTTTTCGCACTTTTTTTCTTCGGAGTATCTAAGGCGTCGAGATCAATTTTATCAATTACTTTTGGCTGAGTTTTTTCAATTTTAGCTTTAATAACTGCCGGCTCCTGAATTTTCTCCTCGGTTGCTTTTGATTTTTTAGGCGTAAGAGACGGCTTTTCTTTATCAGCGGCATCTTGTTTTATTTGAGCAAGATCGCGAGACAAATTGTCTTCTGTTTCAACTTCTTGTTCTTTAACTGTTTCAGAAGAGGTTTTTGCTTCAATAACAACATTATCTTTTTTAAACTTCTGATTAGTAATTTCCTCAGCCGTTTTCTTAATTTGTTTATCGGTTTGAAATTCCTTTTGCAGGAGTTCATAGGCCTCAACAGTAATTTTAGAATTCGGATTTTTCTCCACGCTGAATCCCTTTTTATCGAGGAAATCAAGAGCATGGTCGATTCCGATGCTAAATTCCTTAAGCACCTTACTGAGTCTTATTGTTGAAGTTTCTGACATTCTTAAATATTAATTTTCTACTTATTCATAACGAAGATGAGGAGGGTTCGGGTCAGGTTATTCAAATTCTGAACGAAGTATTCTCATCACTTCCTTAATGGTTTCTTCTTCAAGATCGGTACGCTTCACCAGGTCCTCAACACCCAGATCAAGTACACTTTTAGCGGTATCGCAACCAATGCCTTTTAGTTCATCAATGATCCAGCTTTCAATTTCGTCTGAGAATTCATCCAGATCCACATCTTCTTCAGCTTCATCGGAATCGCGATACACATCAATTTCAAATCCGGTAAGTTTTCCTGCAAGGCGAATATTATGGCCACCTTTACCTATAGCTAAGGAAACCTGATCAGGTTTCATATAAACGGATGCACGTTTGGTATCGTCGTCTAATTTAATAGAAGATATTTTAGCAGGAGAAAGTGCTCTAGTAATGTATAAAGAAATATTATTTGTATAATTGATAACATCAATATTTTCATTTTTCAATTCACGTACGATACCATGAATTCTGGAACCTTTCATTCCTACGCAAGCACCAACGGGATCGATCCGATCATCATAAGATTCAACTGCTACTTTAGCTCTTTCACCGGGTTCACGAACAATATTTTTGATAGTAATTAAGCCATCAAAAACTTCCGGCACTTCCTGTTCAAATAATCTTTCAAGGAAAACCGGAGAGGTACGGGAGAGAATAATTTTAGGAGTACCATTCACCATTTCAACGCGCAACACCACAGACCGAACGGAGTCACCTTTGCGGAAAAAATCGGATGGTATTTGTTCTATTTTAGGAAGTATTAGTTCATTGCCTTCATCATCAAGCACGAGTGCTTCCTTTTTCCAGACCTGATAAATTTCGCCGGCAATAATTTCACCAACACGATCTTTGTATTTTTTATAGATAGAATCTTTTTCCAGCTCCATTACACGAGCCTGAAGATTCTGACGAGCTGCAAGTACGGCACGACGACCGAATGCTTCCAATTTAACGGGCTCAGTTACTTCTTCACCAATTTCAAAATCAGGTTCAATTTTTACAGCTTCAGAGTAAGGAATCTGCAGATTTTCATCTTCAACCATTCCATCTTCCACGATAGTACGGTTGCGCCAAACTTCCAGGTCACCTTTATCAATGTTAATGATTACGTCAAGATTATCGGCACTGCCGTATTTTTTACGTAACATATTCTTAAATACATCTTCAAGAATACTCATCATCGTAGCACGATCAATGCTCTTAAATTCCTTGAATTCCGAGAAGGATTCTATCAGTACTGAGTGATCCATTACTGTTAATTTTTAAATGATAATATTAATTTAGTTTCTTTAATGTTTTCGTAATTCAATTGGCGCATTACTTCCGTAACCACCTTTTTTTTATTTTCCTTACGGGTAATGATTTCAAGCACTTCAATTCCTTTTGAATCGGCAACTTTTAATGTTCCTTTAATCTCTTCTCCAACATTAGTTACAATTCTAACGTCACGGCCTATACGTCGAAGATATTGCTGATATACTTTCAATGGTTGATCCATTCCCGGAGAAGATACTTCCAGTTCATGGTTTTCCCAAACGTTTTCGGGTTCAAGGGCATCAAATATAAATCGGTTCAAACTACTACACTCTGCCAGAGTTACTCCTGCCGGTTTATCGATGAAAACCGTGACCTTTGAGGGGGCTGATTTCACCTCAACCAAGAAGCACTCTGAGGAGTCAATCCATTGATTTACAATATTTTCTATGTTCTCTTTCGCGATCATATTTATTAAAAAAGGGGACTATTGTCCCCTCTTTCTATCAATTACAGCTGCAAATATAGTAAAAATAGTATAAAAGTTAGTTGGAAAGTAGAAATTTTAGCGGGAGAGCAGGGAATTCAGAGCGAGAGAGAGGATGAGAATGAGAACGAGGAAAATGAAGAGGAAAATGGTTAGATGGTAGCGATGACTTTGAGTTCGATGGCTATTGGAGTAGGTAAGCAGTTAATTTCTACCGTGGTACGACAAGGTTGGGCGTCTTTGAAATATTCAGCATAGAGGCGGTTGTAAGTGGCAAAATCGTCTTTCATATTGGTAAGAAAAACTGTTACATCAACCATCTTATCCCATGAGGTACCGGCTTCTTCCAGAATGGCTCTAACGTTTCTAAAAACTGAATGGCACTGTTTTTCAATATCGTAGGAAATAATTTTACCATTTTCGTCTACTTCTACGCCAGGAATTTGCTTAGTCCCCCGCTCCCGTGGACCAACCCCCGATAAAAATAACAGATTTCCCACCCTACGGGCATGCGGGTAGGAGCCGACGGGTTCCGGCGCCTTTGATGAGTTGATGGAGGGGTTTTCGTTGTTCATGTTGACGATTTTTTGCAAGACAAAAGTAGGGAAAAACGGCTGCGGATGGAAGGGTGTTTAGGTTTTGAGGAGTTCTCTAACTATAGGGATGTCGGCTGCGGCCCAATCGAGGGTGATTAATTCATCCGGCGAAAGCCAAACAAACTTCATATGTTCCCTGAGCGTTATAGTGCCTTTTTTAATAGTTGCTTTGAAAGGAATTAGTTGGATGGTGAAATCGGGATAGTGATGAAAAACACTTTTTAGTGAGCCTATGATTTCAATTTGCAGGTTGAGTTCTTCCTGGATTTCACGCAGGATACAATTATGAGGATCCTCCTCTGCTTCGACTTTGCCACCGGGGAACTCCCACTTAAAAGGCATTTTCATAAGTGGTCCGCGCTGTGTTACCAGGATTTTATTTTGGTGTAGAATAATTGCGCACGCTACTTTTATCATGCAAAATCAAATGATAATTTTTTCAACGAAACCATTCTATTTCTACTTCCCAATTGGCTCGTACCGTTATGGTTTCCTTATTATATTGAACCGGCTCCGGCTGCAATTTATTTCGAAAATCTCCCATGTCCCACTTACCATTATTATTAACGTCATCAATAATTCTTAATTTATAAACGCCGGGATCTACTTGTTCGAAAACACCATTAGACTTACCATCATTTAATCGTTGCCGCAGTACTTCATCCTTATCATTCACCAATTGTAAAATGAAATTTCCTTTTTCGTAAGTATTCAGTTTGTAAGAAATACTTCCCACAGTTCTTTCATCCGGAACAGAAAATGGAATTCTGATGGTATCATTCACGCGACCATACATATCGGTAATAGCATTTGGTAAAACGGTTAAGAGGTATTTACCTGTTGAATAGTTTCCTTCAGCCACCTGGTTCGTTTGCAGTGAATCGGTAAAATAAACTTTCACAGGAAAAAATAGCGAATCGCGTGTTACCATAAAAAGTGAGGTATCGTAACTAACAATTGGCGCTGACCACTTAAGAACCGGATTTGTTTCTGCCTTTAAGGTACTTCCTGCAGTTGGATAGGCAATGTAGGAGATAGGTCTAATTTTTTCATTCGCTTTAATGATAATTGAATGTGATTTTTTATAAAATATAGTATCAAAAGGAACCTTGTTTTCATACCATACAATTTTTAGCGAATCAACATTGGGTGGCAGACAATAAAATGTTATGGTATCTTTTTCAGCAGCGTATTCCGTTTTCACACTGGCGGGAACGTTAGTTAAAAATCGGTAATCAGGGTTTTGAAGTGGGCGAGCAAAAACTGTAATAAATTTAGCGGGCTCTTCCGCCATATTACTTTTAACAGCTTGTTTCACCAGCGGCTGTTTGGAAACAGCAATTTGAAAGTTAAGAGAATCTTTCAAATCAACCGGGTCTTGTACAAATCCAACACTTTCATCTTTAAGATCAAAAATAAAATTTAAATTTTTATCGGTTAAAGCGAAGACACGGTAATTTCCTGCTCTAACATTCCTAATTACGAAGCTACCATCATCAGTACTTCGTGCAAAATAATCAGGAACCACTTTCATTAAAACGGAATCGGGAACCGAAGAATAGTACAACATGGCAATGGCATCTTTTTCGGGTTTACGCGTTTCAGCATTCACTATAATCCCGCTCACTGTTAAAGAATCAATAAGTGGTCCCGTTGAAAACACATATCTGAATCCGGGAAGTATGTTTCCTTCGTTATTATCGACTATGGCATTGCCAAAACTAATTGTATAAGTAGTGTTGGGCGCAAGTGAATCGGGCAATTCAATAACAATACTTTTTTTACGGATATTAATTTGAGGAGCAGGAGAGATGACAGGGGAAATAATAAGTTGTTTAGCGATTTCTTTAAATTGCACATATTCATCAAAAGTAATTACAATATTTCCGGAAGTAATGTTTGTTGTTTCTTGCGGTGGTTCAACCGACAATACAACGGGAGGAAGAATATCTTTTGGTCCTCCAAGTGGGATCACTTTATTGGCACAACCTGAGATGAGCAGTGAAGCGAAAAAAATAAAAATTAAATTCCTAACAGCTTTCAAAGTTGCTCCATGATTTTAACTATGTCACCAAGATATTCAACATCCACTTCATCAAAAAAAGCGAGTTGATCACTGTCGACATCAAAGATAAACTGAACCTCCTTATTTTTATAGACGGGCAATACAATTTCCGATTTCGATAATGAACTGCAGGCAATATGACCGGGAAAAGCATCTACATCATCAACCACAATCACTCTTTTTTCATTCCATGCAGTTCCGCAAACACCTTTACCTTTAAAGATTCGGGTACATGCAACAGGTCCCTGAAAGGGTCCTAAAACAAGTTCATTACCAACAACGCGGTAAATTCCAACCCATAAAAAGTTCATAGATTCCTTGAGTGCGGCCATTAAATTAGCCACATTAGCAATAAAATCGGGCTCCCCCTGAACGAGTGCTTTCAATTGGGGAAGGAGCGCGCGATAACGGTCTTCTTTTTCCGTCAATGAAGCAGGTATGTGAATATTTTCGGTCATAATAATAGGATCGGACAAAAATACATTTTTTATAGCCTTGCGTAAGCAATTGTAGCAATACTCACCTTCGCTCCCGGTATTTCGAGTAGTGTTTCAGCGCAGGAGGTTAATGTTGAACCGGTAGTGATTACATCATCCACCAAAAGAAAATGATGAGGATGAGCCGGGTAATCAGGGTTAAGTACAAAAACCTTATCCACATTTTCGAACCTCGAGAAGCGGTTCTTCCTGGTTTGAGTTGCGGTTGCCTTCCGGCGAATTAAAAAATTGGCACAAGCTATAGTTTTCATGGATTCGGCTAAACCGGCTGCAAGAAAGTCGCTTTGATTAAATCCTCTGATTCTTAACTTACTGGAATGTAATGGAACAGGGACAATCATATCTACGGTGGAGAAACTATCCGAAGATTTAAGATCTTGCCCAAGTATCCTTCCCGCCATGGCGCCTACCTCCTTTTCGCCCTTGTATTTAAGGCGGTGAATAAGGTGTTGCACCCGTTCCCCTTTATTAAAATAGTACAAGGCTGTTGCTGAATGAACAGGTACTTTCCCCCAGAATTGCTTTTCGACCGGATTCCCCGGCTGGAGGTGAAAATTAGTTTTTGGCAGATGATAATGGCATTGGGTACAAAGGGTTAATTCGCCTCGAAACAATGCATTATTACAAGCGGCGCATACTTCAGGAAAGAAGAGATTGATTAAATCGGAAATCCAGGAAACCATGAAAAATCATTTTAGGTGAATAAAAAGTTTAAAAAGATAGGTAAAAGTAGTGATTTAGGCCTAAAATAGGGCTGATGAATAAAAAGGAATTGACTGGCGTACTTTAAAATGTTAACTTCGTAGCCTGTTTCAAAAAAAGTAAAACTACCCACACAGAAGATCTCTTGCCCCCCTATGGAAGATAACTCAATGCAAACCAATGAATTCGACAAGAAAGAACAAGACTCTAAAAAGGTTATTGTTATAGTTGTTATATCTATTTTGCTTGGTGTAAACGGGTTGCTTTTATGGCAATTCTTTGATAAAAAGACGCATCTGGAGGAGGTGAACATGACCCTGGAAAGTACGCTTTCGGAGAAGGAATCGCTTTCGGCGGAACTGCAAAGAATGAAAGTGGAGTATGAGAAAATAAATCAAGAGAACTCATCATTACAAACTCAGTTGTCGGGGAAAGATGAGGAGATTAAATCTAAGATTGCCGAAATTCAGAAGTTAATTAATAGCGGCGATGCTGCACAATTGCGCAGGGCAAAAACAGAATTAGCTTCTTTAAAATTAATGAATCAAAATTATATTGCGCAAATAGATTCTTTAAGAATTGTGAATGAGGAGTTGAATGCACAGAATAGTAATTTGAATACGAGTCTTGTTTCTGAACGAGGGAAGGTTCAGAATCTGACACAAGAGAATACTATGCTCGCCAATAAAGTTGCAATTGGTTCCATTTTAAAAACTACTGATGTAAAAGCAACAGGGGTTAAATATCGCTCCAGCGGAAAAGAATCAGAAACAACGCGAGCGTCATCGGTTGATAAAATAAGAACCTGTTTTACTGTTTTGGAAAACCTCATTGTTGATAGAGGAACGAAGGACGCATACCTGCGAGTGCTCAGTCCGGACGGAGCAGTAATGTCGACCAGTTCGGAAACATTTTTTTACAACAACCAGGCTACACTTTACACCACGAAAGAATCGTTTGAGTACGATAATAAAGAGACTGAACTTTGTTTGTACTGGACGAAAGGATCGCAATATACCAAAGGAAAATACACCATTGAAGTTTATGTTGATGGCAGTTTAATTGGCTCTACGGGATTAACATTGAAGTAATTTATTTTAGAAAAATGCCCGGGCTTGCACGCCTCCGGTATGGATTACTTTAGTTCCGGTTGGTTTTCTACCCTCATAATTCAGGTTGACCTGAATGCTATTCGATAATGTTTTTTGCAACGACAGTCCCCAGGTATAATTTCGTCCGGGCTTTAACCCTTCCAACATTTCATAGGCGATAGCGGTATTTTCGGAGGCATTATAAGCAATTTGAATCAGGTTAAACTTAGCAGTAAATACGCCCTGTTTTACACTACTATATTTTAACTCAACACCAAAAGTATTTTGTTCCGTTTTTTCATTTTGTTCACTAAGAATATTGGTTTTAATCACATATTTATAAATGAAGGTGCTGCGAAAGGAGATCCCGGGTTGAATGCTAAACTTGGGTTCAACCGAATTAAATTGAATTTTATAATCACGAGATGAAGAAAATTCAGAGCGATTCGATTTAAATCCATTTTCGCTATTTGCCGTGATGCTATATACCCTTGTAATGTTCCAGCGTATATTATTTACCAAGCTTTGAAGAATTCTACTTTCAAATCCATTAGTTAGAATTGCTTTGTTGCGATTATCTTGCCAGGTAACATCTAAACCAAAGACGGTACTGCTGCGATTAAATGAAAGTGTATTTCGGAATGCAGCATTGGTAGTAATCAAAATACTATCAGCAATATTATTTTGAAAAGGATTAAGTGCTTTTAAAAGATCTTTTTCCAATAATTTATTATCCACTCGATAGGAAGTTTGGTTGGAGAATTTACCAATCATTTTTTGCCATCCTTCTTGTTTCTGAAAATAGGCAGCAGGATTAATGGTAAGCACTTGGTTAAACTGATTGGTTCTAGTTTTCACATATTCATTGGTTGGCAAAAAGATTTTAATAAAATTAGCCTGATCCTGAAAAGCGGCAATTTCAAATTCATCAATATCTTTCACTCCATTGCCATTATAATCGCCGGCGTAGGTGTACACACCTGTTCCGGGTGCAACTTCCAAAAATGCATATTCCCGTTTAAGTTCTTGCCCGGTGCCAGCTTCATAAAAAGTATTAGATGAAATAAATCCCTTTAGAATTACGGCGGTATATTCTATTCTATTCAATAGGGACTCTTCGGGTTTTTGTGAAGATAAAACGGTGTCGGCAATTACCAAATTTCTATAATTTGCAGAAAGTGACAATCGGCTTTTTGGATTTCCCAAAAAATCAATTCTTCCTGAAGCCTCATCGGCAGCGGTAGTTTTTCTGAAGTAATTGTAAGTGGCAAGGTAATCAAAGCGGCGCGATACATCAAACCTGAATCTTATTTTAGAGGTATCCGACGAGGTTACATAAAATTTCCCGGCATCAAAGGAATAACTATTTGGCGAAAGTGAATCTGTTAATGCATTTATAAAACGGTTTCGTTCCTGATCATAATGAGCTCCTAGAATAAAATTACCGAGAGGACGGGACAGATCTGAAGAGGAGCGTAAAAAATTGGTTCTTACTGTTGGTCCGGTACTATATAAATAACTACCATCAACCGCCACCACAAATTTATGAACCACCACTCTTGAATTCAACGCATTCATGATACCCGTATAATCGTTTCCTTTCAGAAATGTTTTGAACTGATAACCTATTTTTTGTCCCGGTTTTAAAAAAGCGAGTGCAAGGCCGGCAGCATTTTCATCAGAAGGTGTTAAATTCTGACTAAGATTCCAATCCCGGCTAAATTCAGTGGTCCAATAATTTTCAATAGGTCTAAATTGCTTATCTACATGTTCTAATCGCAAGGTTGATGTTAACCTCCAGCCATTTAAAGAATCGCGTGAGATTTTATATTTTTTTTCTATTCCTCCTGCCAGGGCATAGCCGGGGTCGTTAGCCTTATCTTTTTTAGAAAAAAGATTGACATCGTATTTGGAATAGGCTGCTTCAAAAAACACTTTTCCGGTTTCCGACAATTTATATTCGGCACCCAGGGTATAGAGTTGTTGCTTTTTAGGTGTTACCAGTAGTACAACGGGTTCATAGGATCCTTGCGGGATGCCATTGATAGGCAGCACCCATTGAAACACACGCCCATTAGCACTTGCAGCTACCGGTACATAATTCCCCTTATTAACTCCCACAAAACTAAAACCAAGACGGTAAAAAGCGACAGTTGAATCGGTTGAATAAATGTAAATTGGAAAACCTACAGAATCCATTTTTGCATACAAAACTTCAGTAGAATTAAACGCAACACTATCGATGTTGGGATAAAGAGCATTTTGCAAACTATCACCTACAGATGCGAGCAGAATTTTTTGAGATTCATTCAGGTCCTGCAGGAGTGGTTGATTTTTTGCATCCTGTTCAGAAAAAATATTAAGTTTCACTTTTAACCGCGGGTCTTCATATTCTTGGTTAAGATAGAGGAAGGTACGACTGTAATTTTTATCGGAATACTGAAATTCAACAACGATACGTTTATCTTTAGTGATTGGTCGTTTGGTAGTGAATTTTACTTCAGCGGTATTGTAATCGATGGTATAATCAAATTGTTCGCCACGCGTCATAGGCATTCCATCGATATACACTTTTTCCGTTCCCGAAAGAACAACAATAAAGGATTCATTTTCGGAGCCGATAAGCTTATAGGGACCTTGATTTGCTTCGAGACCATCGAAAACATTGCGGGCATATTTTCCTTTTGAGATGGCGCCACTCACAGTAGTTCGCATCACCTGATCTTTACGTGTTCCAGGAAGGTATTCCGTGGAAAAAACTCCTCCTTGGCCTTTCTTAAAAAAATTCATGAAATAACTTTCTGGTCGTTTCAATTCGAAATCACCTACGAGTAATTTATTTTTATTTTTCGATAGTTGAATAAATACTTTGTCGAAATCCTGAATTTGTTGGGTATTACCTTCCGGTTGCACCGGGATATTATTATCAGTAATAGCTGCAAGAATTTCAACATCATCATTCAATTTACCGGAGAGCTGCAAATTAAAACTGGAGTTCACTACTACATCCTGATTATTTCCAAAACTTACTCCACGAGAAATATTTCCGTTACGTTGTAATCCCTCCAACTTAAAAATATTATTATCGCCATCCTGATCTTCATAAGAAAATGGGTTGTACAATCCGGAATAAGTCTTTTCAATAACACCTCTATCGCGTTTACGATATGTTTTAGAAAGTAAAAGAGGAAACACTTTGTAGACCATTATCAGCGAATCGGGTAAGGGCGGATTTTGAGTATGCAAAATAATCAACCGACCTGCTGCTTCATTCACCAACAGTGATTGATTAATAGGGAAAGGCGAGCCTGAAGGCAGAAAAAAAGAGACGGAGCCGGGAATAAGGCTCAGGGTATCCACCTGAATGGTATCGTTAGCAGTTGAAATTAACCTTTGACGGGCATTACCTTCTACTTGCGCCCATGCCGGGAGGGCGATGAAAACAGCAAAAACGAGGGACAGTATGTAAGTTTTGAGAATCAAACCGGAAAGTAAACTTTTTGCAACGAATATATAACCCTTTCAGGTGCCCGAAATTATTTAAAGGATGTGAAAATAAGGAAAAAGAAGGATTTGAAAGGACTAAAGTGGGTCCAATGCTAAAAAGCATCACCGAAAGGTTAACGTTTTTAATTAGAACTTTGCGAAGCCACGTATTTTACTAAAGTACGTTTAGCCAGTGGCAGAAGGGTTTCCTGTAAAGGAACTTGCAAATCGGATTCAATAATATAAGTGGCAGGATTGGGCAATTTGCGATGATAACGAATAAGCTCTAACTTAATATTTTCGAAAGTGTTGTGAATAGATTGGGAATACGAGCAGAGATATTGGGTAGAGATTCCACGGTATTTTTCACCCGGGCTTTCAAAAATCGTAATCTGGTATTCGTAAACAAGGGTATTCCCTTCGGGAGCGTATTTGAGTAATAGGTATCCCTCATCAGCATGCAAAGGGAGAATACCTACCGGAGCGATACTCATTTTTGATTCGATAAAATCGTAGATAGCACGGCCTTCAGCAATATATTTCTCAAATTGCGGGATAGAAAATTCCAGAATACTTTCAATTTCCTGCATGACCTGGTCGTCACTAAGCATTTTTTGGTAGATCATTTTAAATCCAGACAAATCGGCACCGGTGAGACGTTCGGGAAAACTCTCGTAAAGGTTCTTTTTATTATCTCTCAACGCCACTACATTTCGATAATGGCTCACTAATTCGCCAAGAGAGGGATAGAGTTTAGATTCGGTAAAGTTTTCACTTACTTTTTGGAGATAGCCTAACAAAAGGTACTTTTTGTATTCAAAATCAATATGTTTCTCGGTTATCCAATTGACACTCAGAAGATTCATAGACTATGGAATTAAGGTGCGACGACTACTAAATTCAAACCTCTTTAACGTTAAAAAACCCAATTTCGTTTCCAAAAGGGATGAATTTTGAATTTAACCATAAATATACTGAATCTTATTTCATAAATGCATAAAAATGCACTCCAAATTACTCCCGGCAATTCATTTATATTTAAGAAGCTTTTTAAGGTTATCAGCTAATATTCCAGTATAAACTTTAGCACCTTTTTCATTTAGGTGGGTCTCATCAAAAGAGTTAGCTGCCAAATACAACTCAGGGTACTTTCTGGAATCCGACATTTCAATTCGGTGATCGGGATAGATGTGGTAGAAGAGCGGAATAATTTCGGTGTACTGATTACCATCGACGCGAGGTGACATTATGAAAATCAGGTAGATTCCTTTTGATTTAGCATCATCAATCATTTTATTCAAATAGGATGCATAATATTTGTTGTATTTATTCAGCAACTCAGGATTTTTTTCAAACCTTGTAAATTGCTTTTCACTAATTTTTTTTCGTTTAGTAACAACGGAAGTATCACTTAAAAATTTGCGATTTCTTTGGGGTGCATTTTCTTCAGGATCGGGATTTTGAAATGTCGGTTCGGCAATCAAGGTAACGAATCCACTTTTTAATGGCCCCAAATCGGGCAAAGAAGTATATTTATAGATATTGGCGTTAAAATTAAACGCCTCCGTTACGTATCCAAGATTAATTAATTTGTCGATATAACTCATAAAATGACCAAGAAAAACGGCAATTTTTTCATGAATGGCAAAGTTAGATCCCGCAATAGCGGCAGTAGCAAATTTAAAATAGTTAAAGGTATTCCAGTATTTTAATCTTGTAGTATGCAAATTTTCATAATCGGTGGAACGTATTTTAGAGAGTTCCATAATAACGTACTTCATTTTTGGTTGCTCTTGCTGAACCACATGATCATAAACATAAAATGATTCAGGCGCGAAAAGCCAGTTAGTTCCAAAATTAAATGATTTGATTCCGGATTCATTACCCATTAGAGAATCGAGCAAGACGGGATCAATTTGCCGATATACCCGACTCGATCCAATGATCACATTATTATAAAGGGAACCGGTTTGTTGAAGTCTAATTTTCTTTTGATCAATAACTTCAGATCCCCACGACCAGGGCGTTAAATGCAAGGTGGGGTAAATGGCAAAATGAAGTATCAGGCTCAGGCAGAATACTAATGCTGTGATACAAGTTGCTCTGATAATAAATTTTTTTATTTCCATTTATATTTAAAATTGAAAATAAATAAAATTGTTCCCACCAAAAACGCCAAAATTTATAATCATTAATATTAATATACAATACAAACTCCAGCGAACATAAAAAGGTTTAGTAGTAATAAATTCTCTCATTTGCCTTCCTCGTTTGGTCCATTCAATTACGAGCAAAGCTACAATCAGAAACATCCCCATAAACAACTCATAGTGGTTGTCTCCTAAAATATTAATATTAAACTGAGAGAAATTTATGACCGTTGAATTTACAATTAGTGTGTAAGCGTCGTGAATATTAGCGGCTCTAAAAAATATCCAAGCAAAGCAAACCAATACGAATACCAGGAACGATTGAGTCCATTTATAGATCGCCAAATTTTTGGTGAGGCCAATAGATTTGTTAAAATTTTCTCTGAAGTTTCGAGTCACAATGGCAAAAACCAGGTATCCCCCGTGAAGGGCACCCCAAATAATGAATGTCCAATTGGCACCATGCCACAATCCACTGATCATAAATGTGATGAAAAGATTAAAGTACCAACGCGATTTTGCTACTTTATTTCCGCCTAGCGGGATGTAGAGGTAATCTTTAAACCAGGTGGAAAGGGAGATGTGCCATCTTTTCCAAAATTCTGAAATCGTTTTTGAAAAATAGGGGCGATTAAAGTTGGTCATTAACTTAAATCCCATCACTTGCGCAGATCCAATAGCCATGTCGGAATAGCCTGAAAAATCGCAATAAATCTGGAAAGCAAAAAACACGGTAGCAAGAATTACTGCAATTCCATAATGATTGGAAGGATCGCTATAAACGGTGTCTACCATGAGTGAAAGGCGGTCGGCAATTACCGCTTTTTTAAAGAGACCCCAGGCCATTAATTTCAAGCCATTGGCAACTCTGTTGTATTCAAAATAGTGTTTGGTCCGAAATTGTTGCAAGAGGTTTTGAGGTCGTTCAATAGGCCCTGCAACTAATTGTGGATAGAACATCACATACAAGGAATAAATTCCAAAATGTCGCTCAGCAGCCTGATTGCCTCGATAAACTTCAATAGTATAACTCATTGCTTGAAAAGTGTGAAAAGAGAGTCCTATTGGCAAAATTATATTCAGGTAGGGAATTGGATTAGTTGTTCCCATCCATGAAAACATTTCAGTAAAATTAGTATTCAAAAAATTATAATATTTAAATATTGCCAATACACCAACATTAGCAATCAGGCTCATCCAAAGGAACTGTTTTCGACGCAGTCCTTGGGCATTTTCAATGAGTATTCCTGCTATATAATCGATGATGATGGTAAAGAAGAGTATAAAAATATACACCGGAATAAAGAACATATAAAAAATGCAGCTTGCAGCTAGCAATAGCGCCCATCTGTAATTATGAGGTATCACAAAATAAAGTGAGGTAACTAAAATAAAAAAAATAAGAAATTCAAATGAATTAAATAGCATAAAATTCTTTAAAGTTACTGTAGATTGGTGATAAATTTCCTACCTTGGACGATAAATGCAGCTTAATTTATACATTAAAGGTCTGTTTTTATTATCCGGAAGCCCAAAAGTATAAAATCCATGAAATTTCCCTCTATTTTAATTAAAGTTTTACCACTTTTGCAGGATGAAAAACCTCTTGTTGAAGGTTCAGTTCAACTTTAAGCAGGTTCTAAACCGCATTATTTCATTAAAACAATTTATATCAGTGAAACTAAATACAGCTATGAAACTATTCAATAAACTTTCCGGCATCCTGCTATTAACGGGAATGCTGGCTACTTCATGTGTTCCATCACGAATGTTTGATGAGACTAAAACTGCAAAGCTAAAATGTGAAGAAGAAAACGCTCGCATAAAAACAGAGCAATTGGCCATGCAAACGCAATTAGAAGAAAATGCTATTAAGAAAACGGAGATGGAACGCGAAATGACTTATTTGCGGACAGATACATCGACCTTGGGAACAGGCAACAGGAGACTTACGCAACTTTACAATGAATTAACTTCTTCGTACGATAAGTTAGTTGCAAATAATGATAAATTATTGGCATCCAACCAAGGTGAAACAAAAAAGATAATTAATCAACTTCAAATGACTCAGGAGGAACTTTTGAGAAAGGAAGATTCACTGAAGGTGCGTGAAAAATATCTTGCTGAGTTAAATGACAAGCTCAAATTGAGAGAAGCCAAAGTGGACGAACTTCAACAAATATTAACAAATAAGGATAACGAAGTTAAATTGTTAAAAGAAAATGTTACAAACGCCTTAATGGGGTTCAATAATAAGGGATTAACTATTGAACAACGTAATGGCAAAGTATATGTATCGCTGGAAGAGCAATTATTGTTTGCATCCGGAAGTATTATAGTTGACCCAAAAGGTGCTGAAGCGTTGAGTCAATTATCGAATGTTTTGGCCAAAAATGTAGATATTAATGTACTTATTGAGGGACACACCGATAACGTACCCATTAAAGGGGGAGCTATAAAAGATAATTGGGATTTGAGTGTTTTAAGAGCCACTTCTGTAGTAAGAATTCTTACTAAGTCATCGAACATCGATCCAAAGAGATTGACTCCGGCCGGGAGAGGGGAATACGTTCCTATTGATACTGCCAACACGCCAGCAGCAAGAAAGAAAAACAGAAGAATAGAAGTAATTTTGTCGCCCAATTTAGATGAACTAATTGATGTTCTGAAAAAAGATTAATTAATAAAGTGAATTAGATTTACTCACTAAAAAAATGCGCTGAAAGAAAAGATCTAAATTCATTTTCTTTCAGCGCATTCTTTTTACATTTTCATTACTGAACCCGATCCTGAAATAAGTTTTTTAACTTCAGGATTACCTAAGTATCTCACTTTTCCTGAGCCGGAAACTGCCACCTTAAGAGTATTTGCAGCGGCTACTTCAGCGTTTCCTGAACCGGAAATATCTATATCATAATTTTCAGCGTTCAGCGTTGATGCCGAAAATTTTCCGCTTCCGGAAATGTCCAGATCAACATCTTTAGAACTTCCTGATAAAGTAAAACTACCGGATCCACTAATGCTAACATTTAGTTTATCGGCCGAGAGATTCAGGTTTACTTTTGAGGCCCCACCCGACTCCAATTCAAATTTGGTAAACTTCAATTTTCCTTGTGACGATAAATCGGAACTTCCTGAACAATCCAAAGAATTTAAATCGATAAAGTTGATAGTAACCACGATAGTTTCATGAGAGCTGTACTTTTCATCATAATAAATCTTCAAAGTTTGCCCCTCCACTTTAGTCACAACATGCTTCATGGTTTCAGTTTCCGTTTCCAATTTCACACCTTCAGTAGTTCCCTGGACCAAAATAATTGTGAAGGAACCTCCAATTTCAATTTCATGAAACCCCTTGACAGATCTTTGCTCGGTAAAGGTGGCAGAATTTGCATTTCCAAATTGTGGAAAAAAAGCCATCGAAAAAAACATTAGAAATGAAATAAATAATTTAGTTTTGAGTCGATTGTTAAATTTTAAAGTTTTCATAGTTGAGTGAGTTTAGGATACCTAACTAAGATGATTAAGATTGTCAAAAAGTTACACCCTTAAATTCAACTCAAAAAAGAAAAGACCCACATTTTAATGTAGCAAGTTGCATTTCAACGATTTAGCTGAACTATATTCCATTAGATTTGTAAAAAGATTTTATAGATGAATCATATCAAGTTCCTTTCTTACCTTTTCGGAGCACTTTTGATAGTATTGACTTTTGAAGCAAGAAGTCAGGATAGCCTAAAAACCTACACTACTTTACGGGCTGAATCGGCTATTAAGATAGATGGGATTCTTGACGAACCTTCGTGGCAACTTGCGCCTATGATGAACGATTTTTTTCAATATTTACCTAACGAAGGTACTTCACCTGATCACCCTGCTGAAGTTAGGATACTATTTAATGATGATGCCATTTATGTAGGAGCAATTTTGTACGATTCGAGTCCTGATTCGATTTTAAAGGAACTTGGTGCCCGGGATGCGGAAGATATTAATGCCGATTATTTCAGAATCTGTTTGGATCCCTATAACACCCGCCAGGATGCATACTTTTTTGGTGTTTTTGCTTCCGGAGTGCAATTTGATCACAAGGTATCTGATTACACCTATGATGCCGTTTGGGAGAGTGAAGTAAAAATTACTGACAAGGGGTGGGTAGTAGAAATGAAAATCCCCTATTCAGCGATCAGATTTCCTAAAAAAAGCGAGCAACTGTGGGCATTCCAGGTGAACAGATATGTGCGTCGCACTCGTGAATTTACACAATGGGCGAAGACTCCCAGTAAAACAAACAATTCACAGATTTATTGGGGGACTTTGAAGGGAATAAATAATGTTACTGCGCCTTTACGACTTTCATTCACCCCCTACTTATCATCTTATTTAGAATCGTCGCCGGTAATCGATAACGATGGACATACCAATTACAGTAATTCATTTTCTTATAACGCTGGCGCGGATGTGAAATATGGTATTGATGAACGATTCACCATTGACATGACACTTCTTCCCGATTTCGGGCAGGTACAATCAGATGACAAGGTAAAAAATTTAAGTTACAGAGAAGTAACATACGATGAAAACAGAGCTTTCTTTAAAGAGAGTGTAGAGTTATTTGATAAGCATCAATTATTTTATTCGAGACGTATTGGAAAGTTACCTACTGGTTTTTATGATGTAGATTCACAATTGAATTCAGGTGAATATATTAAAGATAATCCATCAAAAGCAAAACTATTGAACGCAATAAAGTTATCGGGCAGAACGGATCACGGTATGGGCGTAGGAATTTTTAACGCTATAACTGATAACACTTATGCAATAGTTAGCGATTCAGCAGGAAATTCCCGCAAAATACTTACAGAACCAACTACCAACTACAATGTATTTGTTGTGGATCAACAGATGAAAAACAATAGCAATTTTTATGTTATAAATACAAATGTAATTCGTAATAAACAATATAACGATGCCAACGTAACCGGTTCCGGATTCAGTTTAAGTAATAAAAAGAACACCTTTGCTTTTGAGGGACAGGGTGCATTAAGCCAGCAATTTAATAGAGTAGCAGGAGCCCCAAACGGGGAATATACTAATACGCTGGGTTATAATTATGGATTAGGTTTAAAGAAACTTGGTGGCACCTTTGAATATGGAGGAGCTCGCTCTGTTTATGATAATAATTATTACACCAGTGATTTAGGTTATCAAGTGATCAATAACAAAATTGTTTACGAATTTTATGTGAAACATAATTTAAATCAACCCTGGAAATTTCTAAGAAATTCATACAATAACTTTAATTACACTTATGCTACTCATTTCCAAACGGGAAAACCTGTAATAAATGAAGTAAACTTAAATTTTTTCGGGACATTTTTAAATTATAACAGTTTATTTTTCGGGGGAGGCTTTACTCCCGATTATACTTACGATTATTTCGAACCACGTATTGAGGGCAGGTATAGTATTTCACCCAAGTATTATTACAGCTTTATTGGAATCAGCAGTGATTACAGGAAAGCGGTTGCTTTAGATTTAAATTTAAACATGAGTAATTTTATTGATCAGTTTGTTTCGGAGGGCTATAATATAAATGCTACTTTACGATATCGCATCAGTGATAAGTTAACAGTTAAATTAATTTCCTATTTCGGAATTGATCCTTATAATTTAGGCTGGGTGGATATTATTAATAATGATGAAGTGATTTATGGTTTACGTAAGCTCAATACATATACTAATGAAATAAATGCTATTTATCTTTTCAAAAATGATATGTTTATCAGCGTAAATGCACGGCATTACTGGGTTACCGGGAGGTATCGTAAATACCTGGATTTACAGCAGGATGGAGGTTTTGAAGATAACTACATCTATGCTACTAATAACGATTTTAATTATAATGCCTTTAATATTGATTTTGTTTATTCGTGGCAATTTGCTCCGGGAAGTAATTTATCTATTGTTTATAAGAATGCAATTGAGAGTGATGAAGCACAAATAACAAAAACTCCTACGTACAATGAAAATTTCAAGAAAGTAATAAACGATCCGCAATCAAATAGTATTTCCATAAAACTATTATATTATCTCGATTATCAAAATGTAAAAAAACATTTTACCAAAAATTAATATTTATTTTATTTTTAAAATGTTTTCTCTGCGTATAATTTCTTTGCCTTTCATTCGCAAATAAACATTGGTCAATGCCTCCACATCTTTTTCGCAATAGGTTA
Organism: Bacteroidia bacterium; assembly: GCA_038211525.1. Classification (GTDB taxonomy): domain Bacteria; phylum Bacteroidota; class Bacteroidia; order AKYH767-A; family OLB10; genus JADKJB01. The sequence continues at coordinate 54,427 of JBBQVM010000001.1, forward strand.
CAATTCGGTTAAGGTCGTTGTCTTTCCAATAAACCGACCAAACCATACTTCCATCAATATCATCTTTAGGAGAAGGGATGCCAAGACTGTAAGCGAGCAAAGTCAGAGGAGTATAGCTTTTAAAATCGCCAAATTTCCACATCTCCATTGTATCCAGGTGATTCACTTCCCAAGGCTTTTTACCGGCAGTATCGAGTAATACAGGAAGTTGCACTTTATTAATAACCATACGACGTGCAATGTAAGGGAAATCAAATTCGCGACCATTGTGAGCACATAATTTGCAATCGGATGTTGCAAAGGATTTATTGAGTAAATCACTAAATTTAGTAAGTACTATTTTTTCATCATGTCCGAAAAAGGATTTTACCCGAAGTTCATTCACTCCATTGTTAGTAGAAATAAATCCGGTGGAGATACATATAATTCTTCCGAACTCAGCGTAGATGCCCGCCCGAGAATAAATATCACCGGCGGTTTCGGTTTCGGCCTTTTTAAGATGAAGCGCCTTGTGTTCCCATAATGCCTTCAACTCATCGGGACAATCATTATAGGTTGGAAATTGTGGAACGGTTTCGATGTCGAGAAAAAGGATTTGTGGTAGATTCATGGGATTGAGTTTTTGATTTGCGATTGGAATTTCGTTGTGTTGATACGGATTACGGATGGGGTTTTACGAAGAGATTTCAGTTAATAAGATACGGATTACGGATTTTTACGGATTACGGATTGAGTTTTTGATTTGCGATTGGAATTTCGTTGTGTTGATACGGATTACGGATGGGGTTTTACGAAGAGATTTCTGTTAATAAGATACGGATTACGGATTTTTACGGATTACGGATTGAGTTTTTGATTTGCGATGGGAATTTCGTTTATAAGATACGGATTACGGATTTTTACGGATTACGGATTGAGTTTTTGATTTGCGATGGGAATTCAGGTAATAAGATACGGATTACGGATTTTTACGGATTACGGATGGGGATTTTCTATTTGCAATGGGGTTCCAGTTTATAAGATACGGATTACGGAGGGGGTTAGTAAATATTTAAGACTCTTTTGTGGGTAAGTTGGTAAATGCCGAAATGCAAAAGAAGGCCTAATTGTTTATCTAAACTGATGAGGTATTTTTTTGTTTGTGCATAGTCGGCCGGTATAATTTTAAAAGTGCTTTTTAACTCAACTATCACTAAATCTTCTATGATAAAATCTGAAAAATTGCGTTGGATAGTCTTGCCGTGATATGAAATTTTTGAGAACATTTGTTCCTTAAATATCAATTTTTGAGATAAAAACTCAATCGCAAGTGCTTTTTGATAGATTCTTTCCGGCAACCCACCTCCCAATTCATTATGAACATTAAAGGCACATTTGATAATTTGATGCGTGAGATCAGGAAATAAAATTGAGGATTTCATAAAAATGAAAAATGTTAAAAAGTGAATAATTTGATACAAAAATAAATAAATATTTTAATAAAAAAAATTATTCCAGAAATAAAATATCTAAAAATCTTCAGCTATCAAACAATGTTTTAAAAACAAGCCCTTATCCTAAATCAGATCTATCCGTAATCCGTAAAAATCCGAAATCCGTATCAATTTAAACGAAAGTTATTATGAAAAACATTACTTTATCATAACCCCAGTCTTGTTTAAAACCGGTATGTGGGAAAAATTATCCACCATGATGCTTTCGGGGAGGAAGAGGTATTTTTTATCGTAGATAGTTTTGCCGACGTAAAAGCTTACCCAGAATTCGTTATTGAGTCCGAATACCTGGCTGTCGATAGGCTCCACCAGGGCTGCGCTCATGGGCTCCACTTCTTCAATAAAATGACGAAGAGTGGCAGTCTTTACTTCTTCACCCTGAATAGAACCATAGCCGGTAGAGCTCACCAATACCTGATGAATGGGTTGTTTTTTCAGATTGATCAAAAACACATCCCACACGGTAAATTCATTTGGTTCGGGATCTTCACCCAAATCGGGAACTATAGCGAGGGCGATATCTTCAACACGTAACTCGGGAATATCTTTTAACATGTGTATTTAGCTTTAAATATAATACGTAATAGGATCCAATTTGTTTTATAAAACGCTCCTTAATTTCCATACATTTTAACAACCTGCTCTAAATAGACCGGCACATCCAATAATTCACCTGAAGTATCCTTCTCCCCTCGTTCATGTCCCAGTCTCACAAAAATAATATTTAGATCGGGAATCACAAAAATATATTGTCCGAGGATACCTCTGGCATAAAATATTTTCTTTCCTTGATATTCAGTAAGCCACCATTGATACCCGTAAATGGAATTGGGATGTCCGTTGTCGGAGAGGGCTGCAGGTGTGATGGCTGCATTTACATAATCTTCAGAAACAATTTGTTTACCATTCCATTTTCCCTTTTGCAAAAACAATTTTCCGATACGGGCAAAATCGCGGGCGTTAGAATAAAAGCAGCAGTAAGCCTTTTCGTTTCCATCTTTATGGTCGAGACTCCATTGGGCGTTGTTTTCAGCCTGGATCGGTATCCATAATTTTTGAGAAGCATACTCACTAACGGTTGTGCATGTGGCTTTTTGTAAAATAAATGCTAACAGCTGTGTATTAGCACTCATATAATTCCAATCTTTACCGGGCTCATTAACTACTTTAAGCGCCAGCATCTGTTTACGGAGGTCGGTGCCATAGTAGGCGCGGGTCACTTCGCCGAACAAACTGGCGTACCCTTCATCCCAATTCAAGCCGGAACTCATTGTAAGTAAATTTCGAATCGTTAACTTTTCGTTTTCTTTAGTACAA
>JBBQVM010000002.1:0-46260 GCA_038211525.1 Bacteroidia bacterium
TGAACACCATGAGTTCTCCTGCGTTAGGTATGTACATAATGTTTAAGTAGTTTGCGAAAACGGTATTACCTGATACATAAGCGAAAATTGCCAAGGTAACTCCAATTATGGCTGAGGTACCTGTTGCCAAACCATCAATTCCATCAGTAATATTAGCTCCATTACTCACGGCAGTTACAATCAGAATTACCACCAACATGTACACTATCCAAGTATATTTTTCAAAACCAACGCCCATCCATGAAACTAATTCGGTGTAGTTGAATTCATTGTTTTTTGTGAATGGAATAGTGGTTGCAGTTGATTTTACATTGGTGGCTGAGTACAAAGAATTTTCATTCGCGCGTATCTCGTCAATAATGGTACTCTGATTCTTCATTGTAATTGGTTTGCCCTCATTTTTTTCACGCACCACCACCTCATTATTAAAATACAAAACAGAACCAACAATAATTCCCAAACCTACCTGACCAATTATTTTAAATTTTCCTGCCAGCCCCTCCTTATCTTTTTTAAAGACTTTAATATAATCGTCAATGAATCCAATTATACCTAACCAAATAGTGGTTACAGTCATTAATATCACATATATATTATTCAATTTAGTCAGCAACAAAACAGGAATAAGGATTGCTGCTAAAATAATGAGTCCTCCCATGGTAGGTGTTCCTTTCTTCTTTGCCTGACCTTCTAATCCCAAATCTCTTATAGTTTCTCCAACTTGTTTATTCAACAACATTCTTATAATTCCCTTTCCAAGAATAAGGGTTATAAAAAGTGAAATAATAATTGCAAGAGAAGCGCGAAAGGACAAGTACCTGAACAACCCTGCGCCGGGAAGGTCAAATGCTTTATCGAGGTATTCAAATAGGTAGTATAGCATCAGTTTTCAAATATTCTGAATGAATCTTCCAACACTTGTCGATCATCGAAAGGGTGTTTCACTCCTTTAATCTCCTGGTATTTTTCGTGTCCTTTTCCTGCAACAAGAATTATATCACCGGACGAAGCCATACTGCATGCAGCCTTCAAGGCTTCCTTCCGATCGGTTACCGATAATGTTTTACGGACATATTGAGCCGGCACGCCTGCTTTCATTTCATCAATGATGACTTCGGGATCTTCCGACCTCGGATTATCAGAGGTGAATATTACTTTGTCGCTCATCTCACAGGCAATTCTGGCCATAAGTGGTCGTTTTGCTGCATCCCTATCGCCTCCACATCCAACTATAGTAATCACTTTTTCGTTTCCTGTTCTTATATCACGAATGGTATTGAGCACATTTTGTAGTGCATCAGGTGTATGTGCATAATCAATAATTCCAATTACGTGGTTGCCTGAAATAATATATTCAAACCTTCCTTCGACAGCATCAAGACTACTGATGCCTGTTAAAACGTCCAGTTTATCTTGCCCAAGCATAACGGCCACTGCATATACTCCAATTATATTGTAGGCATTAAAACTACCAATCAGTTTGCACAACACTTCGTTACCTTCAATATTGAGCATAAGGCCGGCAAGGCTATTTTCCATCACCTTACATTTAAAATCGGCCATTGATTTTAAGCCGAAAGATTTTTTAATAGCTCTACAATTCTGAACCATTATTTTTCCATTCTTATCATCGCCATTATAAATCGCAAATGCATCTTCACCCAACTGATCAAAAAATCCTTTCTTCGCTTTTATATATTCATCAAATGTTTTGTGATAATCAAGATGATCGTGCGTAATGTTTGTGAATAATCCACCCTTAAATTGCAAACCGGTTATCCTGTGCTGAGCAACTGCGTGTGAACTAACTTCCATAAAGCAATACTCACAATTCTCTCTCACCATTAACGACAACAAACTATTTAATTTAACAGGATCTGGCGTCGTATGTGTTGCAGCAATTACCTCTTCATTTATCTGATTTTGTACTGTTGAAAGCAAACCACTCCTGAAACCCAATCTTCTAAAAAGATGAAATAACAGTGTTGCAGTGGTAGTTTTACCATTGGTGCCGGTTATGCCAATTAGTTTTAGTTTTTCAGATGGGTTATCGAAAAAGTTAGCTGCTATAATCGAAAGTGCTATAGCGCTGTTGGCGACTCTTGCATAAGTAACTCCCTGACGAATTGTTTTAGGAAATTCTTCGCATACAATTGCAGTGGCACCATCCTCAACAGCTTTTAAAATAAAGGCATGTCCATCCACATTAGTGCCTTTAACAGCTACGAATAAACTTCCTTTATTAATTTCATTAGAATTAAAAACAACCGAAAGTACTTCTGTAGAAGTGGAACCTATCACTTCCAAAAGTCCTGCTTTATATAAAATTTCTTTTAGCTGTTTCATTAACCTAACTGTATAATAATTTCTGCTCCTCTTTGAATCTGAGATCCGGCAGCAATAGATTGTTTTAAAACTGTTCCACTTCCTATTATCCTAACTTGAAATCCTTTGCTCTCTAATAAATAAATAGCGTCACGCAAACCCATCCCAACTACATTTGGAACTTGGTCGTGACGAAATTGAATTCCTTTAAATTCAACCGCATCAGTACTTGAAGCAGCCGCTATCCAGCGATCTTGTCCGGCAGGAAGATTAGCAGGGATCTTCAACGTCTTAATTACTTTCTCTGTTTGACTGTATTGTCCTGTTTTTGTTTTAGGAAGATTGTCGGTAAGTGTCTCTTCGTATTTCAGTTCTTTATGCAGTTCCAGTTTGTTAGCATAAACTTTATCGGCAATCTCCTTAAAAATTGGACCGGCAACCTGAGCAGCATAATATTGATTTCCATTTGGAGCATATACTACTACAATGCAACTATATTTAGGGTTATCGGCAGGGAAGTATCCCACAAAAGAAGCCTGGTAACGAATTTTCCCATTCTTGTATCCTTCTCTTGCATTGGCAATCTGTGCCGTTCCGGTTTTACCTGCTATTTTAAATTGTGCGTGCTTGAGGTTCATAGCTGTTCCTCTTTCTACAACTCCTTCGAGCATAATATGGGCCTTCGCAATTGTTGAAGGTGATGCAATACTATCCTTGATAATAGTAGTTTTAAATTCTTGCACCAGATGCCCCTTGTTTCTGATTTCCTTTACGAACAATGGTTTTACCATTCTGCCATTGTTAGCCACAGCATTGTAAAAGGTGAGAATTTGCAAAGGTGTTAAGGAACACTCATAACCAATCGACATATAAGGAAGCGTTACTTTCGACCAATATTTATCATCGGTATTCTTTATTAGAGGAGACCCTTCACCGGATATTTGCAATCCTAGTTTTGAGCCAATTCCAAAACTACGAACCCTATCCACGAATGACTGTGGATTTTTAGCATAATATTTTTGGATCATTTTTGAAACACCCACATTTGAACTCAACTCAAAAACATGTTGCAGCGATATTTTACCATAGCCACCTTCGTGAGAATCTTTCATGATACGATTGGCATATCTAACGGCTCCACCCTGTGTGTCGACAGAGTCATCCAAATCGGCATAACCATCTTCCATTAATGCCATTAATGAAGCGAGTTTAAAAGTGGATCCCGGTTCTGTACTTTCACCAACTCCAAAATTGAATTGCTCTCTGTAAAAACCATCTTCACCGCGTTTTAGATTGGCAATAGCCATCACTTGACCTGTTTCGACCTCCATCAAAATGGCACAACCCTTATCGGCATTATTCAGACTGAGATAATTGTTTAAAGAATTTTCAGCTACATCCTGCAAATTAAGATCTATGGTAGTTACAATATCATTACCGTCACGAGGTTCAATTTCATTTTCATCGTTTAGCGGTTTCCAAACGTTACCGGATATACGTTGTACCAAACGAACCCCACTTACTCCTTTCAAATGTTTATCAAAGGCACCTTCAATTCCAACAGGTTCTACTCCATCTACTTTGTAGCCGATTGTTCTTTCCGCCAACAAATCAAATGGTTTTACCCGTTTACTTTTTTGTTCAGGAATCAATCCTCCTTTATAACGCCCCAATCTGAAAATCGGAAATTTTTTAACTTCTAATAATTGTTTATAGGAAACATTTTTTTTCAGTAAAAAATATCTTTGTCCGTCGTGACGTGCTTCACGTAACACATGTTTGTATTCAGCAGCTGAGCGATCTTTGAATATATTTGCCAAGTATATTGATAACGAATCAATATTATTGTTAAATATTTCGGCAGTTACCGCATCGGCAAGCATGTCGACACGTAAATCATAAATTGGAACTGAGGTAGCCAGGAGATTCATATCCGCTGAATAAATATTTCCGCGTGCGGGTTCAATAGTTTGAACACTTGTTGTTAAACTATCTGCTTTGGCTCTCCATTGGTCACCTTGAACAAATTGCAATTGCCATATTCTACCTATGATAGCAAAACCAAAAAGGCAAATGAATCCGTATACAAAATATATTCTTCTTAAGATATCGGTTTTATTATCAGCCATTGGAATTAGTTTTTCTCCATTTCTTTTCCAGGTTCAACAATTATTTTTCCGGGTGCTTCTACCGACTCCTTAATACCTTGCCATGCTACTGCCTTCGCCACTTCCGATTGTTTGCTAACAAACATCAATTCCGATTTACCGGTAATATATTCTGTACGTAATGTTTTTAATTCTTTTGAAACGCGGTCGATGTCACGAATGGTACGTTCAGCATAATAACTATTGGCGATATACACCAAAGCGATTCCTGAAAGAAATAAAATATAAGGCAGCACTTTAAGAGTCATCTCTTTGGTGAAAATGCCAAACATGTTCAGGTATTTCACATACATTCTAGGAGGTGAAGATTTCTTGCGTTCCTGAGTGGGAGCAGCTCTTTTTTCTTGTACCGGTTTTTTTTCTCTGTTCATGGTGTTGGTGTTCAGATTTTTTCGGCAATTCTTAATTTGGCACTTCTTGACCTTGGGTTATTCTTTACCTCTTGCTCCGAAGGAACAATTGGTTTTTTAGTAATCGAATTAAATTTCAATCCTATTACATTTCCAAATAGATCGTGGTGAATTTCACCTTCGAAATTTCCTTTCGAAATATAATTTTTCACCAGTCGATCTTCCAGTGAATGGTACGACATCACAACCAATCTACCTGTTGAGTTTAAACAAGCTGCACTCTGTTCCAACAATTCTCTCAGTGCCATCATCTCATCATTCACTTCAATCCGTAAAGCCTGATATACCTGAGCGAGGTATTGGTTTTCATTAGACTTAGGAACTAATCGACCGATAGTATTTAGCAGATCAACCGAATTTTGAAATTGGTTTATATTTCGCTGATGCACGATTGCTGCAGCGAGTTGTTTTGAATTTTTTACTTCACCATAAGCTGAAAAAATTCTCACCAGTTCTTTTTCAGAATAGGAGTTCAGAATTTTCAATGCTGTTTGTCCCTCATTCGAGTTCATCCTCATATCCAAATTATGTTCAAACCGAATCGAAAATCCTCTTGCCGCTTCATCGAATTGATGTGATGACACACCCAGATCTGCCAGTATGCCGTTCACGGGGATTAGATTTTGCGATTTTAGTTGACTGAACATATTCCTGAAATTATCTTTCACCAAAACAAACCTTGGATCGTGTATAGCATTGGCAACAGCATCCGGATCCTGATCAAATGCTATCAAAACTCCCTTCTCACCCAACTTTTCTAATATTGCTTTGGAATGCCCACCACCACCAAATGTCACATCCACATAAACGCCTTCCGGTTTTATACCGAGCCCTTCAATGCATTCATGAAGCATGACGGGTTCGTGGTATTTCATTTACTCTTCTCCCAGATCAAGGTCTTCATCATCAAAAATTTGTTCCGACATATCTGAATATTTTTCAGACTCATCAGCCGCCGGAGTTTTAAATTTCTCACGTGCCCATATTTCTATTGTTCTTCCAAATGTTGAAATCACTATTTGCCTTCCAATTGATGCCCATTCCATAAGATGTTTGGGTAGCAGCAAACGGCCTGAGGCATCCAGTGTTAGGTCAGTGGCACCATTAGCAAAAAAACGCTGGTATTCACGAATCACTTTTTTTGCCCTGTTCATGCGGTTCACACGACCCGATTCTTTCAGAAATAATGGGTAAGGCCACATCGTAATGCAGTTCTCTAGTCCGCGGTTGAGCACAAAACGATCTTGCATGTCGGCAGGTAGTTGTTTACGCAGTTGAGCAGGTACCATAATCCGGCCCTTCTCGTCAACTTTTACCTCGTATTCACCTATCAGATTGAACATAATGCAGCTTCCTCCTTTCCACTATCTGCCCGAATTAATCCCAGTCGGGCATTTCTTGAAAGAGGTGGGTAAAGGTAAAAAAAGAATTCCCACCTTTTACCACCATATTCGAAGATTGTTGATAAATTTTCTTTTAAGGTAGTTTTCAGGCTCATAATTAATCGTTTTAAATTGGGCTTACGTTGAGAATTAACGAGGGTTTCAGCATTAAAGTGTGACAAAAATTATGTGGTGGTAAAAAGTGGAAATTTTTTATTGGTAAAATCTTAACTGAATTAAGTAACTTTGAGGTCTTCCACGTATAATTTTCTATGCAAAGCTCTGAAAACAAGAACTTTATAGATATTGATGAAATTTTTAAGAACAAGAATCCCGGTCTTTACCGGTGGTTGCCCCCGTTTTTTCTGAGCTATCTTAAAAGGGTCGTTCACCAGGATGAAATCAATTTATTCATACGTACCCATGGACATAAAACGGAGTTCGATTTCGTGAATGCAGTAATTTCCGAATTTGGTGCTCACATCGAAATGGAGGGACTGGAAAACATTCCATTAACAGGAGGTTGTATCTTTGCCGCCAACCATCCGCTTGGCGGACTGGATGCCATGGCCATGATTCAAGCTATTGGTACCAAAAGAAAAGATATCAAATTCATTGTTAATGATATACTGTTGAGCATTAAAAATCTAAGTGGAATTTTTATAGGTGTAAATAAGCATGGGAAAAATAGTGCCGAAGTGCATTCAAGTCTTGATCAATTATATGCTTCCGGGTCATCAGTGCTTATCTTTCCGGCAGGACTGGTTTCCAGGAAACAAAATGGAAAAATTAAGGACCTTGAATGGCGCAAAAGCTTCGTTACCAAAGCCCGCAAACACCAAATTGATGTGATTCCGGTATATATTGGTGGCGAAAACTCCGCCTTCTTCTATAATTTATCCAATCTTAGGAAAAGATTAGGCATAGCGGCAAATGTTGAAATGCTTTATCTTGCCGATGAAATGTATAAGCAGAAGAATAAAACAATAAAGGTTATATTTGGACAGGCAATTTCGCACTCCACATTTGACACCAACCGCGCCGATCAGGATTGGGCGCAACTAGTTAAAGATCATGTGTATCAATTGTCAGTGAGTGGTCATCAAACAAAATTGAACCCGGCCTAATAACTATGCAGCCAATTATTGCACCTATTGATAAAGCTATTCTTGAAAAAGAACTCCATAACGGGAGGTTTACCCGCAGTACCAATAATGGGTCGAATGAGATCTATATACTCACCAACCACGATTCCCCTAATGTGATGCTGGAAATTGGCCGACTGCGCGAAATTACTTTTCGTGCGGCAGGTGGAGGAACTGGTTTATCCACTGATATTGACAAATACGATATCGCTAAAGATCCTTACAAACAATTAATTGTTTGGAATCCTATTGATAAAGAAATTGTAGGTGGTTACCGTTTTATTGAATGTAGCAAAGCTTCGCGCGATGCAAATAATGTGGTGCTGCTTGCTACTACCGAATTATTTACTTTCTCTGATAAGTTTATAAGTGAATACCTGCCCTGGACCATCGAGTTAGGACGTTCATTTGTTCAGCCCAGGTATCAGCCCAGCAGTGAAAATAGAAAAGGACTTTTTTCACTTGATAATTTATGGGATGGGCTTGGCGCGATAGTGGTGGATCACCCGCACATTAAATATTTTTTCGGTAAAGTAACCATGTATCGTCACTTCAATCAGGAAGCTCGCGATATGATACTTTCATTCATGTATCACTATTTTCCTGATCACGATAATCTGGTTTTTCCTATTCACCCACTCAAAATTAATCACGATACCACCGATTTCCTTAAAGAACTTGATGGTTTGAATTATAAAGATGGTCATAGAGAGTTGAATCAGCATGTACGAGAATTAGGTGAGAATATTCCACCTCTTTTTAACTCATACATGAATCTTTCAGCAACTATGAAAACATTTGGAACCGCTTTAAATGATCATTTTGGTGAAGTGGAAGAAACCGGTATCATGGTTACCATTAGTGAAATATACGATACTAAAAAAGTGCGGCATATTTCTACTTATAAATCACCATCACGAAGTTGAATAAAATAAATAATTATGATAATCAGGACAGCTGATTTTTTAACCAGTAGTGCCGATTACCGGAATTGCCCCGCGCCCGACAAACCTGAATTTGCTTTTATAGGAAGGTCAAATGTTGGAAAGTCATCTTTAATTAATGCTATCACATCCCGCAAAGGGTTGGCAAAAACTTCGGGCACACCCGGTAAAACACAACTCATCAATCATTTTATTATTAATGAAAACTGGTATCTGGTAGATTTGCCCGGATATGGTTTTGCAAAAGTGCCTACCGCTACCCGAGAAAATTGGGAAGGAATGATTCGCGATTACCTGTTGCGTAGATCTAATTTATTATCCACAGTAGTATTGATTGATGTGCGCCTTGATCCACAAGCAATTGATCTCGACTTTTTATCATGGCTAGGCGAACACAATATTCCATTTTCTATTGTATTTACCAAAGCTGATAAACTTACCCGAAATGAACTTGCTTCTAAATTAAGTAGGTACAAAAAAACGTTGCTTGATGCATGGGAAGAGTTGCCGTCCTTTTTTGTGACTTCAGCCGAAACAGGAGCTGGTAAAGAAGAGCTCCTCTCCTATTTTGATGAAACTATTCCATTATTTGAGCCCGGAAAATAATTCGAAATTTATTTAGTAACCCCACTCATTTTACCAAATTTTTCAGCAAAAACGGTAATTTCTTCTGCTGTTTTTTCGTCGTTGGTAGCTCTTAAATAAGTATCAGCCATGCTGCGGAAAGTTTCATAAAAAAAATGCTGCATTTCTTCTACCATCATTTTCGAAGTCCATAAATCTATTCGTAAGGTGCTTTTTTCTTTAGGATCCCAAATAGAAATCATTACCGAATTACATTCTTTATCCCCTTCCATTCCTGAATCATCTGCTGTCCAGTGAATGGTTTCCGGCACTTTATTTTCATCTAATGATACGGTGAACCGGATGTCTGATTTTTTCATAATTTATTTTTTAGGTTTATAACCTGATGTCTCTAGAATTTTTTGTGCGTCCTTTTCATTCAACAAATCCGTTAAGGTAGCGCTACCTTTTTTATCCATATATTCATTCACAATTTGCCATCCCACCCATGCAGCTATTTTACCGGGCGCCTCTTTAGGGAAACCGTTGGTGGTAGGGCCTTCACTCACAAATTTAGAATATTGCGATGGATCGGTATTGAATAACAATTTATTTTCGATGAAAAATGCCCAGATAGAGCCCTCATTTTCTCGACACCACTGGAGTTGTGAAGCGGTATAGCCGGTTTTTAAAGTATCTTGCATTTCAGGTGCCATAACATTCATATAATAAAGCAATTTCCCCTGGTAAATCATCTGACTCAAAAACTCACTCTTAACTACTGCCTGATCATTATCGCTCTGGAAGCAGGCTTTAATGGCCGACGGAACAATATATTCTTTACTGAATTTATTGAAGATGTACAAGGGAATACCCAATCGGGCATAATAACTGATGTTAGGACCAAGAAACATATCAAGTCCAATTCCAATGGCACTATCTGTTGTTATTACGGCATAATTAAAAGCTGATATATAAGTAACCACGGAAGGCACAGGCTTTTGAGGAAAATAAAAATGATAGTGCTTTAAAAAATCATTCATCCCGCTTTCAATAGATGCAGTTTCTTGAAATACTGAATCTGTGAGCCTTTTAATATCCCGAACTTCAGCATCATTCACAAATTTTTGCAAATTGAATGCCTCTTCGGCTTCCGAGGCAGGGTGAATAGATAAAATATTATGAACAAAAACATCTGTGAATTGCCCATATTTTAGTTTTAAATCATGCAGTCGCTTAACTCCCAATGAATCGGAAGCAAAAAGATCCTTTTCAAAGCGGTTAAATTGAAAATTTATGTGAACATCAGAAACATCTGCATCTTTTGGACCCTGATTGCAGGAAAAGCAAGCTACCATTACCACTAAACACATTGCTACACCCGATATAAAACGCATCATACTTTTATAAATTAGGCCTTATTCAACTCTTTTGCTTTAAAATTGCGTACTTTTGCATTCTAAAAACATCCAAAATTATGAAGAAACTACTTATCTCCGGTTTTTTATATTTATTCATTCAATCATTTGCTGTTGCCGAGAATGGAATTGGTCCTATTAAACAAGCAAATTCCATTTCACAAGAGGGCGATGAAGCTCCTAAATTGATGTTTGGACTAAAATTCGCTCCCTCTTTCAATTGGTTTGCACTCGACAGAACCGGATATAGTTCCGATGGTGTTTATTTAGGTTATATTTATGGAGTAGTAACTGACTTCCGAATAGCACAAAATTATTATTTTTCTACCGGCCTGGAGGCATCTCAAAGAGGTGGAAAATATAAATCTAACATACTTAAAGTAAATGATAATGATGTGCTTGCCGATGGTAAGGTTACTCAACGATTGCATTATCTTGATATTCCTGTTGCTCTTAAATTAAAAACTAACGAAATAGGCTATTCTAAATACTATGGTAAGTTTGGAGTAATCCCCGGCTTCCTCACCAAAGCAAATCGTGATGTTGATTATTCAAACGCTGCAATTCCTGATGTAGATAAAGGCAGTAATATGAAAGATTTTGGTTTATTCAACATGGGTATTATACTTGGCGCAGGTATGGAGTACAAGTTTTCAGGAAACAGTGCACTTAATGTGGGGATAAACTTCCAAAATTCTTTTATCGATGTGTGGTCTGAAAAAGATGCTAAAATCAGCCCAAATTACATTTCTATTGACCTTGGTTTATTCTTTTAAAAATCTACCTCCTATAATATTTCAAATCCCGCTTCATGCGGGATTTTTTATTTATTAGATTTGTAATATGAAAATTGCCCTCGCCCAGATTAACTGCCACATCGGTAATTTTGAAACTAATCCTGCAAATATTCTCAACTATATTGAGAAAGCACAACAGCAGAGCGCCGATATTATCATTTTCCCTGAACTGGCCATTTGTGGCTACCCTCCGCTCGATTTTCTGGATGTAACGCACTTTACTCAAAGCTGTGTTTCTGCTATCGAAAAAATAGCAACCAAATGCACCGCAATTACCGCAATTATCGGGTCACCCTCCATCAATCCTGTTCTTAAAGGAAAAAATTTATACAACTCAGCCTTTGTATTGTCGGATGGAAAAATTCAACAAGTGATACACAAAACATTACTTCCAACTTATGATGTGTTTGATGAATACCGTTATTTTGAACCTAACAATGAATTTAGTGTAATTAAAGTAAAGGGTAAAAAAATTGCACTTACTATTTGTGAAGATTTATGGAATGAAGAGGATGATCCAATGTATGTATTTTCCCCTATGGAAGAACTGATTCAGCAACACCCAGAGTTCATCATTAACATAGCAGCCTCGCCATTCGATTATCAGCAACAGGAAAAACGCAAATCTATTTTGCGAAGAAATGTTTTAAAATATAATCTTCCTCTTTTTTATGTGAATCATGCCGGTGCACAAACAGATATTTTGTTCGATGGTGGTTCGCTTGCTTTGAATAGCAACGGAACTATGGTTGCTGAATTAAATTATTTTTCGGAAGACTTTAAAATTATTGATACTAATTCCGAAGAATTTAAAACCCCATGTACTAAAAATGAATCCGGTAAAATTGAACGAATTCATCAGGCATTGGTGATAGGTATTCGTGATTACTTTGGTAAAATGAATTTTCAAAAAGCTATTTTGGGCCTATCAGGTGGTGTTGATTCGGCGCTGGTTTTTGCTTTGGCGGTGGAGGCTCTTGGGAAAGAAAATGTAATTCCCGTAATGATGCCCTCTACTTTTTCGTCTGATCATTCGGTATCCGATTCTGTTAAAATGGGTGGCTTACTTGGCGTGGAAGTATTAAAAATTCCCATCGCTCCTATTTATGAATCTTTTCTGGAAGCTACTAAAGAAAACTTTGCGGATAAACCATTTAACGTTGCCGAAGAAAATATACAAGCACGAACACGTGGTACCTTGTTGATGGCACTCGCTAACAAACATGGCTACATCTTGTTAAATACTTCCAACAAAAGTGAACTCGCCGTAGGTTATGGAACCCTTTACGGGGATATGGCCGGAGGTTTATCTGTGATTGGCGATTTATACAAAACGGAAGTTTATGGATTGTGCCGCTACATCAACAGAAACAGTGAAGTAATTCCTGAAAACATTTTAACTAAAGCTCCCTCAGCAGAATTAAGACCCGGACAAAAAGATAGTGACTCCCTTCCCGATTACGAGTTGCTCGACCAGGTACTCTTTCACTATATTGAAGGACAGAAAGGCCCGGATGAAATAATTAATCTTGGTTTTGATGCCGCCCTCGTTAAACGGATTCTGAAAATGGTAAATACCAATGAATATAAAAGATTCCAATTTGCTCCTATTTTACGCGTTTCTCCAAAAGCCTTCGGACGTGGTCGTCGAATGCCGCTTGTTGCAAAATACTTAAGCTAATCACCTTTTATTAATCAATCGTTTTCAAAAACTCACTTCATTTGAAGTAACAGGCAGGTGTTAATAAATTGAAGTCCTACAGAAGTGAAATACCTTAATTAAGGTTGTTACTTTGTTGCTCTAAATTTATCATTAAAAAAATGAAAAAATTAACATTAGTATTGGTTATTGTGTTACTAGCAACAATCGGCTCATTTGCTCAGCAAACTACCGCCACCTTCGCAAAAAAAGATAATGTACTTGGAGTAGGATTTGGTATTGGTGGAGTTTATGGATTCAGTGGATTTACAAATCAGTCACCTGCCTTTGGTTTGCAATACGACCGCGGAATTGTTGAACTGGGAATGGGTGGTGTAATTGGTGTTGGAGGTTTCATCGGTTACAAAAGTATTGTGAATAAATTTCAATTATTTGGTGATACGTACAAAGATAAATGGAGCATCGTTATTATTGGTGCAAGAGGAACCTTTCATTATGACCTCTTTCAAGTTGAAAAACTAGACACCTATGCCGGCACCATGATCGCCTATCACATCGTAAATAAAACAGAAGATTATCCAACTCAATTATTTTATACCACCACCTCACACTCCAGTTCCGTTTATGCATCTATTTTTGCAGGAGCAAAATATTACTTATCACCTCAAGTTGCAGCATTTGGTGAACTTGGTTATGGTGTTTCATGGTTAACTTTAGGAGTATCACTTAAATTTTAACCTAAACAGTACTCCTAAAAAAAACTCCCGAAATTTCAGGAGTTTTTTTTGGAGTATTGTCTTTAGCTTATTGAATTTCCCAGGTATCTCTTCCCATAAGCAATTTATCTAGATCACCCTCTCCTTTTTTGCCGATGGCGTCTTTTATCTGTGCATTTATTCCCTCTTCATAACAGGGACGATCTTCTACATAAAATACACCAAATGGACGTGGGAAATGATCTCCACCTAAACGAGGGTTATCAAAAAATCTACTTAAAATTCCTGCTTTAACACGATCTGTTTCATCATGAACCCATAAATCTTCAGGCTTAAATCCGTCCGCCATATTCACAATTACAGGAGTGAAACCATCTAACTTAACACCTTTTTCAAGTGAAGCTCCAAACATTAATGGTTTGCCATGTTCTACAAATAAGGTCTCTTGTTTTTTGGTTTCCTTATCAGTGAAAACTTCAAAAGCACCATCATTAAACACATTACAATTCTGATAAATTTCCACAAAGGAGGTTCCTTTGTGAGCATTTGCTCTGCGTAAAATTTCTTTCAAGTGAACCGGGTCACGGTCCATGGAGCGACAAATAAAAGTACCGTCGGCACCTAATGCAAGTGCAGCAGGGTTAAATGGATGATCAATTGAACCGAATGGTGTCGATTTTGTTATTTTACCCGTTTCAGAAGTTGGTGAATATTGTCCTTTTGTTAAACCGTAAATTTCATTGTTAAACAAAAGCAGGTTAATGTCAAAGTTTCGTCTTAACAAATGTATAAAATGATTTCCTCCAATAGAAAGTGAATCACCATCACCGGAAACCATCCAAACACTTAACTCCGGACGAGTTGCTTTCAATCCACTTACCATCGCCGCTGCTCTTCCATGAATACTGTGCATACCATAAGTTTCCATGTAGTATGGAAAACGTGATGAGCATCCAATTCCGGAAATAAAAACAATATTCTCTCTTGGAATTCCCAATTCAGGAATCACTGTTTGAACCTGTTTTAATATTGAATAATCGCCACAACCCGGACACCATCTCACTTCCTGGTCGGTAACCAGTTCCTTGGAGGTCATTTTAGGTTGGGAATCATTAGTTGCTACTTCTGCCATGTTTATATCGTATTATTTTATGATAATCAAATTTATTTAACCAACAAGCTTTCTATTTTATCGAAGATCTCTCCTGCAGAGAACGGCATGCCCTGAATTTTATTTAAGGCAATTGCCGGGACCATGTACTTATCGCGAATTACTTTTACCAACTGGCCCATGTTCATTTCCGGAATTAGTACCTGCTCGAAATTGTATAACAGCTCACCCAAATTTTTAGGGAATGGTTTGATATAACGGATGTGCGCATGCGAAACATCATATCCTTTTGCACGAGCATCTATAACGGCAGTTTTAATGGCGCCATAAGTAGAGCCCCATCCAATCACCAACAATTTACCTTTTGCATTTCCATTATCAATTTCCTGCAAAGGAATATAATCAGCAATTTTCTCCACCTTATTTTCTCTCATGTGAACCATGAATTCATGATTTTCGGGATCGTAAGAAATGTTGCCTGTTTCATGTTGTTTTTCAATACCACCTATACGATGCTCCAATCCTTTAGTGCCTGGAATCGTCCAAGGGCGAGAAAGTTTCTCATCACGTTTGTATGGAAGGTACTTTTCTCCATTCATCTCGGTGTTAAACTTAACTTTGATTTCTTTTAAATCGGCACTCTTTGGGAACCTCCATGGCTCTGCACCATTGGCAATGTATCCATCCGATAAAAACATTACAGGTGTCATAAATTCCACTGCAATCCTACAAGCTTCAAATACAGTATCAAAACAATCTGCCGGTGAATTTGCAGCAATAACCGGCATTGGTGCCTCACCATTTCTGCCATATAAGGCCTGCATTAAATCCGACTGTTCTGTTTTTGTTGGCAATCCTGTAGAAGGTCCACCTCTTTGTACGTTTATAATTACCATTGGTAATTCCAACATCACACCAAGTCCCATCGCTTCGCCTTTCAAGGCAATTCCAGGTCCGGAAGATGCTGTTACAGCAAGACTACCTCCGAAAGAGGCACCAATCACCGAACAAATAGCAGCTATTTCATCTTCAGCCTGAAAAGTGCGGATTCCAAAATTTTTATACTTGGCTAACTCATGCAAAATATCTGATGCCGGCGTTATCGGATAGGTTCCATAAAATAAATCGAGTCCCGATTTTTTTGATGCTGCAATTAATCCTAATGCCGCTGCCTGATTACCCATCATGTTACGATACACTCCGGGTGCCATTTTAGCAGGATTTACAATGTATCGTGGAACTATCGTTTCTGTGGTATCGCCATAATGATATCCTGCCTTCAGAATTTTAATGTTGGCATTTAGAATATCCGGTTTCTTTGAAAATTTCTCTTCCAAAAAACGTACACTGTTATCGAGTGAACGATTGTACATCCAATATAGAAAACCTAACACAAACATGTTTTTGGAACGATCAATTTCCTTCGTGCCAAGTCCGGAATCAGTCAATGCGGCTCTGGTCATTTTAGTCACGTCAATTTTGATAAGACGAAACTTATCCAGCGATCCATTTTCGATTGGATTATCTGCTTCAGCAATATTGGCAAGTCGAAGATTTTTAGAATCAAAACCCTCCACGTTTGCTATTATAGTTCCACCGGTTTTAATTTGTTTTATATTGGCTTTTAATGCAGCGGCATTCATCACCACCAACACGTCGCACTTGTCGCCGGGAGTATAAATGCTGTTACTTCCAAAATGCAGCTGGTAGCCTGAAACCCCTGCAAGCGTCCCTTGTGGAGCCCTTATTTCAGCTGGAAAATCGGGAAAGGTACTTATGTCGTTACCGAATAAGGCAGCAGTGTTGGTAAATTGCGTTCCGGTTAATTGCATTCCGTCGCCGGAATCACCTGCAAATTTGATAATTACCCGCTCAAGGGTATCTGATGAATTCGTCATTTATTACGTTGAATTATTGTTACAATCCTAAGAGTTTTCCCAAAGAATGTGCAAAGTTAAGGCTAAATTTTGTGGGGTCAAATAAAGGTGAAAAGGTTATTTTTAAGTTTTCCGTAAACTTCACCATTTTATATCTTTAATTGTTGACTATCAGAATCTTACGAAAATAATTTTATTAAGTTAAATTTAATATATTTTTAATATCTTTACCTGACAAATTAAATGCCATGAAAAAAATTTACGCTTTCACCTTAATGCTTCTGTTTGGGTCAGCAACTTTGATTGCCCAATCACTCGTTAGTACCTTAGTTCAGCCACGAAATGCGGTACTCGAAGAATTCACCGGTGTTAATTGCCCTAATTGTCCTGATGGGCATTATCGTGCAACCCAACTTTACAATGCCTTCCCGGGAAGAGTGGTAATCATTAATGTCCATTCCGGTCCATTTGCCAATCCTTCTGGAACACAGCCCGATTTTCGTACCCCTTTTGGTGATGCCATTGACAACTTAGCAGGTGTTTCCGCATACCCATCCGGAACGATGAACCGGTTAGTGTGGACAGGAGCATATAATGTGGCGCCTTATTTCCCTCAAACACCACCAAATAATCTGGCCATCCGACGTCCGGGTTGGTGGGATACCGGCTATCCGAATCAGGGTACCGGTGCAAACATTATTTTGCAAGGAGGTAATTCACCGGTAAACATCGGCTCTCAAACACAATGGAATGCCGTTACCCGGGAACTATTGGTAACAGTTGAACTTTATTACACCGCTACCGAAACTCAAGATAATAAACTGAATGTAGTATTTCTTGAAAGTGGAGTAATCGGTTATCAATCGGGTGGAAGTGCCAACTATACCCATAACCATATTTTAAGAAATATGTTAACCGGTCAATGGGGAGAAATAATTACAACACCGACACAAGGAACTTATGTTACTAAAAATTATTCCTACATAGTACCTGCAAATTTCAATATCGATAATTGCGACATTTCAATTTTTGTTACTCAAAATGATAATAAAACAACTCATACAGGCGTAACGCTTGCAGCTAAAAATGGCACCACAGTTGGCATGAATGATCCATCCGGATTTTCATCAATTGGCTTTTACCCTAATCCTGCTGTGAACGAAATTAATCTCTCAGGATTAAGCAAAGATATTACTGAAATAACTATTGTGAATGTAATTGGAAAAACAGTGTTGAGTATCACCCCCGGTGAAGAATTTATCCATCAGGATATTTCTGCTTTACCTTCAGGAGTATATTTTATTAACATTAAAACTAATTCAAACAGCACGGTAAAACGATTCGTTAAGGAATAATAAAATTGCACTTATACTAAAAAGTGTCACATCCAACTGTGGCACTTTTTTTATTTAAATGAAAAACTCAAATAACAAATATTCATTCCTTTATCCAGATAAATTTTTTCATAGGTTGTTTTAATCGAAAGAATATCATCAGCTATTCCTGATCCATACAAATCGTGAGTACAATGATGAACGTCCACATGAAACTCTTTTAATTTTTCAATGGTGTAATCAAAAAGAACAACATTGTCAGTTTTAAGATGTACCCGGCCGGTCCTACCTACTAGAATTTTATACATCTCAATAAATCTCCCTGATGTCATTCGCGTATTTTCTCTGGTAGACTGCGGCTGAGGGTCAGGAAAAGTGATCCAGATTTCACTTATTTCGCCAGGTTCAAAAAACAATAGCAGTTGAGTGATTTGAATTCGCAAAAAAGCCGTATTCAGAATTTGCTCTTCATTGGAAGTTTTCGCACCTCGCCATAGTCGGGCTCCTTTTTTATCAATTCCAATAAAATTTTTCTCCGGAAAATGTTGTGCCATGTTAACAGTGTACTCACCTCTTCCACAACCTAGTTCCAGCACAAGAGGATTCGTATTATTATTGAAGACTTTTTCCACCCACTTACCTTTCAGTTCAAAATCGGTATTTTCAAAGGATGTACCCGGTTGAAACACTCGTTCCATGGTTTCCAGTTCGGCAAATCGTCTAAGTTTATTTTTTCCCACAGCACATTTTATTGATGTGCGAAATTAAGAAAAACACTTTTGAATTCAATACTGAACATTTATCCTATTTTTGTAACCATGAATAATCAAAAACCTGTTGTATTAGTGGCCCCGCTGGATTGGGGATTGGGTCATGCAACTAGGTGCATTCCTATTATCAGGGAACTTTTGGAACAAAATGCTACTGTCGTCTTTGCCGCTGCCGGTGGTGGTGCTCTGCTGTTGCAGAAGCTGTTTCCTGATATTCCGATGATTGATATTCCCGGATATTCCATCATCTATCCTAGTAAAGGATCGATGACCTGGAGTATCGCCACCCAACTGCCGGCATTTTTTGCATCCGTAAAAAAAGAGCATTCATGGCTGCAGGAAGTTATTCAAAAATATAAAATTACACATGTTATATCCGACAATCGTTTTGGCTTGAACTCTAAAAAAGCGAAATGTGTTTTTATTACGCATCAGGTAAAAATAAAGAGTACTAGAGGACTTCAGTTTTTGGAACCTGTTTTATTTTCCTTAAACAAAAAACAGATCGAAAAATTCGATGAGCTGTGGATTCCGGATGAGGAATACCCGAATAATTTATCCGGAAGTTTATCGGATGCCACCGATATACAAATTCCAGTAAAGTACCTTGGAATTTTGTCAAGATTTAAAAACGAAATCAACAATCCTCATAAAATATATGATTTTATCGCGCTGCTATCCGGCCCTGAGCCACAAAGAACGTTGCTTGAAAATAAATTGAAAAATTATTTTATTCAATCAGGTAAAAAATGTCTTTTGATAAGAGGGTTGCCGGATAAGGAGATGGATTCATCAACCGAAAATGTTCGCATCGTGAATACTATTAACGACGAAGATTTGTTGAAGGTGCTTCATCACGATACATTGTTATTTTGTCGACCGGGTTATTCTACCTTGATGGATCTTGCTGTTCTTGGTCATCGAAAAATAATGTTTATTGCTACTCCCGGACAAACTGAACAGGAGTATCTTGCAAATAGATTATCATCAAAATACAATTACACTACTCTTTCACAGGATAAAGAAGTTGATTTAAGTGTATTTAAAAATGGAGACAAAATTGAAATAGTTTCCGATGCTTCTAAATTAAGAAATGCAATAAGAAACTATTTGTATCAATAACTGAATTTAGTTCCTGGTCTTCAATCTTTAATAGTTCCTGAGCGATCTCAACTTTTTGTAATTGATTCATAGTTAATTAACTATTTTGTTGTAATTAATTTTGTTGATTTCAGATAATTAATAATCCAATTGTGCTTTGTTCAACGTTTTGTTTGTAATATTGCACAAATTATAGGTTGATGTGTGATAAAACCCACATCATTAATTGGGAATCAAGGTGCAAATCCTGAACAGTCCCCGCTGCTGTAAGATCTATTATAAGTTTGCTTCATTAAATGCCACTGTGTAACCATGGGAAGGCTGAAGAAAACGGATCAAGTCAGAATACCTGCCTGTAATAATTATAGTACATCACGTCTTTCGGAGGAAAAGCGATGAGTTCAGGCAACATTTAAGCCTTGCCGAAATATCAACTCATCATTTTCTTTCAAAACTTGTGATTTCGTTCAAGTTATTTTAAATGATGAAATTAAAATTCGGTTTCTTTTTTATTTTTTTAATTATAATTATCAATACTGCTAAGTGTCAGTTTGCAGATACTGTATTGTTACATACAATAAATATCAGCGAAATAAGATCACTTCTTTTTTCAAAAGGTAACCACCATTTACAAATTGATTCTTCTACTATTGCATCCTCACCGGGAAATAACCTGGCTGAAGTACTTTCAACCGGGACATCCATTTTCATTAAAGCATACAGCCCGGGAGGGTCGGCAACAATTTCAGCGAGAGGAACCGAAGCAAGACACAATGCTGTATTGTGGAATGGGTTCAATTTAAATTCTCCAAGTCTGGGACTTTGTGATCTTTCCCTAATACCCACCTTTATAAGTGATCAAATTACTCTGATCGAAGGAGGTTCAGGTCCTGTAAATGGCAACGCTGCTTTAGGAAGTACCGTTGTTCTGGAAAATGATTTGCCTTCCTTTAAAAAAAATACCAACATAGGATTAAATTTAGAAACCGGCTGCTTTGGAAATTTTCATGGGAGTATTAAATTTAAAACAGGAAATAAATTTATCGAAAGTAAAACTGTTCTGTTTTATGAACGTGCTGAAAATAATTTTGAATTTGTAAATAGTACTATACGCGATCAACCTACAGTAAAAGAACAAAATGCTTCCTTTAAAAACTATGGGTTACTGCAAAATTTAGATTTCAAAATTAATCCTTCAAATTTCCTAAACATTGCAATTTGGTATCAAACCTACTTTCGTGAACTGCCTCCACTTATGACCAGCACTTCCAGTGCTGCAATTCAAAGAGATAGTTTATTGCGACTTTCGGGTGGATACAAATTACTATTAAAAAAATCAGTTCTTAAAATTAAAGCAGCATATTTCAAAGAGTATCAATTTTACAATGATACAAAATTAAACTCACATTATGAATACCTCACCAATAGCGTTTTATCAGAACTAGAGTACAGAGTTTTCATTAGTAATAAAATTACCCTCAACAGCGGCTTGACCTACATTAACAGTGAAGCTGCATTTGATGAATATAAAACTTCACAAAAGCGGGTTTCAACTTCATTTTTTGCCGAAATACTTTATGAACCAATTGAACAATGGAAATTCAATTTGAACTTCCGCAAAGAATTTACCAATGTTGAGAATCCACCTTTTATTCCATCATTCGGATTTGAAGGTGTAATCATCAAAAATACTTTAAATGCTTTTGGAAATATTGGAAGGCATTATAATCTTCCTTCCATGAATGATCTCTTCTGGCGACCCGGCGGAAATGAAAATTTATTACCTGAGGATGCATGGGGAGAAGAGATAGGAATCAGCTCCGCTGCCGGAAAAAATCAATTGCCTGTTATATCATTTGCGCTTTTTAATTCTAACGTGAAGAATTGGATTAAATGGCAACCGGGAGCCGGCGGCTTTTATTCACCCGACAATTTGCGAGAAGTTCATATTAGTGGATTTGAAACGAATGTGAGCTATACACATAAAATTAAAATAGTAAATTTTAATTTAGCATT
Source organism: Bacteroidia bacterium (assembly GCA_038211525.1). GTDB lineage: Bacteria > Bacteroidota > Bacteroidia > AKYH767-A > OLB10 > JADKJB01. The sequence goes on from JBBQVM010000002.1 coordinate 21,739, forward strand.
GCATTATACCTTTGTCAATTCAGCTATATCCAAATCTTATACTGCGTTTGAAACAGTTACAGTAGGCAAACAACTTATTTATGTTCCTCAAAATATTTTTAATGGGATATTTAATATCCACTGGAACGGCTATTCATTAAATTACAACCAAACTTTTACTGGAAAACGCTTCACAACTTCCGATAATAGTTCTTCTCTTGACCCCTATCAGGTTTCGAATAGTACTTTAGAGAAAGTAATAACATTCAACACCTTCAATTTCCGACTTAATTTCAAAGTCATGAACCTATTCAACACCTCTTATCAAGTAATAGCTTACCGGCCAATGCCGGGAAGATGGTACAGTGTAGGACTAAAATTTGATTTAAAAATAAAATCTCAACATAAAAATTAATATTATGAAAAAATTAAAAATTATTTTTGTTACTTTAAGTTTACTACCTTTCATTTTCATGAGTGCCTGCAAAAAAGATGAATCTGCAAAAACTACTCCTGCCAATACCAGCAATGGAATTTTTGTAATCAATGAGGGAGCATTTGGTGCAGCTAATGGAAGTGTTACTTATATTTCCTTAAATTCTGGTGTTGTTACCGAAAATCTTTTTGAAACAGTTAATGGTTTTCCTTTGGGTGATATTGTTCAGTCAATGACCATTCACAATAACAAAGGATACATAATAGTAAATAATTCTCAAAAAGTGGAGGTGGTAAATAGTAATGATTTCACCGGCATTCAAACAATAGGTGGCTTACAAGGGCCACGTTTTTTTGTTGCGAATGGAACTAAAGGATACATTAGTGATTGGTTCTCTAATTCAATTGCGGTAGTTGATTTAAATACAAATGCCATCACCAATAATATTGCAGTAGGCAATGGCCCTGAACAAATGAAAATTGTAAATAATGCTTTATTTGTTACTAATGTTGGCGGATTTGGAAATGATAGTACTGTTTCAATAATCAACCTACTAACAGAAACGAATATAGGAACTGTTCAGGTAGGTATTAATCCAAATAGTATACAAAAAGACATTAATGGAAAGTTGTGGGTGCTTTGCGGAGGCTCTACCGGTCCCGATTATATTGGTGGCACTGCCGACGACATACAGGGTTCACTGTGGCAAATAAATCCAGCAACTTTTCAGGTAGAACAACAATTCACGATGGCCTTTTCCAGTCATCCCCTCAAGTTACAGATTAATGGAACTGGAGATGAATTATTTTACTTGAGTGGCATGGACGGCTATACAGGAAAAGTGATGAAATTTCCTGTAAACGCATCTACTTTACCTATACAACCATCTATTAACAAAGATTTTTACGGATTAGGCATTGATCCACTAACAGGAGGAATTTTGGGTGCTTATGTTCCCGGATTTTCTCAAAATGGATTTGTTTTCAGATATAACTCTACGGCAATATTAATGGATTCGATAATGGTAGGAGTTGCACCAAATTCATTTGTGTTTAATTAAAAATGGTTTGAAAAAATTACTGAAAATAAAAGAATAAAAATTATTGTATCCTTGTAATTATTGTTGATGTTGTAATCACATTGCTGGAATGCCTCGCTCTATCTTTTATATACAATTCATAATAGATAGTATCATTTGGTTGAACAATATTATATTCAATATTAATTTTGATATCACCTTTTAAAGAAACATTATTCCCTCTAGGCTCCAGATAAGGAATATTGTATTCAAGAGGAGCGGCCAGATTTATAAATTCCTCAAAAACACCATTCTTTAACTCAAATATTTTTACAAAAACATCTCTGTTAGTGGTATCCCCTTTATTGGCTCCAATATCTCCATCACCATCTGTAAACGAAAATAGCAATTCAAGAGAATCCATCCCTGAAACATTTTGAAATTTATCAAGCTTTTTGAAAGTGATCACCGGAGTAATTGGGTAAGTATCCTCTTTTTTGCATCCCCAAAAGGAAGCAAAAGTAACAGCAAACACCAAACAACAAGCAACGCTCCAATTTTTCATAATACCGTAAAGGTAATAAATATAGAAATGTATTTTTATCTTCGTGAACTAATAACGTAAAAAATGACACTTATTATACCTGTTAACGGGGTCGGTCCTAAATTCGGAAAAGATTGCTTTTTGGCTGAAAATGCGACAATTACAGGAGAAGTGGTGATGGGCGACGAATGTTCAGTCTGGTTTAACGCAGTAATAAGAGGGGATGTGAATTCCATCACCATAGGCAATCGCGTAAATATTCAAGACCAGGCCGTGGTCCATTGCACCTACCAGAAGGCTAAAACGGTTATTGGAAACAATGTTTCAATCGGTCATTCAGCTATTGTTCACGGATGCACCCTTCACGATAATGTGCTTATTGGAATGGGCGCCATTGTGATGGATCATGCCGTAATTGGTGAAAACTCTATGATTGCTGCAGGTGCAGTTGTGCTTGAAAATACGATCGTTGAACCGGGCAGTATTTGGGCAGGAACACCGGCAAAAAAAATAAAACAAATGACCCCCGAGCATTTCAAAGAACTGAATGAGCGAATTTCAAAGAACTACCTCATGTATTCAAAATGGTATAAATAATTTTGCCAATTGAAAAAATCATGAAGAAGTTATTGAAATGGTCGTTTTTGTTATCTGTTATATGTTTGAGCTCGTTAAAAGCATTTGCTCAGCATGATTCCTCCTATTTTGCATCTTACACCGATCAGATTACAGGAAGATTTTATTTCTCTCAAAAATATACCAACTTAATGGTGGAAGATCAGGCTCAAAACCTTGATCTCGAATATCGACCTAACACCACATTAAACATGGGAATAGGCGCCAGTTATAAATGGTTTACGCTCAATCTGGCTTATGGTTTTCCATTCTTGAATAAGGAAAAAGAAAAAGGCGATACCCGATATCTCGATTTGCAAGCTCATTTTTATGGAAATACATCTAATATCGATTTGTTTGGACAATTTTACAATGGTTTTTATCTTTACCCCTCCGGAAAAGCTTCCTCTGTAAATCAATACTATATTAGGCCCGATATAAAAGTTCGCGAATATGGCGGCTCTTATCAGCATATTTTTAATCACAAAAGATTTTCATACCGTGCTTCGTTTCTACAAAATGAGTGGCAAAAAAAATCTGCAGGCAGTTTTTTGTTCGGTGCTGAATTTTTCATAGGAAAAGTAGGAGCTGACAGCACAGTTTATCCGGCTGTGCTCACCACTTCAGAAGCGCCTAAAACCACCAAAGTTTTTTTCTACGAATTAGGACCTAATTTCGGATATGCATATACGTTGATAATCGCTAAACATTTTTTTCTCACCGGTTCCCTATCATTTAGCCTCGATTATAATGTTACTGAGTACAAATATGAATCCAATCGCAGCATGCAATCAGGTGTTACACCCAACTCTTTAATCAGAGTGTTTACCGGTTATAATTCCAAGAAGTCTGCCTTGAGCGTGACTTTTACTAATAGCAGAGTTTCACTAGCTGCAACATCAAAAAACAGTGTTGCTCTTAACACCGGAAATTTCAGAATCAATTATGTCAGAAGATTTATTCCTGGACCTAAAACAAAAAAAATTCTCGCACCAATCGGATGGTTTAGTAAATAAAATCCCTTCGACATCATTTCATACTTGTGAAAGACCGAATTAAATCTCTTTATTGTACTAACTGCGGCAAAGAATTAAGTGCCAAAGAAAATTACTGTCCTAATTGCGGTCAGGAAAATGACAATAAACGACAAACATTCGGGAAAGTAATGCTGGAACTGTTCCAGAGTTTTCTTTCCATCGATTCCAGTCTTGCACATTCCATTCCGGCTCTTTTATTTCGTCCTGCTTTTTTAACAAAAGAATACCTCAGAGGTCGTCGCAAAAGATACTTGGACCCAATTAGAATGTTTATCACTATTGTGGTACTATATTTTATTGTTGCTTCCTGGGGTGAAAATAAAGAATCAAATTTCGATGATTTGAATAATATCGATACTAGCGCATTAAGTGCGTCAATGGATACTAGTGTAATTATTGATAACGAGGCATTAAAGTTAAGTGTTAAAGACAGAAAATCAAAAATTACCATGCAACAGCTTCGTGACAGCTTGCAAAAAGAGGACGAACTGGAATTGGGAGATACTGATTTTCCAATGATAAAGAGTTTAGTAAAAAGTGGTATCACCGGCACTGATGAGATCATGGATACCATGCAAGTCAAGAAAACTTTCTGGAATCGATTTTATTATACGGAACTCATCAAATTAGCTAAAACAGAATTTAAGGAACTAAAGCGGTATTTTATATCTAAACTACCCTGGATAATTTTTTGTTTTATACCTGTTTTTGCCTTGATATTAAAACTAGTTTATATACGACGTAAATTCCTTTACATCGACCACATGATATTTGCTTTTCATTTACATTCCTTCTATTTCATGATTGGAATATTATCGAGCATATTTTCATTGTTTTGTGATGCTGATATTTTTGCTTGGATGTTTTTTGCTAGTGTGATCTACACTATTTCCGCCTTGAGGAATTTCTATAACCAGGGTTGGCTAAAAACCATCTTAAAATTATTAATAATTTTAATCTTTTATTCCATAGCTGCAATGTTCAGTATGATAATAATTTTTCTAGTGATTTTCCTCTTATATTAAAGAAGTTTATTTTTTCAAATTTACTTCTTCCAGCCAAAGATTTTTTCGTTGTAACTTAATTTTTCCCTGGAAGAATATTTTTGTACTCTCTTCAAAAGATTTAGTAAAATCTGAAACGTAAAATTTATGAACGTTGGCTTTTCCTTTAGTGAGTAGGTTTTTAGAAGCGAGAGTTGTTTTTACAAATCTGGAAACTATTTCTGACGAATCTATTATTTCCACATTTTTCTTAAAACATTCTTTTATTTCTGGTTTAATTAGGGGATAATGAGTACAAGCCAGGATTAAGGCATCAATTTTTTTTATTTTGGGTCGCGACAAATAACTACTAATTATTGAGCGACTTATTTTATTATCGAAAAACCCCTCTTCAATCATTGGTGCTAACAAAGGCGTTGCAACAGAAGAAACTTTCATGGAAGGATTTTTCTTCTCAATTCGTGTAGCATAAACATTGGAACGGATAGTAGCACGTGTACCAATAACACCAATATGTTTTATTTTTTTCATCAAGCTCACCTCATTCACTACAGGATTAATAACATCGACAACAAGAGCACGTGAACCTACATGTTTTTTAACTGCCTCAAAAGCAATAGAGGATGCTGTATTACAGGCAATCACAATCATCTTACATTGCTGTTCAAGAAGGTAATCAGCTATCTTTAGAGAATAGCCTCTTATCGATTCAGGTGCTTTATCTCCGTAAGGAAGATGCGCAGTATCGCCAAAATAAACCAGCGTTTCTGATGGCAATAATTGGTGAATAGCGCTGGCAACGGTTAATCCACCTATACCCGAATCAAAAATACCTATCGGGCTAGTTGAGGTTGTTTCAGATTTTTGCTTCATAATAGCTACGAAATTAATAAACTAAATGCTGCTTTCAGCAAACTGAATAAAAAAAGCCATCCTAATCAGGATGGCTTTACTATAGCAACAAATTTGAGGTTTATTTTAAACCCAATTTTGTTTTTACGAGTGGCATAATATCATCTGAATCCTGAGCATATAAAACTACGCCAACACTGGTGTCAAAAATGTAAGAATATGCCTTCTCCTTAGCAATTCCCTTGATAGCATCTTCCGCTTTCTTAATAATAGGTGAATAAATTTCTTCTTTCTTTTTCTGTAATGATTGTTGCGCCGAATCCTGGAAATCCTGAATACGTTGTTCAAGATCATTAATTTCTTTTGCCTTTGCTTCTTTGATAGGTTCTGCCATGGTTGGTTCACTAGCTCTGTAATCACCAACTTTATTTTGATATTCAGCAGTCATTGTTTTAAGTTGTGACTCTAGTGATGCGCCGAATTTTTGCAGCGTAGAATCCGCAACTTTGGTCTCGGGCATCATAGTTAGAAGCTGAGTCGAATTAATGTGGCCAAACTTTAAAGTTTGTGCCTGAATGCTACCTGCTGCTAATAAAATAAGTATTGCTGCAAGTTTGATCGTCTTTGTCATAGTGAGGTTTTTGAAAGATATGTTTGATTTAATTTATTTATATTATTTGGGTCTGATATTGCTATCCTGATCCGGTGACTTGGTATCGTTAGCGGGCTGACTTCCTGTTTTAGGACTTGCACCTCCGCTGGTAGAACCACTTTTAGAACCAGAACTTTCTTTATCGCCAACTTTGTAACCTAACGTATTTAAAATATCATCACTCTTGTCGTATTTAGGATTAGCATACAACATAATAAGGTCACTCGATTTGTCAAATACTACTGCATAACTTTGATCAGTAGCCATTTTTTTAATGGCATTATAAATTTTATCCTGGATAGGTTTTACCAGTTCTTGTTTTTTCTTAAATAATTCCCCTTCAAAACCAAATTTAGTTTTTTGAAAATCCTTAACTTCTTTTTCTTTTCCCACAATTTCATTCTCTCTTTTACGCTTCATTTCATCAGTAAGTAAAATCTGTTCGGCTTGAAAATCCTTATATAATTTATCAATGAAAGCATATTTTGCTTCGATTTCCTTTTGCCAGTTCACCGACAACTGATCTAACTGTTGTTGTGCAGCTTTATACTCAGTAATATTATCAAGAATATACTGGGTATCCACGTAACAATACTTCTGCGCGAAGGTACTGGCTGAAATCATCATCGCAATGATGGTAAAGAAGGCCTTTAGATTTTTCATAACAAACTGGTTTTTAAGGTTTGCAAAATTAATACTTTTTTAGAACTGCTGACCAATAGTGAAGTGAAATTCTCCCCCATTGGTTTTCTTAGAGCCATAAACACCATCAAAACCATATCCCCAGTCTAAACCTAAGAGTCCGAACATAGGTAGAAAGATTCTGATTCCTCCTCCCGCAGCGCGTTTTACGTCAAACGGGCTATAGTTTTTGAATTTACTGAAAGCATTTCCGGCTTCCAGAAATCCAAGGGCATATATTGTGGCAGAAGGGTTTAATGATAATGGATAACGTAACTCCATGGTGTATTTATCATAAATTGTGCCACCTCCCGGAGGGTTTAATGAGTTGTTCGGATAACCCCTTTGAGCAATAATCTCTCTTCCATCCAATGAAAATCCTGAAAGTCCATCACCACCAAGATAGAATCGTTCAAATGGCGACTGGCCAATGTCTTTATTGTAATAACCGAGAAATCCGAAATTCGCTTTCACATTTAACACCAGTTTGTTCCAGGCAAGAGGCGTGAACCACGAAGCACCGAATTTCCATTTATGATATTCAATAAATTTATACTTCTGCTGATCTGTTAAATTAGTATAATCTTTATTATTGAATAATGAATAAGGTGGAGTTAATTGCAGTGTAAACGAAAATTGAGATCCTAACCTCGGATAGATGGGTGCATCTACAGAATTACGCGATACAGTTTCCTGCAAACTGATGTTGTTGGAGTAACCATCGCTGAAAAGAAAAGTTGAAGAATAGTTATCCAAAACATAGTATTGATAATTGGCCTCAGTATAAATACTGAAATAATCATCCGGCTTTTTTAATCGCTGCCCTAAACCAACCGATAAACCTGTAATGTTAATCGATTGACGCGTTGCATCAGATTTTTTCCTTCCATTAGTTTGAACAGAATTAAATAAGGACACACTTAACGAATTAGGATTTTTTCCTCCTAACCAAGGCTCTGTAAAAGATGCACTGTATGATTGATAATATTTACCATTTGTTTGAGCTCTTAAACTTAAACGTTGTCCATCACCCGATGGTAAAGGTGTCCATGTTCCCTTTTTGAAAATATTCCTTCCGGAGAAATTATTGAAGGTGAGTCCAAGAGTTCCAACAATTTGTCCTGCACCCCAACCACCCGATAATTCAATTTGATCTGAAGGGTGTTCTTCAACTACATATTCAATATCAACAGTTCCTTCTTCAGGATTCGGCTTAGGGTTAACTCCAAGTTTTTCCTGATCGAAAAATCCTAACTGAGCCAATTCACGTTGTGTTCTGATAATATCGGTACGTGAAAATAATTGACCTGGCTTGGTACGAATTTCCCTCATTATTACTTTATCGTTGGTTTTTGTATTCCCTACAACAGTAATTTTATTTACGATAGCTTGTTTGCCCTCGTAAACCCGCATTTCATAATCAATGGAATCATTATCAACCTGAACCTCAACAGGAGTTACTGAGAAGAATAGATAACCGTTATCCATGTAAATGGAAGTAATATCGCGGCCACTAGCACTACTAAAAAGTCCCTCATCCAGTTTCTTTTGATTAAATACCTCGCCTTTGTTAATGTTCAATACACGATCTAAATCTCTTGCAGCATATTTAGTATTTCCTATCCAATTAATATTTCTGAAATAATATTTATGACCCTCTTCTATACGAATGGTAATATCAACACTCTTCTCATCATGAAAGGTAACAGTATCCCAAACCACTTTTGCATCACGAAAGCCAAGTTCCTTGTATTTATTCATGGCAGCAATCTTATCATCTTCGAAATTCTGTTCAAGATATTTAGAAGTTGAAAAAAGGCGATACCAATGGCGCTCCTTCGTATCTTTCATCTTTCTACGAAGTTGTACCGGTTTAAATTGAGTTAAGCCTTCAAAAACGATGCTGTTAATTTTAACTTTTTTCTTCTTATTAACATTAATCACCAGGAACTGACTATTGGCAATTGCCGGTTCATCTTTTACTTCTATGTTAACTTCGGCACGCAAATAACCTTTATCAACAAAATAACTTTTTATTTCATTTTCTGTCGTTTGAACAAGATTTTCGGTAATAATTTTTCCCGATACTAATTTTATTTTTTCTCTCAGTTTATCAGCTTCCGATTTAGTAACACCCTTAAATGAAAAGCGTGACAATCTAGGGCGCTCAGTCAACCGTAGTTCTAAAAATATTTTATTATCCTGAATTTTGGTGGCGACTATTTTAATGTCGGAAAGTAACCCCTGCTTCCAAAGGTTTTCTATTGCTTTAGAAATTTTATCTCCGGGAACTTTTACTTTGTCACCAACGTATAAACCCGACAGGGTGGCAAGAACTTTTTCATCCAGATATTTAATTCCGGTAACAGTCAAAGCTGCAATTTCATAATCGCGAGGCTGCGAATAATCTATCAGATTTTCAGTTTCATCACCAACTATTACCTGTCCGATAACAGTATTAGAAACAAACAGAATAAGGAGCAGTAAAAAAAGTTTTTTGTTGAGCATGCTAATCATTGGAGCTTTTTTCGTTAACCATTCCATATCTGCGGTCGCGCTTTTGGAAATCAGCAATTGCTTCATAAAAATCTTCTCGCCGGAAATCGGGCCATAATTTTTCTGTAAAATACAATTCTGCATATGCAATTTGCCACAACATAAAATTACTTATGCGGTGTTCACCACTTGTTCTAATTAACAATTCAGGGTCGGGACAAAAGTTGGTACATAAATGTTCAGAAAACAGTTGATCGTTAATTTCTTCAAGTTTCAAAGTTCCCGATTTAATCTTGCCAGCTATTGCTTTAGTGGCTTGAATAATTTCCCACCGTGAACTGTAGCTTAACGCAAGAATGAGGGTCATTCGTGTGTTACCTGAAGTGATATTTATGGTATCATTTAACTGCTTCCTGCACCCTTTCGGCAAACTCTCTATATCGCCAATTGCCTGTAGACTTATGTTATTGTCCATGAGAGTTTTAGTCTCTTTGCTGATGGTTCCAATGAGCAATTCCATTAAGGCATCTACTTCCCATCTGGGCCGTTTCCAATTTTCGGTAGAGAAGGCATATAGAGAAAGGTACTTAATTCCCAATTCTGCAGCAGCTTCTACGGTGTCACGAACTGCTACCACCCCATTTTGATGACCAAAAGTCCTGATTTTTCCCTGCTTCTTAGCCCAACGCCCATTTCCATCCATTATAATGGAGACATGCACCGGCAAATTGTCAGAGTTAATCTGATTTTTAAAACTCATTGGTAAAAAAATAGGGTGCAAAGGTAATAAAATAAGCTATTGTGCTTTTTAATTCTCACTTAAGCTTGCCTTTGAATGGAGTGCAATTATTTCCAAACCTCGACGACAAAGTATAGTTGATGGTAATACCAGTAAACATGTACCAATCGTTGGTGGAAGCGTTGCCTCTTTGTCGGTTATTGTTGGTAAGTACTTGACCGTCCTTACTTCTGTCGGAAAACAAAACGGCCAACTCCCCATTTTGAGTCAAGAGGACATCTTTTTCAGCATAGGTGGTACTAACATCATCCAGATAATCGGTATAAGTGCGACGGGCACCAGCTTCCAGGGTCATCCCAAACCTGCGTGAAAATCTGATTTTGATGCCACCACCAAATGGGATTGATACAGCTAAACGGTGATATTTATTACGATCAGGATAAGCCGATGTCCCCTGACCCTCGGTACCCAACGGTTGCAAATCGTACCATTCACCCTGTAATTCTGCTTGAGGATTAAAATGATAGACAGATAACCCTCCAAAAATAAAAGGAGAAACACGCGATTTTGGATTGGCAATTTGGTAGGGGAAAAAATTAAACTCTAATAAAGCATGTGCGTCCCAAATGCGAGAGCGGAACGATAGGTTTCGCCGCTGCTGGTATTCATCGTTCGACAGGGCATCGTCACCTGCTATTGCACCCAAATTAAGCCCTAGTCGATAAGCCCAATGGTTATTGAAATTTTTGCGGTATAGAATTCCTACTGCGGGCTGCAACAATTTGGTATTGAAAAGTGAATTATTAAGTTCTCCTTTATAAGTGGTAGTACCTAAGAATACCCCGAATTCGGTGCTTTGAGCGACCACCGTTCCGGATAAGAAACCAATAAGAATAACTAGTAACGGAAATTTCCTCAACATCAGTTTAAACACTCCACAAACTTATAACAAACGACGCTAACCTGGAAATAGTATACTACTAGAACATTGGGAAAGAGGACCTTCCTGTACGAAGTTTGTAATTGATACTGATGATAGCAAACATATAGGAATCTTTATCACGTGGATCGCCACGCTGTTCGCCGGCTGCTGTGATATAAGGAAATTCTTTGCTTGATTTATCAGCCATTGCTGCGGCAAGTGCTCCATTTTCAAGGAGTAAGGTGTTATTATTGTAGTAGGTCTTACTGGCATCATCAATATAATCCGTAAAGGTTTTACGGATACCATATTCAAGACCAATGCCCCATCTGCGATCGAAGCTGTATTTGAATCCAATTCCTAAAGGGATGCACACTTGAACATTACTATACTTCTTACGAGTACTTGTAATTCCCTGACCTTCGGTACCCAAATCACGAAGCTTTACCCAAGTCCCATTATTTTGTCCTTTAGGATTAAAATAAAATGCGCCAATTCCAATAAATCCATAGGCAGACATTTCAAATCCTCTTTGACCTCGAACTCCGTGCAAACGGTAACGGTGACCCACTTGTTCCCTGATAAAGGCAACTTCCAGATTTGTACTGGCTTCCCAAATGTTAGTTTTGAAATTTAAATTACGATAACTACGGAAGAATTCTTTGGTGAGGTTATCATCACCTGACAACTTCCCATAAGTTATTTTGGTATTCAGCGAAAACATTTGGCTCAGCTTATACCTCAACCCTCCAGACAGTGAAAGTCTTGTTTGAGAAATCTCAAGATCTTTCAAGTAATTGGTACCAATTTGATTGGCACCACCCAACTCACCTAGAAAGTTACTGGGTCCGGCTCCAAAATGAACTTCAGTCCTGTAAGCCTTCCAGCGTTGCTTATACCTCTGAGCATTCATAACTCCTGGAAGAATAACGGCTATTGCAAATAATAGATAGAGTTTTTTCATAGGGATGTTTCTGGTCACGACAAAAATATAAAATTTTTTTATTAACAACGAATGTTAACATCTAAATAGGACTAATTTCTTACGTCAAGGCCCCACATGAGCTTATTTCTGAGGGTTCCGAGGAAGTTTTCGCTGTGTAAACGAACGATATTAACACCAAAATCTTCTTTTCTGGCAGCTAGTTGAATTGCGGAATCAATTGTAACTGAGCGGGAATCAAGGGTCGACAGGAAATATTGACTCCTTCCTTCCACTTCTAGAGATATCACATACTTGTCGGATACTACGATAGGACGGACATTAAGGTTATGGGGAGCAATTGGAGTAATTACAAAATTCTCGGATTGGGGTACTATGATAGGACCGCCGCAACTAAGTGAATAACCAGTTGATCCTGTAGGAGTTGCGATAATTAAACCATCAGCCCAATAGCTATTTAAATATTCCCCATTTAAATAGGTGTGAATAATAATCATGGAAGAGCTGTCCTTTTTATGGATAGTGATTTCGTTTAGCGCATAATTCACCTCTCCAAAGATGGGAGTATTGGTTTCCAGACGTATAAGTGATCTCAAATCAATATCATATTGTCCTTGAAGGATCGTTTCCACACATTTTGCAATGCTATCTTTAGGTATGGTGGCTAAAAAACCTAAACGACCGGTATTTATTCCAACAATTGGTATTCCGCTATCCCGCACCAGCGAAATGGTATCGAGCATGGTACCATCCCCGCCAAGGGTAAAAAGAAAATCAACTTGGCCTTTAAGTTCATCGTGAGAGGTAAATGTAAGAGTAGGGAGTTGAATAGACGAATTGTGTTTCAGGTAGTTAAGGAATGGATGATACAGCACAGGCGTTATTCCGGCTTTCTTAAATTCCTGTAACAACACATCTAAATAAGGAATTAAATTGCTTGAGCCTGATCTTCCGTAAATTGCTATTTTCATTGTTAGGTGATGATTGCTCCGCTAAATTGGAGCTGTAAAGTGCAGAAAAAATCCGTTCTCGCCAAACTTATTAAAAGAATATTCCAAACGGAAAACCAAATTATAATAAGTTACATAATCAATCCCGGCCCCATAACCGAACTGAAGTTTGTTTGCAAGCGGGTTATATTTCTGGAATTGTCGGTCTCGCACATACCCTAAATCGAAATTTGCATTCAGATAAAAAGCATACGGAATGGTTCTGAATTTTTCGAGAATACTAAACGGCATAGAAATAATTTGCGTTGGAACAAGTGCAAATTTAAGTGTGTTACGGGTGAGCAAATAATTTTGTCCCGGTATTACATAATATTCATATCCTCTTACAAAATCACTTCCGTATCCAAATCCTCTCTGGTTAAAATAAGGTGCATCGGATTGACCTGATAACTTTCCTTTAAGTGAACTTGCAAAATACCAGCGTTTGGCAAGTGGCTTAAAATATTTTATTGTTGAAGTTAAATACAACAGATCAGGTTCGTTTTTGAGCAAACCAATTCCATTTTTCACCATTTCAAAATCGAAAACATAACCATTCAAAGCATACACTTTAAAATCACGACGATCGCGGCGAAACAGCCAAGCGATAGTAATAAGATTTTGGATGGTATCTCCTTTACCGAGGTAATCAGGATTCAATTTAGCAATAGTATCTTCAATAGTGTTGTAACGGTATTCACAAGAAAAGCTACTGGTATTATAGAAACCACTGCGACGCGAATATTTTATTGCTCCAAAAATTTCTTTGCGCACAAAATTATCAGGGTCTTTATACAAGAGCAATTTACTCTCCTCCACTTTAAAACCCGCTTCGCGATTTCGTGAAAAGGCTCCGCTGAATGAAATAGCTTCCTCTCTGTCTTTATTGATGAACGGAATGCTATACGAGAGTCCTATTTTTTGTGAATAGCCCCACTTAAACTGAAATCTAACTGTCTCATTTCTGCCTCTAAAATTATCCCAGTTCAGATAAAAGCCAAAATTAATTCTTGTAATATCGCCCGACTTCACCCACTCATTAAAATTCCGGTCAACTAATTCAAAAATTGGTAAGGGCAGTACGTACCATCGTTCGCTTAAATCAATAATTACGGCAATTTGATTGCCGTAAATAACCTGATAATGGACATTCACAAAATTAAAAAGCGTGGTGTTCATCAAATTTTCGCGGGTTCTATCCATAGCCCACTCCAACACCACTTTATTAAGAGTATCTCCCTTATGCACCATTAGTTCCCTGGAAATCACCGCCATTCTGGTCACTTTGTTGCCCGTAACAATTAATTCAGCAATTTGGAGCGTATCAGGAACAGCAATGGTATCCGCATCCGAACAGGCCTCCGCGCAAGCGAAACCCATAGAGAACGATGGAAAAAGAAATAAAAGAAGAATTAATTTAAAATTCGGCATTGAACAAGAATTGCCGCAAAGTTACAGTTTGAGGTAGTTCATGAAAGCATCGTAACGAGATTGCAAATCTTGCTGAAATTCACTTTGATGGTACGAAGCCTTAACGTCCAGATTACGTCGGTAGAAACCAGCCAATATTCGGGTAAGGTCAATTTTGTTGATTTTAAGGGTTACTTCAACTACATTAGGATCAGGTGTTACTACTGCATTGGAACTGAGGATCTGTGCACCTTCTGCTTCAACAATACTTGATATTTCACTTAAAGAATACTGGTTTTTATCGACTTCAAGCACCACAATACCGCCGGGATTTTGAACTGAATTAGCTTCCGCTAAGGCTTGAATAATATCCATAACAGTCACCAAGCCGAGGTACTGCTCCTGATCGTTCAAAACCGGGATAATGGTAAAATCGTTGTTGGATGCAAACTTAATAGCATCAAAAATATGTTGGTACTCATTCACAAACAATCTGTTAACCGGCATCGATAAGCTAAATAACGGAACTTCTTTGTTTTCCAATTTTTCTAAATCCGATTCATAAACCATTCCCATGTAAATATTCTCATTTATTACCGGCAAGTTACTGTGACGAAATTCTAGCATCCATTGCAAAGCCTTCGAAGCCGTGTCGGTAGTTTTTAGAGGAGGAATGGTATCCTTTATAAGATTTCTGAGTAACATCTATTGTATAAACGATTAATAAGGATAAATGGTTGTAATCACGCAAACATAATACATTTGCGTGACCAAAAGGGAGAGCGCGGGGAATGGCAATTAGTTACAAAGCTTCCTTACCTTTTGTTTAAGCTATCATTGGTATTATCGAAGTCGGAAATTTTATGATTAAATTAAGTGTAAACATTAATAAAATAGCCACTTTGCGGAATGCACGAGGTGGTAATGTGCCCGATGTGGTAAAAGTAGCGCTCGACTGTGAACGTTTTGGAGCCGATGGCATTACAGTTCATCCACGACCCGATGAGCGGCATATACGTTATAGTGATGTGTTGGATCTGAAAAAAGTAGTTACTACAGAATTTAATATTGAGGGATTCCCCAATGCGGAGTTTATGCAACTTGTTTTAGCTGTTCAACCTCATCAAGTAACTCTTGTTCCTGATCCACCCGGTGTGTTAACTTCAAATGCAGGATGGGACACGATTAAACATAAAGCGTTTCTAACCAAAGTTGTTAAGGAATTAAAAGATGCAGGTATTCGGGTTTCTATTTTTATTGAAACAAATGCTGAATTAATAAAACATGCCGCTGCCTGTGGAACGGACCGAATTGAATTGTATACCGAATCCTACGCAAAAGAATTTCCCGCTAATCCTGATAAAGCAGTTGTTGATTTTACCAATGCTGCACATGTTGCATATACTAACGGATTAGGCATAAACGCAGGGCATGATTTAAGTCTTGAAAATTTGGAATACTTTGCCACTCATGTTCCCCATTTACTGGAAGTATCCATTGGCCATGCGCTGATTAGCGATGCACTCTATTTTGGATTGGAGAATACTATTCAAATGTATAAAAGGAAACTGAATCAATAAAATTTTATAAGCCGATTGTAAAATGAAATGCCGATTTGTTAGTTCACAAATGAATGCAGTTTAAATTTTACATTCATTAAGAATTTAGAGTTTTTAAATTGAAATCAATTGTTATTTAATAAAGTTGTCGTACTTTAATAGTATGTTTCACTTTTTGCAGCTCACTCAATGCTTTAGAGGAGGTTTTTTTATCAACATCCACAACCACGTAACCGATATCAGCATTTGTTTTAAGATATTGTCCGAGGATATTAACTTTTAATCCGGAAAGGAGACCGTTGATTTCTGAGAGTACACCGGGAACATTTTTATGGATGTGCAATAATCGGTGGGCGTCGTGTTGGACCGGTAAACTTAATGCAGGAACAGAGAGTGAGCCGGTAGTGGATCCTGTTTCCAGGAAACTGATCATTTTAGCAGCAACGTCAACTCCAATATTCTCCTGAGCCTCCATGGTAGAACCACCAATATGCGGAGTGAGTATAACATTAGGGATGCCCTGCAAAATAGTGCTGAATTCTTCGTTATTATCTTTCGGTTCATAGGGAAAAACGTCAATACCGGCTCCGGATATATGTTTTTTTTCTAATAACATTTTAAGAGCATTCAGATCCACTACATCTCCCCTACTCAGGTTAATAAAGACAGATCCTTTTTTCATTTTTTTTAGGTTGGAAGCATCCATCAAATTTTTGGTAACAGTGCTTCCCGGTACATGAACGGAAACAATATCAGCACTTTTTAAAAGCTGTTCCAACGTGACTACCTTTTGCGCATTTCCTAAACTGAGTTTTGGTTCTATGTCATAAAAAATTACTTTCATACCAATACTTTCAGCTAACACCGATACCTGTGAGCCAATATGCCCGTAACCAATAATGCCAAGTGTTTTTCCTCTTACTTCGTTACAACCGTTGCTACTCTTATCCCAATGCCCTACATGCGCTAGAACATTTTTCTCCGGAATTCGTCGCGTGAGAATAATAGCGAGTCCTATCACCATTTCCGCTACCGACCGGGTATTCGAATAGGGCGAATTAAATAGGGCCACACCGGAGGAAATTGCAGCCTTCATATCTACCTGATTGGTTCCAATGCAAAAAGCACCTACTGATAATAGCTTTTCCCCTTTTTGAAAGATTGATGCAGTAACCTGCGTTTTAGAACGAATTCCCAAAAGGTGAACTTCACGAATTTTTTGCATTAACTCTTTTTCAGGCAACGACTCTTTCAAAATTTCTATTGAAGTGTAACCGCTCTCTTTTAACATCTTTACGGCAATTGGGTGAACACCTTCTAACAACAAAATATTTATTTTCTCTTTGGGATAAGATGTTTTGTTTTCCATATTCATAACTGTGGACTTAGGGCGGTGAAAGTACCTGAATTTGGTGAATGTTAAAAGTCAATTTTAAGATGGGAGTATTTAGAGAAGTTATATCGTTAACAATACATTGATTACCAATACCCTTAAGAGGATTAACATTTCATTAACTCTTCTTAACCACTCCTTAACCGACTTGGGAGTTCGTTGCAGGTATTTTTGCTGAGGTTAAACAATTAAAAAAACAAGAACATGAAAATTATTCATCAACTTAAAATGGCGTCAGTGCTATCAGTTGCATTAGCAACCGGAGCCTTTGCACAGGATCAGAAAAAATTCAACATCTATTTGAATATAGATAAAAACGGAGATCAGGTTACTATCGATACTTCGTTTGCTACCCGTGAAGAAATGGAAAGTTTTATGAAATCGGAAGGCTATGATGTTCCTGAAATGTCGGAATTGCCTGAATTATCTGATCTGAAAGATCAACCCGGGATGAAGCAGGTAATAATCGATATAGACGATTCCCAATTTTCTAAAGAAGATAAGGCTAAGATGAGAGCTGAAATGCAAATTGAAATGGAGAAAGCCCAGTTGGAAATGCAAAAGGCTAACAAGGAGATGAAAAAAGCCGATACAGAAAAACAGAAAGCGGAGCAGGAAATGCGCAAGGTGAAAATTGAAATTAGCGAGGAAGATAATGGTGATGGAAAAAAATTGATGCTGAGGAAATCGGAATCAAAGGATGGTGGTGGTGAAGAGGTGACAGTGATTCCGCCGGGACAAGTTACTGAAAGCTCAGATGGTAAATTTAAAATTATCAGAATCGAATCAAAAGATGGAGATCAAAAAAATATTAGGGTGATACATAAATCCGTTTCTGATGTACAGACCGAAAAACAACTTGACAGAAAAGTAGTTGCTCCCGTGGAAATGGAAGAAAAACCTGCTCATGAAAATAAGGTAAGTGATGACTTTCATGTATTGAATGCAGCTGATTTCAAAATTTACCCTAACCCCACTCAGGGCAAAATAAATGTATCGTTTCGCGTGGAAAATGATGGCCCGGTGGAAGTGAAATTATTAGACGCTTCCGGAAAGCAACTTATTGATGAGGAAGTAACAGTATCGAATGGTGTTTTTAACAAAGAATATAATATCGAAGGTCACTCAAGAGGAACTTACCTGTTGCAATTGCGACAAGGTAATCAGTGGAGACATGAAAAAATAGTGATGAGATGATGAAAAGTGGGTTAGTTGGAAGTTGGCAAATTGTTATAGCCGGGATTTAAAGTATGGTGGAGCGTCCTTAACTTTGCAATTGCTAATTTCCAATTTTTAATTTCTATTTATTTGCTAGCTTCAAAATAAAGAGAAACTTTTGGCAATGTTTGATCGAAGTATTTGGCATTGCGCAAAACAGGTGCATCGGATTGCAAGTAAGCCGATTTGGTTACAGAGGTAAATCCAGCCTTTTTTAACATGGTGATAAGCTTGTCATCATTAAACCAGTTCATGTGTCGGAATGGATACTTACGTTGATCGTCGATACTGCACAATGAAATACAATAATCCATTGCTTTGTCGAATGGCAATTCGTTAAATAATTTCTCCAGTTCCGTATCACTAATTCTTTTTTCGTTTCCAACAGTTGTGATTTCTGCTGCTGCAGATGCAAAATCATCTAGAAATATTTGTGAAAGTGTGGCTTCCCGCAAAGGTAACTTTAAACACAGACGCTCAAAATCAACATTGAGAGAATCCCATTCACTCCAATAAAAATAGGCTCGATCTCCGCGGCGCCAGGCTCTGTAGGCATTTTCGGTATGAGGAGTTACGATTCTAAAAACACCTCCCTTTTTTAACATCCGAAAACAATCGTTAAATAAATATTGCACCGATTCATTATCGGCATGTTCAATAGTATGACTTGTATAAATTAATTCTGCAGAATAATCAGCAACTTTCAATGGTTGATGAGCAAACATATCGAAAGTGATGCCGGTAGCTTGTGGTTTGTTTAAATTACCATACCATTCACTCTCGCCATCCACGTTGGTCCAGCAGGGATGATTAAATCTTCCGGCACCAATGTTGTAAAATGCTTTTTTTTCGATACTTTCAGCAGGATACAACAATTTATATACCTGTTCATCAGTACTGGTATCAACCGCTTTAATATCGATACCCATTCTGTAGAATGTTTCTAAAATTTGTTTTTTCATAGCGCGTTTAATACGTATAAAACAACTTAATGTTACATGTAAATTACCAAGGAATCAGGGCTTTTCAGTGAGGTGGAGCGCCATCACAAAATCGTCATTAATTTCTTTACCAATAACAAATTTTTTATAGCCAATTATTTCAAAACCCCATCTTACATAAAAATCAATAGCCCGTTTATTTTGCTGCCATACACTTAGCCACAGGTATTCATTTTTTTCATTTTCAGCAATTCGAATACATTCCTCCATGAGTACTTTACCTACCTTTTTCCCTAAGTAAACGGTCAAGGTATAAATTCGCTCCAACTGCATACATGCCATTCCTGTTAGTTCAGGAGGAGCATTATTTTTTTTCAATTTAGCATATCCTATCGCTTCATTTTCATAGTTCGCTATTAAGTAGATCACATTCGGATCTTCCAGTTGCTTCTTGATTGTTTCGGGATGAAAAGAGAGATCCAGATATGCCTGCAAATCATCCGGAGGGTTATAGGCACCAAAAGCCTCCTGAAAGGCCTTTCTACCTAAGGTTGCAAGCAAATCAAAATCGGTAGGATGTGCTAATTGTATTTTGAGTTTATCGGTCAATTAAGTTGCTTTTTAGTTATTAATAGGGGTCAGAAATTGGATTGACGCAAAAAAATTCATTTTATAGAGCGCGGAAGGCATCAATTGCTATTTGTGAAGAAATAATAATATATCTATTTAATATTCAATACTTTGTAATTATAAAAACAAACTTGTTATTGGTAAAATACCATTCTTGCAAACTAATTAATTCCATTTCACAATTAATTTGTTATTTTTACACTTGCAGGAACAGGAGCAAAATCAGGCAAATATAGGTTATAATTTTACACAGAATACCTAGCAATCAGTCTGATAATGAAAGTTAACCTAATTTGGTGCTCCATTTGTGGTTCTGTTTTTATTCAACATGGATAGTGTCGAAAACTTTTCGTCTACACACCCATAAACCATGAAGCATCGGCTAATTTTGTAGACCATGCTTCCCTTTTAACTTTAATCAGGAAATACCAGGAAATGAAAAAACGTTGGGTAATCAAGGAAAGGGGCAATAGTGAACTTATTGAATCGCTTTCCAAAGAATTAAATATTAATCCCATTTTAGCCAATTTGTTGGTTCAAAGAGGACACGATACTTTTGAAAAAGCAAAATTGTTTTTCCGACCAACGCTCTCTATGTTACATGATCCATTTTTAATGAAGGATATGGACAAGGCTATTGATCGCATTGACAAGGCCATTTCGGGACAGGAAAAAATTCTAATTTATGGCGATTATGATGTAGATGGGACCACTGCCGTTGCATTGGTGTTTACCTACTTCAAAAAACGGTATGCCAATATTGATTTTTATATTCCCGATCGTTACAAAGAGGGATATGGTATTTCCAATACAGGTGTGGAGTGGGCAGCAGAAAATGGTTTTAGTTTAATAATTGCACTCGATTGTGGCATTAAATCCATTGATAAAGTAGCTTATGCAAAAAGCATGGGTGTCGATTTTATTATTTGCGATCACCACCGTCCGGGGAATGAAATTCCGGATGCCTGCGCAGTGCTAGATCCAAAACGAACCGATTGCGATTATCCTTTTAAAGAATTATCGGGTTGTGGTGTTGGGTTTAAACTGATACAAGCTTACTCTAATTTCCATCAGCTTCCATTTGAAGAGTTGGACGAATATCTCGATTTGGTGGCGATCAGTATTGCTGCCGACATTGTTCCCATTGATGGAGAAAACAGGGTGCTTACTTATTTCGGATTAAAAAGATTGAACAGCGCACCTCGTCCCGGCATAGTAGCAATTCTGGAACTGAGTGGAGGCCGACGTGAACTAACGGTTACGGATGTGGTTTTTACCATTGCACCTCGAATTAATGCTGCGGGTCGAATAGAAAGCGGTAAAGAGGCAGTTGATCTTTTAATTTCTGAAACTTCTTTAGAAGCATTTAATCATGGTGAAGAAATAAACAAGAAAAATACGACGCGTAAAGGTCTGAACGAAAATATTACTCGTGAAGCTTTGTTGCTGATTGAAAATGATTTGGAGTTTAAGAACAGAAAATCGACTGTGCTGTATAATCCCGATTGGCACAAGGGTGTAATAGGCATCGTAGCCTCCAAACTCACCGATGAATTTTACCGGCCTACAGTAATTCTAACTCGATCAAATGGCATGGCATCAGGATCTGCCCGATCGGTGAAAGATTTTGATATTTATAATGCAATTGAATCTTGCAGCGATCTACTCGACCAGTTTGGTGGACACATGTATGCTGCAGGTTTAACCATGAAAGAGGAAAATATTGAGGCCTTCAAATTTAAGTTTGAAGAAATTGTGAGTTCCACTATCGAGGACCGAATGCTGATAAGAGAGATAGAAATTGATGATGTGATTTCTCTGGAAGATATCAACGCATCTTTTTTTAATGTTTTGAAACAGTTTGCTCCCTTTGGCCCCGGTAACATGTCGCCAATATTTAAATCGGAAGAGGTTTACGATCGCGGTGATGCACGTGTTGTAGGTAATAATCATCTTAAATTATCACTCATTCAACGTAATAATTCACGCAAAGTGGTTGATAGTATCGGCTTTCAACTCGGTTCCCATTATAACAGGATAGCCAACAAAGAATCCTTTCATGTTTGTTATCATGTAGAAGAAAATAATTTTAATGGTAGAACTAATTTGCAGTTAAATATTAAAGATATAAATTTCGACAAAGAGAATTTATAAGAAGAAGGCCTACTGCCTAAGAATCAAAACGAATTCGGTAGTAGATTCCTGCTTTAAAAATTAAACCATCTTTTTTAAAATTCTGAAAAGTATTTTCAGTTCTATTTTGAAATTTTCTTAAAACCGTGTGTCCTGCTTCGGCCATAAAAACGAGGTGTTGAGTTAGGTAGCAATCAGCATATAGGCTCAGGTGGTTATCCTCGAGTTTGTAGTAACCTAATCCATTTGCTGCTTTGTAAGAATTGGTAATACTTTTAAAAGCAATTCCACCATACAAATATTTTTTCATCTTATACTCCAGCTTCATCACATTGGGAATGGCACCAAAGAGTTGTAAACGCGGATTAATCTGCCAGTCGAGTCCTGCAAGTGGGACAAAATAGTCGCTAAAAAATTCCCGGTTATAATACAATCCGAACCTGATTTTTAAATGCGGATTTATTCGCACCACATTAATGAAAGCTCCTCCGGCCTGGAAAAATTCATTTTTGAAATGAAAGCCTTCGCTGTTATAACGTGGTATAAAGGTAACGGTAAACGACCAGGATGAATCTTTTGAAGAATGTAAAAAAGTTAATGGAAGGGCGGTGCTATGAAGTTTGAGCCGGAGATCGCTGTCACTGTAATTGAGGATTCGGTTTTCCTGAAAAGGTGAAAAAACAATTTTACTACCCGAGCTCACATTCACCGGAATAGAAACAAAAGCGATTCCATACGTTTCAGTTGGTGTTGCTGCAGCTCCTTTACCGGGAATATGCCATCCGGTAAAACCGCCCACATCAAAATAAGGCTGGGCCGAAATCATAACCGGCATGCTCCATAAAATAAACAATACCACCATCCGTAAAGCAACCCGCAGCCATTTCATTTACCAAATTACTACATTATTTCCGATTTTTCAAAATAGGTAAATCATTGTTTTGTTGATGGTTGACTCCCATTTTCAAGAAAGCTTGCCCTCTATCGGTTATTTTTTTATACTTTAGTATTTGTAAACCCCCTATAATTATGAACTTCATCAAATTTACCCTTACCACAGTTACACTGGTTATTTTCGGAATAACCGCTACTCTTGCTCAAGATCTTAGCTTTAATATGGAGATTACTTCCGCAAAGCAAAAAGAACCTGTTACCATGAAAGTGATGTCCAAAGGAACCAAAGTGGCCATTTATCCCCAGTTCTCAGAGGCGCAGGGTAAAATGTCGATTATTGTGGATCAGGCAACCAAAAAACAGTACATGTTAATGGATATGAATGGACAAAAAATGGCGATGGCAATGGACATGACCAGCATGGAAAAGGCCAACGAGCAAGCTAAAGATCCAAAAATTACGATCACCAATGAATCGAAGGTAATAGACACTTACAAATGCACCAAAGTGATTACCGAAACAGATGAAAACATTTGTGACATGTGGTTAACGCAGGATATTGGGTTGAGCTATACCGATCTATATAAAATGCTGGCAATGGGTAAAACGCCTCAGGGTGGAAGTCCCGGAATACCGGCGCTTAAAAATGTAAAGGGTTTTCCGGTACAATTAGTTGTTAAGGACAAGAAAAAAGAGGAGACCACCACTATTAATTTTCGTAATATCAGTAAAGCAAAAATAGACGATAAGGTGTTTAGCATGGAAGGTTACCAGATGATGGATATGGGCAATATGAAACATTGATAATCAGAAATTTATTGATCGTTGATACTCCTTTTTCTGACTTCTAAAGCCCTCTATTTAGTTACTTTCTGTTATCTTTGCAGCGAAACAACAACTGAATGGTTTTAGACCTCTTTATTACCTTATTACTTCTTCTTTTAAATGGCTTTTTTGTTGCCGCTGAATTTGCCATCGTAAAAGTACGCTCGGCACAAATAGATTTGAAGGCCAGCACCGGCAGTCGGGTGGCAGGTATTGCCAAGCACATTGTAGACCACATGGATGCCTATTTATCGGCCAACCAATTAGGCATTACAATGACCAGTTTGGCACTAGGCTGGTTTGGAGAAGAAGTTTTTTCACATGTCATTATCCGACTTTTTGAGTTGGTAGGTTTTCATGTAGATCCGGCTTCGGCACATAAAGTAGCTTTCCCGGCAGCATTTGGACTGTTAACTATACTCCACATAGTACTGGGTGAGCTTGCGCCGAAAACTATTGCCATTCGCCATCCACTTGCTACTACCTTGTCGGTGTCGTTACCCCTGAGAATATTTTATATTATTTTTAGTCCGCTCATTTGGGTGTTGAATAACATGGCTAATCTGTTGGTTAGAATGATCGGCATAAAACCAACAATAGGGCACGACATTC
>JBBQVM010000003.1:0-34593 GCA_038211525.1 Bacteroidia bacterium
CATTAAATATTCTCAAGGTTTTGTGGTGCTTCCGGGTGGCTTTGGAACACTTGATGAATTGTTTGAAGCATTAACACTTATCCAAACCAGGAAGATTGCAAAATTCCCAATCATTCTTGCAGGGAAAGAATACTGGCAAGGTATTTATGACTGGATTTGTAATACCATGCTCGAGCAGGGAAATATTAATAAGGAAGACTTGCAGTTGTTCAAAATTGCAGATAGCGCTGATGAAGTTGTGAAATACATTAATGAATTTTACTCACGCTATCTTTTGAAACCTAATTTTTAAAATACTTCTTTTTCTGCAATTGGTAGATTTATAGTCATGATTGACTAAAACATTACAAGAATAAAAAGCCCTAAAAAGCATTTGCTTAATATCAAAGCAGATATTTTTTAGGGCTTTTTTATTTTATTCATTTCATTTTCAAGGGGTTGTAATATTTTTATGTTCGCCACAGCTCTTAATAATTGAACTTTTTCTGATTGATCTTACATTTTAAGAATCCTCTCTTCCCTTTGGCACCAAGGGTTCCCGTAACATTTGATTCATATTAAAGTATAAAACACCCGTATTGGTACAGGTTATGCCGAATATTAATATAACCCATTAAATATCAATACAAAATACAAATTAATATGCATGATCAATTAGTTAATATCCTTTTGGTAGAAGATGATCACGTTGATATAATGAATGTGGAGCGTGCGTTCAAAAAGAACCATATCCAAAACCCACTTTTTATAGCAAAAAATGGTGTTGAAGCTTTAGAAAAACTTCGCAGTACAGATCCTTCAATCAGAATTACCCCTCGGCCTCAAATTATATTACTCGATTTGAACATGCCTCAAATGAATGGCATTGAATTCTTAAAGGAGATTAGAAATGATGATGAACTAAAGTCACTGAGTGTTTTTGTGATGACAACATCAAACGACGATCGCGACAGAATTAAGGCCTACGACTTAAATGTAGCAGGATACATTCTAAAGCCTGTATCGTTTGAAAAATTTGTTTCGGCAGTTTCCATTCTTAACAGCTACTGGAAACTCTGCGAACAACCATAATAAAATTCGATTAGTAAGTATAAAACTATGAAAGAAAAATTAATATCCGTTTTAGTGATTGATGATGATGAAGTTGATCGTATTGCTTTGAAGAGATCCATAAAATCATCTGGATATAATGTAGATATTGTTACAACTAATTCAAAAGCCGAAGGATTGGCTGCCATGTGTAATAAAGTTTTTGATTGTATCTTTCTTGATTACAATTTACCTGACAGTAATGGTCTCGATTTTTTAAGAAATCATAGTCAAGAAATTAATGGGGCACCGGTTATTATAGTTACCTCTCATGGCGATGAAAAATTGGCTGTTGATGCTATGCGTCTGGGAGCTTGTGATTACATTCCAAAAAATCTTATTTCAGCAGAGGGAATTGGACAGAGTTTGAGATATGCGCTACGAGTTCATGAAGCTCAAAAAACAACTACTCAAGTTGAAAAAGCACTTCAGGAATCGGAGAAAAAATTAGATACTATCATCTCTAAATCGCCTATTATTCTTTTTGAAATTGATAAACATGGTGTATTTACTATGTTTAAAGGTAAAGGTATTGAACAGCTAAAAGTAAACCCTTCCGATATTATTGGAATGAGTTTTCAGGAGACCTACAGAGTTTTACCAATTGATATTCGAAGTCTGAGAAATGTTATTCAGGGTAAAGAATTAACTACTTCAATACAAGTAAACAATCGACATCTTGAAATTACCTGCATTCCGCAAAGAGATGAAAACTTTGAGCCAAATGGAATGATTGGTATTGCAACTGATATTACCGAGTTAAAGAAAAATGAGATTGAATTAAAAAGCAATCTTAATATCGCTCAGGAAACTCAAAAAGTAAAAGAACAGTTCCTTGCGAATATGAGCCATGAAATTAGAACTCCTATTCACGGCATAATGAGCTTAACGAACTTGATGCTTAAGACTAAAATTGATGCTGATCAGCTTACCTATTTGAATGCAGTAAAGAAATCAGCCGATAACCTGTTAGTCATAATCAACGATATTCTGGATCTTTCCAAAATTGAAGCCCAGAAAATGACCTTTGAGAGCACCATTTTTAGTGCCTCAGAGATGGTAGAAACTACCTATGAATTGTTCCGCGCCAAAGCGAATGAAAAAAACATCACCATCACAAAAGATATTGATGATTGCTTACCTGAATATGTAAAAGGTGACCCTACCCGATTGAGTCAAATCATAAATAATTTAGTTAATAACGCAATTAAGTTTACTCATAATGGCGGCGTTCAGATTGGAGTGAAGCTGGTAGATACCAACAACCGTTGCAGTATGATTAGCTTTAGTGTTAAAGATTCCGGAATAGGTATACCACAGAATAAATTAGCTACCATCTTTGATATGTTCACTCAAGCAGGTGATGATATCACAAGAAAATATGGTGGAACAGGCCTCGGTTTGAGTATCGCAAAAAAATTAGTTGATCTTCAAGGTGGTATTATTAAAGTTGATAGCATTATAGATGAAGGAACTACTTTCACTTTTAGTCTACCTTTCGATCATCCGGATCCAATTGAATTGGAAGCTCATCATTCCGTATCAGAAGCACCCGAGAGCAAAATCGATACTGAATTAAGAATTTTAATAGTTGAAGATAACGACATCAACAGATTAGTGATTAACAAAATCATGAAGGATTGGGGTGTTAAACTCGATAATGCCGTTAATGGTTTGGATGCTATTAATAAGATGAAAGTAAATACTTACGACATCATATTACTGGATATTGAGATGCCGGAAATGAACGGATACCAATGTATTCGTGAAATAAGAACTGCGTTGCCGGAACCTAAAAATACGGTTTCGGTGATGGCAATGACGGCACATGCTAATAAAAAAGAAAGAGATAAGTGTATTGGCTTAGGTATGGATGATTACATCTCTAAACCTTTCGATCCTCTTGATCTTAAACAAAAAATAGTTGCTCTCAGCAAAAAATCTATTGGTGGGACTTGTGAAATTTCACCAGAACAAGATCTTGCACCGGCAGTTTGTGAAGCCAAACAAAAATTGACCAATCTCAATTATTTAAGAGAATTGTCAGATAATAATGAGTCCTTCTTTAAAGATTTTATCACCTTGTTTCTTACCAATACGCCCGAAACATTAGCCGATTTGCAAAAGCATCTTGATGCTAAAAATTGGGAAGGTGTTCGTCAAGCCGCTCACAAAATGAAACCCTCATTGAATTACCTCGGACTAAAAGATGGGCAGAAGTTGGCTGCAACTATTGAGGAAAATGCCTTGAAGAAAATTCAACTTGAAGAAATTGAAGAATTGACAAAGTCTTTGAATTCCATATGCAATGCCGCATTTCGTGAACTTGAAGAGGAACTAAAAAGTACAACAGTAATTTAAATTATAAACATACATACCCCATGGCCAAAATATTTATTATTGAAGATGATACAATGGTAGCTGTTCTGATGAAACAAGCTCTTGCTAAAAGTGATCATGAATTAACTCATTTTGCTAATGCTGAAGAATGTATCCAAAACCTTCATCTCAACCCTGATATCATCACCGTAGATTACAACCTTCCGGGAATGAATGGTATTGAATTGATGAGTCGCATTAAATCGTATAATTCAGCAATAATGGTGGTACTTGTTTCAGGACAAGAAACGTTAGATGTAGTAGTAGCAGCCTATAAAGGAGGCGCATCAGAATACATTATTAAAAATGACAATTTATTCATCAATCTGGAAAATTCAATTAAGAATCTTTCTATGAATGTAGTGTTGAAGAAAGAAGTAGAATTTTTGAAGGATCAAGTAATCGATCGTCATAAGTATTCCAACATTCTTGGAAATAGCAATCCGGTTATGCGAGTATTGAGATTAATACAGAAAGTGGAGAAGAGTAATATCATGGTTTTAGTGACAGGCCAGAGCGGAACCGGCAAAGAGTTGGTTGCAAAAGCACTTCATTACAATTCCCCTCGATCTCGCAAACCATTTGTAACGGTTAATATGGGAGCCATTCCTGAAGACTTAATTGAATCGGAACTATTTGGCCATGAAAAGGGCGCCTTTACAGATGCCCGCGAAAGAAGAATCGGGAAATTTGAAGAAGCCAATGATGGAACCATTTTTCTTGATGAAATTGGGGAAATGAATTTACATCTCCAAACAAAATTACTTCGCGTACTTCAGGAAAAAGAAATTACACGAATAGGTAGTAATAAAATATTAAAACTTGACTTCCGGATGATAGCAGCAACTAACAGGAATCTGGCTACAGAAGTTAAAGAGGGACGATTCAGAGAAGATCTTTTTTACAGAATCCAAGGTTTCTTAATTCACCTTCCACCACTAAAAGAAAGAGGTGATGATGTGATTCTATTAGCTAAAAGTTTCCTTTCCGAGTTTTGTAAGAATAACAAAACCGAATTAGTACAATTGTCAAAAGAAGCCAGCAAATTTATGCTTGAATACACCTGGCCGGGAAACATTAGAGAGCTAAAGGCCGTAATGGAAAGAGCTGCACTCTTGTGCGAGAATAATACTATTCAGATTGATGACCTAATGTTCGTTCAAGCCTAAATCGTAAAATGGCGGCGACAGTTGAAGCGGTGGCGGCGGCATGAGCCTTGGCAGTGGCGGCGGCAGCGGCGGCGGCAGGAGCAGGAGCAGAGGCGGTGGTAGGAGCGGTGGGAAGATTTGAGTGGTGAAGATTATTTGTTGGTCCATATTGAACTAAAAAACATTAGAATTAAAGTATCCTATTTTGAAACATAACAGACAAAAGATTTCACAGCGTCAACGAATGACCGTTCGGCTGGTGGTTGCAGTAGGTATCTCCTTCTTCGCAATTGCAACGGGAATATTTTTGTACTTACAACTCACCAATTCAGAATCATCAAAAGCTGATAATACAACCCTCATAAATCGTGAAAATTTACCTGTCGACATGGTAATTGACCAAATGGTGGTTAATACAGTTGATACTATTGAACGAAACGGTAATCGATGCAAAGTTGCCAAGCCACTCTCATTAACACCTGTACTTACTCAATAATTCAGTGATAATGAATCAACTTTTACAATCATTGATATGGAGAAAACTTCGGACATTATTAGTCTGCCTGCTACTTTGTATAGTTGTTTTCCACGAAAGTGCTCATGCAGTTAATCGCGTATCATCAGGTTCGGGTAATTTCTCCACTCCTACCACATGGATTCCTGCAGGCATTCCAACAAATAACGATCAACTAACCATTGTTGCTAATCATAATATCTTACTTGATAATAATTCAAATGCAGCAAGTGTAACTGTTAATGCCGGCGGACAACTAATTTGGTCGACAGGTAAAAAACTTACTGTTGCTAACGGGTTTGTTGTAAATGGAAAGGTGGAGATTATTGATGGAGATATCGAATTAACGCAATCCGGTTCACCATTTCAAATTGGGCCCGCAGGATCATTAAACTGGTCGCCGCTAAATAATACTGTTGCAGGTGCAACACTATTCACCAATGGTGTTGAAAATTTTAGTTCCACAAGTACTCTTATAATTAGCAAATGGTATAATTACAACAACGTACCGTTAGCATCGGTTGTAACCGGAAATTTCGGAAATTTATCATTAACAACGCTAACCAACGGTTTGCTTTTTGAATGGAATCAGAACAATCAATTTGAGCAACATAAAATTTTAGGTACACTAACAATCGATCAGGGATGGATCGTATTAGATAAATCAGGAAGTATCTCCAACACATTTATTAACGCTATATATCTTAAAAATGTAAATTCTTATCTCGATATTCATTCTGGTACCCATCCCGGAACATTCACAGTAAAAACCAACTCCCTAATAAATATTGGTGGTGTTTTAAATGGGATTTACAATGGCGATGGTAATATTAATCTTGAAGTAGATGGCGATATCACCAATCTGGGTAATATCGAATTGATTTATAATTCAGGTGTTCAAGGTATCTCAAACGGAAATGCTTCACTAAAAGTAACCGGTTTGTTTAAGCAAACAACCGGCGACTTCAGAGGAATCTTTAATTTATCATCAACAAACATAGGAACAGTTGATCTTGAATTTGAAAATATGGAGGTTACAGGCGGAATTTTTATGGCGCAATATGGTTGCCATACCAATAATCAAATGTCGCATGTAACAGTCAATAAAAATTTAACAATTGATTTCATTAACAGCAGCTCTAAATTCCGCGGAAACGGATTAACCGCTTTGGGCGGAATAGCTAATAATCTTCAGCAACAATTTATCATTAAAGGTAATCTACTGATAAAAGGAAATACATCGGCAGAGTTTACCTCAAGTGGAAGTACAGGAATTGAAGAGTTTAGTGTTTTGGGAAATTCGGGATTTGAAGGCTGTAATTCCAATTTCAATTATGGAATGCACACTTCCAATTTGCAATTCATAGGCGATGTTACTGTAAAAGGAGGTATAGTTAACTTATCAAAAACAGAAGGTTCCTCAACAGTCAACTTAACGAATAATTTAGATGTTCAATACGGCCAACTAAACTTAAAAAGTGAACCCGGAAATTCAAGTGTTACCATTAACGGCAACTATTCACAGAGTGGAGGCATCGTCTATCTCTATAATAATTCCACCACTGCTACCTCAAAAATCGTTTACCTTACTGTGAATGGTGAATTTAGCAATGTGTCGGGGTCAATTAATTTCGATAACAACAGTGCTTCATCTGCAAAACACATTTTATCACTAAATGGTTCCAAATTTACTATTGGCGGACAAGCGACCATCACAGGCAGCGTATCACAACAGAATCCGGGTTTTGGGACTATCTATTTTGACCATGCAGGACCTCTACAATATTATGAAAATAGTGCATCAGCAAAAATACAAAACATAAAACAGGTGGTAAGCTCAGGATGTGTTGTGCAGTTGGCTTATGGCAACATGCAAGCTGCTTCAACTCAAACACCTGCAAAGGACATGATAAGAATAGCCGGCGGTGGAATTATTGATGCAGGAAGTCATCAAATTTATTCTAATGGTGTGAGTTTATATTCAGGAATTAAGGTGGATGATAATGGTCGCATAAGGTGCGCCAATACAGAAGGATTGTACAATGGAGCTGCAGGTGCTACCATAAAAGCCAATTCGAACATGACTTTTACCTTGCAACCTTTGAGTATTATTGAATACTATGGAAATTCAAATCAGTATGTAACAGGTACGGGTATTGGAACAGCACAAACAACCGATCAGCAATATGGAATACTTGAAATTAATAAAGAAACTTCTTCCGCTAAATTAAATTCATCTACTGTATTGGTGAGAAGTAATTTGGACCTCACCAAGGGAGAACTTTACTTAAATGGCTATAATATCACCATAAATTCAGGATCGACAAATGGTATTACTACCGTTTCCGGATACATCAAAAGTGAAACTCTTGCATCCAATACAAACGGATTGGTAATATGGAAAAATATAGAGCCCGGCATGCATACCATTCCATTCGGCGTAGGTAGCGAAAAGCAAATCCCATTCAAATTTACTCCTATCACAGGAACAGGCGGCGAAATGTCAATATCTACAAGAGGTTGTACAAAGGATAACCGACCGTTGAACCCCGGCATTACCAATTTGAATTTAAACAATACCGATGTGAGTGTTGATCGCACTATAGACAGATGGTATTTCATTCATGCACCAGGTATAACTGCCGATATAATTGCTTCCTACCTGCCGGATGAAAATAGTACCCTATCTTCCTTATCCGATGGTAATTTCTCTTTTATTAACTGGAATGGTTCAAAATGGACGCTAATTGGTGGTACCGGAAATGGTACAACTCAACAGGTAGGGACTGTTGCCCTGGCTAATAATTCCAAATGGGGTAATCTGCTCATAGTTTCAAATGAGAAGTTGGAAAAAGCAGATATCCTCTCTTTTGATGCCAAACTAAATGTCAACAAAGTTGATCTTAAATGGGTTTCGATAGCCAATGTAAATCCGCAAAGTTATACTGTGGAACGATCAACAGATGGCTACAATTTTACTTCAATAATTGAAAAACAGGCTTACCCTTCTTCAAATAATAATTTAGAATATAACGATATGGATCTTCATCCCATTAAAGGAATTAGTTTTTACAGGCTACGACAGAATAATGCTAACGACCAGAAAAAATATTCTGAAAACGTACAAATTGAAATCGGTTCGAGTAAGCAAAATACTTTTGAACTGATCACTGCTGTACCCAATCCCTTTAGCTCAACATTTGACGTAGCATTCAATGCTGCAAATGACGGTGTTATTGAAATTAAATTAGTTAGTACCAATGGACAAATTGTTTATAAGCAATCCTTAATCGCCGTGGAAGGAAAAAATAGTTTCACCATTAGCAACCAGGAAAAAATGCTTTCCGGAATTTACATACTTACAATTTCGGATGGCAGAAGTGTAAAAAATTATAAAATGTTTAAAATTTAAATTTAAAATACAAAGCAGAAGATGGGAAAATATGCATTAAGAGGCAGACAAAAAATGAAGACCATGACTAAAATGGTCTATACAGTAGCTGGAGCATCCTTGTTGGGATTAGCAGCTTATTTCACATTCTTTATAAACACCACTCAGGTTACTACCTCCACTGCGGGTTTGCATAAAAACATGATGGTGGGTTACGATATCGCCAATGGAGAAGTAA
Organism: Bacteroidia bacterium; assembly: GCA_038211525.1. GTDB lineage: Bacteria > Bacteroidota > Bacteroidia > AKYH767-A > OLB10 > JADKJB01. The sequence goes on from JBBQVM010000003.1 coordinate 8,760, forward strand.
TAGCTTCCTATTCATGGGATGATGGTGAAATGCTTAAGGCAGAAAGCGGACCTGATGCCATTGCCGTTTCTAAAGATGCCATATGCATGATTGGCGGTACTGAAAATACCAAAGGACTTAGTCCGGGTAAAAGTAGAAAACCACTCAATTTTGAAATTCCTGCTATTAAGGAATTGAACTTGGGTGGTATTGATATGAGTATTGATTACCGTAAATCGGAAGAGAATTGTGACCTGTTTTCGCGAGGAAAGAATTTCAATTTGGGTGTGAAAGAAGGCAAACTTGCAATTAACTACCGATTGAAAAATAAACTCAATAAAAATATTAGCGTTTCAGAAATCACCCGTTACGAAATTCCTAACGATGATGAATTTAGAAATTACCGTTTTTATCATGATCCCACTAATGGACGTTCAGAAATTTTTGTGAACGGTGTGGTGATCTGGAGCCATGAATCAGATCCTGAAACAATGATGGCCTGGAAAGAAAAAGAGAGTCTGATAATCGGAAATGACTTGAAAGGCGATGGAACCGACAAGGTTTTTATTGATAATGTATTGGTAAAAGCAACCAAGCAGGTGAATGATATGCCCGTTACTTTGTTGAATTTTGAGGCTCGTGCCGAAAACAATTATGTTATGGTCAGTTGGTATACTGCATCAGAAACTGAAATAGACACTTTTATCGTAGAAAGATCAATGGATGCTAAAGAATTTAGAGAAGTGGGCCGTTTGAAGGCAATAGGTGGCCCTGAAAAATTAACAGCTTATGCAATAGTTGATAAGAGTCCGAATACCGGCCTCGCTTATTATAGGTTAGTGCCGTCTAACAAACCATTAAAATCGTTGACTATCTCGATGATAGGATATAAGTACCGCGGAAACGAGGGCGATTTAAAGTTAAGTGATGTGCCTGTTGAAGAGGCCAATAAAAAATAAAAAACTTTTCATGAACTGAGAGCCCGTTTGAAAGAACGGGCTTTTTTTATGGGCAAACATCGTAGCGGATAGTTAAACCCTCTTTTATCTTTAATCTTCAACCGGTTTATTTACCGAAAACCAAATACCATTTAAGTGCAAAATCTTCCTAAAAAAACTTATTTTTACAGAATCAATTTTTTCAGCAATGCCAAAAAACGAATTAATAATATACAGGTCCTCTGCCGGATCAGGTAAAACCTACACGTTGGTGCTGGAGTATCTGAAGTTGGTATTGGAGCAACCTGCCTCTTATCGTTCCATATTGGCCATCACCTTCACTAACAAGGCTACTGAGGAGATGAAAGCTCGTATAATTGGGGCTTTGGTGGCTATTTCCGAAAACAAGGACGTCGATTTGCAGGAGCTTGTTGCACAACAAACCGGTATCCCCATTCAGCAGCTTGCCGGTAAGGCTGCTAAGGTACTCGACTATATCCTCCACGATTATTCAGGCTTTGCCGTTTCAACCATTGATAGTTTTTTTAGTAAGATGGTAAGGGCGCTTGCCAGAGAACTCCATCTTCCACTTCGTTTTAATATTGAACTTGATATTGATTCGGTTATCCGGGAAATTACCAAATTGGTTTTCGCCGACATAGCTACCGACAAATCACTACGCACCTGGCTCCAAAATTTTGTTTTTGATAAACTCGAAAATGAAAAAGGCTGGAGGATTGAAAATGACATACACGAAATAGCTAAACAGTTATTTACTGAAAAATACCGTACTTTATTTTATGAAGAAAACGCACTTCCGGAAAGTAAACTTATTGAAGAATTAAAAAAAATAGTAACTGCTTTCGAGAAGCAAATGGCAGCATACAGTGATGCTTTTATGAAGTTAATTACTGAAAATGGATTGAATGTAGATGATTTCAACAACGGGAAAAACGGAGTCGCCGGTTATTTTCTCAAAATAAAAAAGCCGAAAGATGCTACAGACTACGAGCCCGGCAAAAGATTTTATCTCGCGCTTGAAGAACCAATGGGTTGGACAACCAAATCTTCTATCAATAAAGACAAAATAGTCGATCTGGCAACCACACAACTTATTCCTCTTGCTGCCAAAGTGAATAATTGTATTGAGCAGGATTTTCCGCGGTTCATGGGTGCCATTGCGGTGCTCTCCAATGCCTATAAGGCCGGTGTGATTGCTATTTTGGATGAGAAATTAAAACTCTTTCGTGCCGAGAACGAACTTGTTTTATTGAGCGATACTAACATGATTCTCAATAAAGCTATTAGTGGACAAGATGCACCTTTTATTTATGAGAAAAACGGAAATAAATTCAATCATTTTATGTTGGATGAATTTCAGGATACCTCCAATTTTCAATGGTTGAATCTGGTACCATTAATTGAGAACTCATTAGGATCGGGAAATTATACGCTTATTGTTGGTGATGCCAAGCAGTCCATCTATCGTTGGCGGGGTGGTAACATGCAGTTGCTGCTTACCGGAATTAATCAAAATTTGAATGGCTTTAAAGAAATAACATCAAATAAACAGTTAGATGCCAATTACCGGAGTCGTGAAGTAGTTGTGAATTTTAATAACGCCTTTTTTGCTCAGGCTCCCGATAAAATTAATGTTTCGGTTGATGCCGGTGCAGCGGGAAATGCCTATACCGCGACTGACCTTTTCCAGAAATGGAAAAAAGGAAGTAACGGTGAAGGATATGTGAAAATAAAGTTTTTTGAAGAGGTAAAAGAATCCTCCGTTCAAGAAGAAGATTATGGGGGCAAATGGAAGGAACAAGCCTGCGCTGAGACCTTAAATACATTGCATCACCTCTTTGAAAATGGCTACGAACCGGGTGATGTAGCTATTTTGGCAAGGGTAAATAACGATGCCAAAATTATTACCGGCTTCCTCTTGGAAAATGGAATCTCTAAAATTATTTCTCCGGAATCGATGCAGTTGTACCACTCACCAAAAATATGTTTCCTGGTGAATGTGTTACAGTTTATAAATAATTATGATGACGATTTAGCATTGGCTTATATCGTCTATTTCTGGAGAACTCGAAATGCGGGTTCAACAGTTGATTTGAATGAGTTATTTGCTGAAAAACGTAAAGTTAAACTAGATTATTTGCCTGAATCATTCAGAAAACGGATGAAAGATTTTAGAAAAATTCCGTTGTATGAGGTGGTGGAAGAATTAACAATACTTTTTGAATTAAATCATCAACCCGAAGCATTTCTTCAACGTTTCCTGGATGTAATTCTCGAATATTCTGCAAATAACCCAGCTAACATTCATGATTTTTTAGAATGGTGGGAAGAATATAAAGACAAAGAGAGTTGCTCGGTGATTGTTCCCTCCGGTGAAAATGCCATTCGGGTAATGAGTATTCATAAATCGAAAGGACTCCAGTTTCCGGTAGTTATTATTCCATTTGCCGATTGGTCGCTGGAACCTAAGCCATCGGAGACTCTGTGGGTGAGCAGTAACGAATTTCCTTTCAATGGAGCCAAGGCTCACCCGGTTAATTTTACTCAAAAACTACAAAAATCAATTTTTAATACGGAATATGAAAACGAGTTACTGCTCACCCATGTCGATAACCTCAACATGTTGTATGTAGCTTGTACAAGGTCCGAAGAACAATTGTATATTTTTAGCAAACAACCAAATGTATCAAAAGAGTATAAGATTAATAGTGCAGGCAAACTGATCTATTCCACACTGAAAGATTCGGTGGAGTGGTCGGCGATTTTGAATGAAAGTGAATTTAGTTTTGAATTGGGATCCTTCTCCTCCCCTTTCCGAAAAATTAATTTATCAAATAACACCGGCAAAGAATTACATGAATGGATAGCAGTTCCCTGGAAAGATCGATTAAAAATGCTGATCAGTAAAAAGAAAATTTCTGTTTATGATCCTGAACCTCCTGAAACAATTTATGGTACACTGTTTCATGCAGTAGCATCCGAAATAAATTCATCAAAAGATGTTCAGGAAGTTATTAAACAACGTATACGCGAAGATGTTAGTGATGAAGAAATTAAAATTCGTTTGCTAAAAGATCTCTCCTATTTTATAGCTGTTGCTGAGGCAAATGACTGGTTAAATGAGCAAGCAGTAACTTTGAACGAAACCGATTTACTCTTGGAGGATGGCTCTGTACTTCGGCCCGACCGGTTAATTATTAAAGATAAAACAGCTATTGTAATTGATTATAAAACAGGATCCGAAGAAAAATTTCACGCCAGTCAAGTTCAACAATATGCAGGTACCCTTAACAGGATGGGATATGAAAATGTGAAGATGATTTTAATTTATCCGTCACTGGAAAAAATTGTAGAAGTAGCAGCTTAAGGATTTAATTTTAGTTTGGCTTTCTTCCTTTTGTAAGAATTATCTCTATCAATCAGCTCCTTGTAATGAATGGAATTATCGTATATCATCCAAATGAATCGTTGAATACCTCTTGCATCTACCGATTTCATAAAAGTAAAATCGCAAATACTATGGTATCCACTGACTTCAAAATCAACATGTGGAAAAAATAAGGGCTCTTCTGAATGATCATTTCCTTGCAAATAGGAAATGATTCCCCATAAAAATGGAAATTCTTTTTTTATAACGGTTGCGGTTATACGTTTTGTATCGAATAGCGTATCACAACTACCTATAATGCTTCCCGATACATCGAGCGTAATGCACTGGCACTTTTCACTTTCATCTAAGGTTAAGTAGTTGTTTGATCTCATATTTACAGGTTTAAATTACACACTGCACTTATTGTCATCCTTCACCAACCAATTAATCCGTTATGAAGTAGCTAAAACCTTGAAATAGTAAGAATTCATCGTTGCAACCTAATCTGCTCCACTTCCCTTTCCGGCCCCAGCCGAACCCAACTTTTGATTCCCTGATTCATTTTACTGATAGTCAAGTATAAAAGTTTCAAATACCTTACATTTCAATGCGTTGGCAGTAAGAGTAACACCAGTCACTGTCACCAACGGTTAATTTTGCTAATTTTGCGGCTCTAAAATCAAATTATACTATGTCGAACGGAATTTATAAAGTACCCCAGGCCATCAACGAACCTGTTTTAAACTATGCTCCCGGATCACCAGAAAGGGCCGAATTAAAGAAAGCTTTGGCTGATGGAAGGTCTAAAGTTAAAGATGTACCAATGTATATCGGCGGTAAGGAGTTACGCACCGGTAAAACCAAAAAACTAAGCCCTCCACACGATCACCAGCATGTTTTGGGGCACTATCACGAAGGCGATGCGAGTCATGTAAAAATGGCTATTGATGCTGCCTTATCTGCGAAAGCGGAATGGGCCTCCTTAAGCTGGGAACAACGGGCTGCAATATTTTTGAAAGCTGCCGATCTCCTTGCCGGTCCTTATCGTCCTATTATTAACGCAGCTACTATGCTCGGACAATCGAAAAATGCCTATCAGGCAGAGATTGATGCTTCGTGCGAGATGATCGATTTTTTAAGATTTAACGTGCAGTATATGCATGAAATTTATAACCAGCAACCGGTTTCATCGAAAGGCGTGTGGAACAGATTGGAGCAGCGTCCGCTGGAAGGCTTTGTATTTGCATTAACTCCTTTTAATTTTACTGCTATTGCAGGAAATTTACCCTCTTCGGCGGCGATGATGGGAAATACCGTTGTTTGGAAACCTTCGAATACCGCAATTTATGCTGCCAGTGTTTTGATGGAGGTATTTATAAAAGCAGGGTTGCCTGCAGGCGTCATCAATCTTATTTACGTGTCGGGACCTGTGGCCGGTGATGTAATTTTTAAACATCCCGATTTCGCAGGCATCCATTTCACCGGCTCTACCGAAGTATTCAGAAATGTTTGGAGTGAAATTGGTAAAAATATTGCGAATTTTAAATCCTATCCTCGCATTGTTGGTGAAACAGGTGGTAAAGATTTTATTGTGGCTCATGCTTCCGCAGATGTGGATGTTGTAGTTACTGCTTTGAGTAGAGGTGCATTTGAATACCAGGGACAAAAATGCAGCGCCGCTTCTCGAGCTTATATCCCTTCCAGTTTATGGCCCGAAGTGAAAAAAGGATTGATAAGAGATTTGAAATCGATGAATATGGGACCTACTGAAGATTTTAGTAATTTTATTAATGCAGTGATTGATGAAAAATCGTTTGATAAAATTACCGATTACATTCAGAAAGCAAAAGGTAGTAATGATGTAGAAATTGTTGTTGGTGGTAACTCTGATAAATCGAAAGGCTATTTTATAGAGCCAACTATTCTGCTTGCAAAGAAGCCCGATTATATTACTATGTGCGAAGAAATCTTTGGACCCGTTTTAACCATCTACGTTTACGACGATAATAAATTCGAAGAGACGCTTGACATAGTTGATAGAACAGGAATTTATGCACTCACAGGTGCAATCATTGCTCAAGATCGTTACGTGATTGAACATGCCATGAAAAAATTAGTGAACGCGGCAGGTAATTTTTATATTAATGATAAATGTACCGGTGCGGTGGTAGGACAACAACCTTTCGGTGGCGCTAGAGGGTCAGGAACCAACGACAAGGCCGGATCCATGATTAACCTGTTAAGATGGGTTTCACCAAGAACTATTAAGGAGACATTTGTGCCTGCAGTAGATTATAAGTATCCATTTCTGAATAAAGAATAATTGAAGTTAGTCTCAATTTATATCAATAGCGATGATTCCAAATCATCGCTATTTTTTTACCTAATAAATTAATTTTGGGATTACGAATATAGTTTTTAGTATCTTTGAATTCAAACATCAACTAAAATGAAGAAATATCTCTGTATTCCTGCCCTGTTAATTCTGTCAGCAACTGCTACTATGGCTCAGGATACTCCACTACAAGATGGCAAACCCTGCTTTACCAAGCAATGGGTGGATAGTGTAAACACCTACAATTCGGCCCGGTTAAGCAGTGGTGTTCCAATTATGTTCGAATGGTATGCCTACGAAGGACAATCACAGCCAGTACCTGCCCCCGCTCAAATGATTAATGTGATCAGGGTTACCCTCCAGGAAAATTGTCCGGAAGTAGATAAAAAAAGAAAAGAGTAATTATTTGCTGAAGTCCTATCCAAAAAATAAGATTTTAAAATCACCTTAAATGCCATGTATTTGATAATCAAGTACATGGCATTTTTGTGAATATTCAACTTTTAAACAAAACTATGCTAATAAGTGGATACCTGAACCAAACTTTTAACGTTTGAAAACTATACATTTGAGGCATGAAAAGGTTCGAGAAAATACTTCCCTGGTTAAAGGACAAATATGTAATTACGGTTATCGTATTTGTGGTGTGGATGATCGCTTTCGACCGGAATGATTTTATTTCTCAACATAGCTATCGTAAACAGTTGAATAAACTGGAAGAGGATAAAGCCTATTTTATTTCAGAGATTGAGTTAAATAAGAAAAATACTTTTGAACTAACCTCTAATCCTGCGAATCTGGAAAAATTTGCAAGAGAGAATTATAGAATGAAAAAAGATGATGAGGATATTTTTATGATCCTCCCTAGAGATAAAAGTGCTCCGATAGCCGAAAAATAAATCTGCTTTTTAGAAGGGTTCGCAGCATTCAAGAAATTTCACAAAATTTTAGCGAAGACAATAATCTTCAACTTAATGTTGAGTTTGGATGAGGGGTGAAGCTTTTTTTGTTCCATTATCACCCTCCTGAAGCACTTCGCATTTTAACCCTCGTATTCGCCAAAGACTTTTCTCATTACATCCGAAACCTCGCCAAGTGTACCATAACTTTCCACGCAAGTGAGAATGTGAGGCATGAGATTACTGCCATCACGGGCAGCTTGTTCCAATTGTGACAAACCTTCCGCCACCTGCTGGGTGTCACGACTATTTTTTAAGGCTACCAACTTTTCCATTTGCAACGTTCTAATAGAATCGTCAACCGAAAAAACTTTTCCGAATGGTGGTTCTTCGATGGTGAATTTATTTTGTCCCACAATTATTTTTTCACCACTCTGAATGTCACGTTGATATTTATAAGCTGAATCGGCTATTTCCTGTTGAATATAACCTGCTTCTATGGCATTTACTGCACCACCCATTTCATCAATGCGATGAATATATTCCCATGCTTTTTTCTCCACTTCATTGGTGAGTGCTTCTACATAAAATGATCCACCGAGGGGATCAACAGACTGTGCAGTACCACTCTCAAAAGCCAGTATTTGTTGGGTGCGCAACGCAATGGTTGCAGCAGCTTCGGTTGGGAGCGATAACGCCTCATCGTAACCATTGGTGTGCAACGATTGTGTTCCGCCCAACACTGCTGAAAGAGCCTGCACTGTTACCCTAATAATGTTGTTCATGGGCTGTTGTGCCGTGAGCGTAGATCCACCTGTTTGGGTATGAAAGCGTAACATCATTGCCCTTGGATCTGTTGCACCCAAATCTTTCGTGATTTTTGCCCACATCCTTCGCGCTGCACGAAACTTGGCGACTTCCTCAAAAAGATTATTATGCGCATTGAAGAAAAATGAAATGCGTTTTGCGAAAACATTTATATCTAATTTTTTGTCGATGGCCGCTTTCAGATATGCTTTCCCATCAGCTAACGTAAAAGCCAACTCTTGCACCGCATTTGCACCGGCTTCGCGTATGTGATAACCTGACACCGAAATAGTATTCCATTTAGGTACCTCATTGGAACAGTATTCGAAAATATCGGTAATGATACGCATCGACTGCTTTGGCGGATAAATGTAGGTTCCACGTGCAGCGTATTCTTTTAAAATATCATTTTGAATGGTTCCTGAAATATTTTTTAAGGATGCCCCCTGACGTTTTGCCAACGCAATGTACATGCATAGCAGACTCGATGCAGTTGCATTAATAGTCATGGAGGTGGTAATTTTTTCCAACTCAATGCCATCAAAAAGTTGTTCCATGTCATGTAAAGAATCAATGGCAACACCTGCCTTTCCTACCTCGCCCTCTGAAAGCTCATGGTCGCTGTCGTAACCAATTTGTGTAGGCAAATCAAATGCTACACTCAAACCGGTAGTTCCCTGCCCCAATAAATATCGATACCGTTTATTGGATTCTTCGGCAGTACTAAATCCTGCATACTGTCGCATGGTCCATACTCGGGAACGGTACATATCGGATTGCACACCCCGTGTAAATGGAAATTCTCCCGGTTCCTCCAGCTGTTCCACAGGTCCCTTATATACTCTCTGTACTTCAATTCCTGAATCGGTAAAATACTGACAGGGCAAAGTTTTTTTGTCAGACATCATTTTTCATATATACTTAACCGTTATAATTAAAAAAGTGAGTGCGCTTCGTTCTTCACTTCGTCGATAGCATTTTGAACCGGGAACTCTTCCGATTCGAGCATCGATTGAAATATCACTTTACTGAGCTCCACTCCTGCTGCATCAGGCTGGCATTGAGAAACCGAAACATTAATAAGTTTAATTAATTCGTCGCGACTCTTCCGCACAATAGACCAGGCTGCATTGGTGACATAAACCTGCTGTGTAATATTATGTTCATATTCGGCCTTGATGTTCAGCAACAATTCACGATGAAAAACCACCACATTCATCCCGGGCTCATAAACGCGAATCAACAAATTATTCGGCGATATGCGCTCCAGGTAAAGTACAATCCGTTCATACGCCTGCAAACGAAGCGGCAGTAAATTTTGATCCATCGTCCGCTTCAGTTCCGCATATTTCATCTTCTGTTCGTTATCCAAAAACCTTTTAACGAGGAAGTAAGAAGTTCCAAAAACCAGCAGCGATGGCGCCAGGTAAACCAGGAAATCAATGACCCCTTGTGGTAAATTCATAATTTAATTGTGTTTAAAACGCAAATATCGGTAATTGAGATGGGAAATGGAGGCGGTTGCTGCGGCGGCGGAGAACGGGTGGTTTTAACGAAACAATTTACTTTTCACTTCTTCCGTCCTGATTCTTTGAGTGCTTTTTGCAATAAATATTCGATTTGGGCATTGAGGCTACGGAAATCGTCGGCAGCCCACTTCTCCAGATCTTTGAGAGTGGCCGGACTGATTCTAAGAACGAACGCTTTTTTTTCCTCTTTTTCAGCCATGCTTAATTATATAGCGTGCCGGTATTAATTACAGGACTAACGTTTTTATCTCCGCAAAGGACCACCAATAAATTACTTACCATAGATGCTTTTCGTTCTTCATCCAAAGTAATAATTTGTTTCTCATTGAGCTTGTGCAACGCCATTTCAACCATGCCTACTGCTCCTTCCACAATTTGCTTACGCGCTGCCACCACTGCAGTTGCTTGTTGACGTTGTAACATCGCTCCTGCTATTTCCTGAGCATAGGCAAGGTGACTAATACGTGCTTCCATCACTACAATTCCCGCAGGAGCAAGTCGTTCGTTCAGTTCCTGCTCCAGCATCATATTTACTTGTCCTGATCCACCACGAAGTGTGATTTCGGCACTCTCATCTTCAAAATTATCATAGGGACAAGTGCCTGCCAAATGCCTTACCGATGCTTCACTTTGAATATGTACATACTGCACGTAATCATCCACTTCAAAAGCTGCTTTAAAAGTATCTTTCACCTGCCATACTATTACCGCCGCAATTTCAATTGGGTTGCCTATTTTATCGTTTACCTTTAAGGGTGTTCCATTTAAATTTCTCGCTTTAAGCGATATATTCCTTCTTATAATAAAAGGATTGACCCAGAAAAATCCGTTTTGCTTTACCGTTCCTTTGTAAGTTCCAAATAACACCATCACCATAGATTCATTGGGATTTACTATCATGAATCCCCTAACAATAAATGGCACAAACGGTATTAAAGGCACCGCAATAAAAATCATTTCCTGCACCACTGCAACTATTACCGCTATTAATAATCCTAAGAATACTACCACCATTAAGTATCCTGATAAAGGGTTGAACTCAGATTCTGTTTTCATATTAAGTTATTTTAGTATCATTTTGATATCACAATGATAAAAGGTTTTTTTCTGAAGTCAATAGATAATCCGAAAAATAATTACAAAGCATTGTCAATCAGACCAATAATTTTGTTATTTCCTTAGCTTACCCTCCTCATAACCATTTGTATTAGTTTTGCGTTCAATTTCGAAAACCAAGCAATGACAAAATTAGCCGATCGTATCAATCATCTTTCTGAATCTCAAACCATTGCAATGGCTAAATTGAGTCGCGATTTACAAGATCAGGGACATGATATTATTAGTTTAAGTTTAGGCGAACCCGATTTTGTCACACCAGCCGACATCCGCGAAAGCGCTAAGAAGGCTATTGATGAGGGATTTACTAAATATACTCCTATTGCCGGTTTTGCCGATTTACGGAAAGCGATATCCGATAAGTTTAAAAATGAAAATAATCTGGATTATTCACCCGATCAAATCATTGTATCAACAGGTGCTAAACAGTCAATTGCCAATGTAGTGTTGAGCCTGGTGAATCCCGGTGACGAGGTGATTGTTCCCGCTCCGTATTGGGTGAGTTACACACAGATGATAAAACTTGCCGAAGGCATTCCCGTATTTGTAAATTCTACCGTTGAAGGCGATTATAAGGTCACCGCTGAACAGATCCGTAAAGCGATTACACCCAAAACAAAATTGCTTATTTTTTCATCACCCTGCAACCCTTCGGGAACTGTTTACACCCGCATCGAACTGGAAGAAATTGCTAAGGTTATTGCTGAATTTGAGGATGTTTACATTGTGTCTGATGAGATTTATGAGCACATTAATTTTTACGGAAATCACGAGAGTATTGCTCAGTTCGATTTTATTAAGGAACGGGTAATTATTGTGAATGGTGTTTCGAAAGGGTATGCTATGACGGGTTGGCGCATTGGCTATATTGGTGCTCCAAAATGGATCGCTCAGGCATGCGACAAAATGCAGGGACAATTTACATCGGGAACGAGCTCTATATCACAAAAAGCAGCCACAGCAGCACTTCAATCGGGAACAGGGTTTTATACTGAAATGAGGGAAACCTACCTGCGTCGGCGCAACTTGGTAATTAATATGTTACGTGATATTGATGGCCTCAAAGTAAACATTCCAATGGGTGCGTTTTACGTTTTCCCTGATGTGAGTGCTTTCTTTGGAAAAACGGATGGCACCACCACTATTAATAATGCAACCGATTTCTGTATGTTTTTGCTTAAGGATGCCGGTGTTTCTATGGTCACCGGAGAGGCTTTTGGCGATGATAATTGCGTTCGCATTTCGTATGCTACCTCCGACGAATTGTTAGTAAAAGCCTTCACAAGGGTGAAAGTGAGTCTCGCCAAACTGCATTGATCCATTTTTTCAGTTAACTTTGCCCTCCGAAAGGCAATTTTATAGTGAAATACACAAACAACATCAGGGAAATTATTGATTCGTTTTCAGGCTTGAAAGCGATGATCATTGGTGACGTCATGACCGATGCCTATGTTTTTGGCAAGGTTGATCGCATCTCTCCCGAGGCACCTGTTCCTGTAGTGCATATTACCGGTCGTGAAATGCGGCCCGGTGGTGCTGCCAACGTTGCTATTAATATTAAGGCGCTTGGCGCGAAGCCTATTTTATGTTCCGTTACCGGTGATGATGAGGGCAGTGAGGAATTTATTCAATTGTTGAAGAAAGAAAATATCAGCTCCTCCGGAATCCTTAAAATAAAAGGTAGAAAAACTACAATCAAAACTAGAGTGATTGGAAATAACCATCAACTGTTGCGTGTTGATGATGAAACAATTGAAAATTTGGAAGGCGGTGATGCCGATGCATTTATTCAAAAATGCATTTCACTAATTGATAACGAAAAACCTGATGTAATAATTTTTGAAGATTATGATAAAGGTGTTTTAACTTCATCAGTAATTAACAGCATTACAAATGAGGCGCTTTCGCGGAAGATTCCCGTGACTGTAGATCCGAAAAAGAAAAATTTTAATTCTTATCATAACGTCACACTCTTTAAACCCAATTTGCACGAATTAAAAAGTGGATTGGGAATTTCTATCGATCAGCTTAACAATGAAAGTCTGCAAAAAGCGGTAACCGAATTACTGAATGAAAGAAAAATGACTATGGTGATGGTAACGCTTTCTGAAGCAGGTGTTTTTATTGCATCAAAAAATGAGGCAATGATGATACCCGCACATGTGAGAAACATTTCGGATGTATCAGGAGCCGGCGATACTGTTATTAGCGTGGCATCACTCTGTGTTGCATTGAATTTACCCAAAGAAATAATAGCTGGACTGGCCAACCTCGCAGGCGGAATGGTTTGTGAATTAGTTGGTGTGGTTCCTATTAATAGAGAAAAATTTATTGAAGAGGTCGAAAAAATTCCATCACTCCTTGAAACACAAAAGAACTAAACTATGTCGGTAGAGACGTTCAGGGAGCGAGTCAATTTAAAAATATTTAACAGCAAAGATACTGTAGCCTTAATATTTAGGATACAGAGTTCTTTAGTGGCAGTGTTAGCAATTGGTTTATTAATTTACAGTATCGGATTTCCACAAAATGATGAGAGTCGTAAAGTGGAAATATTTTTCATGAAATTTCTTTTTGGATTTTATATACTCAACTACTTCGTTCGTTTTTTATACACCTTTGAACCGGGTCGTTTCTTGCGATCTACCTGGCTCGAACTGGTACTCGTAATATTATTAATTGTTGAAGCATTCAGTACGCTTCTTTTCGAAACACCACTTATTAGATCCATCTTAACCGGCGTTGGATTTGGTGCGTACCTATCTGTTTATCATATTCTTTTACAACTAGTTTTGCTCACATTACTGGTTATAGATCTTGCTAAAGTGAGTACCTTACTTGATTTGGTTGATCTAGAAGCAAGCACCATGTTCATCTTGTCGTTTATCATATTGATTGGTGGTGGTTCGCTCTTGCTGATGCTTCCTGAAATGACCACAGATCACATGGGCTCCGACTGGATGACAGCACTTTTTACCTCAACAAGTGCCAGTTGTGTAACAGGATTAATTATTGTGGATACGGCAACCTATTTTACTTTTAAAGGTCATCTGGTAATTATGTTATTGATTCAACTTGGCGGATTAAACATCATTTCCTTTGCTACCTTTTTTGCATCGTTGTACTCGAAAGGAGTTGGGATAAAACACCATTCTATGATGCAGGATTTTTTCAGTTCAGGCTCCTTGTTTGATGCAAAGGCCTTACTTCGCCAAATTATATTCATGACTGTTTTGATAGAAGGAATAGGGACTATTATAATTTTTTCCTTATGGGATCCGGCCATTAACTTCACCTCATTCGGACAAAAATTTTTCTATTCTATTTTTCATACCATCTCAGCCTTTAACAACGCAGGATTTTCGTTATTCACCAATGGATTATACGAACCATTAATCAAAAACTCCTATATATTGCATCTGGCTTTTGCAGGATTAATATTTTTCGGCAGTTTGGGGTTTTCCACCATTCGCGATATTTTCGGGGTTGGTGCTATGCGGGAGCGGATGCGGTTGCCTTGGAAAAAATATCAGTTAAGTACTCAAATTTCGTTGTACAGCTCGGTCATTCTTATAGTATTTGGTACAGTTATTTTTTACTTTACCGAAAAGGATCACATCTTATCGCATCAGGTATCCTTTGAGGCAGCAATTTCATCGGTGTTTCAATCTATTACATGTCGTACAGCCGGCTTTAATACCGTTGATACCGGTCAGTTGCAAGTGCCCACTTTAATTTTGATGATATTCCTGATGTTTATTGGTGCTTCATCCGGATCAACAGGCGGTGGGATTAAGACTTCTACTTTCACCTTAATAATTGTTTCCTCAATAGCAACATTAAGAGGCAAACGTAACCTGGAGTTGTTCAAACATAACATATCTTGGGATCTGTTGAACAAGGCCTTTTCCATCTTTATGTTTTCTGCCTCCTTCATTTTTGCCGCTACGTTTATACTCTCCGTTATAGAACCCGGAATAGACATTATAAAATTATTATTCGAAGAAGTTTCTGCATTTGCAACCGTAGGATTGTCAACAGGAATTACTGCTGAATTATCAGAAACTTCAAAATACCTACTTATTGTAACCATGTTTGTTGGAAGAATCGGTACACTTACTCTTGGCTATGCCTTAAGCAGAAAAGTAATTACCAAAGCCTACAAATATCCCAATGCACACTTCATGATTGGTTAACTTGTTTGCTTGAAACCTGTTTACTGATTAAATATAAAATAATGAATTCCGTCGATACAAAAACAAACTCAACCACTTCATCTGTTACACCATACGGCAACACCGGGATGGGAAAAAAGCAGGAAGTAGCTTTGATGTTCGACAATATTTCTGGACGTTACGATTTTCTGAACCATTTATTATCGATGGGAATCGACAAAGGATGGCGCAGGAAAGCAATTAGTTTACTCAAATCAAATCCCCCTGCTCGTTTGTTGGATATTGCCACAGGCACAGGCGATTTTGCCATTGCCGCACTGGAAGCTCATCCCGGCAAGGTAACCGGAATAGATATTTCTGAAGGGATGCTGGAATCGGGAAGAAAAAAATTAGTAGAAAGAAATTTATCAGATAAAATAGAGTTATTGAAAGGGGATGCGGAAAATATTTCTTTTGCCGACAATACATTCGATGCAGCAATAGTAGCATTTGGCGTTCGTAATTTTGAAGATCTGGATACCGGTTTAACTCAAATTAACAGGGTATTGAAACCGGGAGGACAATTTATTGTACTCGAATTCTCTAACCCCAAATCCTTTCCAATTAAACAATTATATGCATGCTATTCCCGTTACATCCTGCCTACTATCGGACGAATGGTATCGAAGGATCAGGCAGCCTACTCCTACCTTCCCGAATCGGTGAAGGCCTTTCCTGATGGAGAACGTTTCCTGAAAAGAATGCAGTTGTCGGGGTTTATTAACACCAAACAAAAACTACTTACATTTGGAATTGCCTCTATCTATAGCGGCACTAAAAAATAATATTGAATAGTGAATAAATTAAGGAATCTATTTTTAAAACGAGTTAGCCTCAGCCTGTTATTTTTAACAGTGCTGATAGCATGCTGTTCCATAGATGCATCGGCGCAACGAAAAAAAGTCCAGAACCTTCCAAAGTACGATACTCAAAAAATACATTTTGGATTTTTACTTGGTATTAATAAAACAGATTTTGTTATTAAACGAATTCCACAGTTTAATAAGATTGACAGTCTCTATTCAGTAGAATCGGTAGGACAAACCGGCTTCAACCTTGGTATCATCGCTAATCTAAAAATTAGTGAACATTTCGATCTCCGCTTCATCCCTGATCTTGCATTTTCATCCAGAAATCTGGAGTATACTTTTTATACCCTCGGCGTTAAATCAACAACCATCAAAGCAATCGAGTCATCTTTCATGGAATTTCCGCTCGATTTAAAATTTAAATCGAATCGCATTAATAACTACCGTGCCTATGTGCTAGTGGGAGCTAAGTACAACATCGATATGGTTTCTCAAGCTAAAGTAGAAAGTGCCGATAAAGATTTTGTAAAATTAAAAAAGAAAGATTACGGTTATCAGATTGGCCTAGGATTCGATTTTTATCTTGAAAGGTTTAAGTTTTCTCCAGAAATAAAAATGTACCACGGCCTAAATAATCTCCTGGTACCCGATCCCAAAATTTATTCCACCTCCCTCGAATCCCTCCGCTCCAAAATTTTCCTAATCTCCTTTACATTCGAATAATAATCACTCGTCACTAACCACCTGCCCACTTTATTACATACAAATTTAATTTAACTCACAAGGCAGGCTGGTCACTGGTCACTAATTACTGGTCACTTACCACTGGTAACTGGTAACTGGTCACTGGTCACTAATTACTGGTCACTGGCCACTGATCACTTGCCACTGGTAACTGGTCCTGCCATCACTGACGCTCTGGCAGGCAGGCACTGATCACCGGTCACTAATTACTGGTCACTTGTCACTGATCACTGGTAACTGCTCACTAATTACTGGTCACTTGTCACTCGAACCGGTCACTAATTACTGGTCACCTGCTCACTAATTACTGGTCACTGGTCACTTAAAACTGGTCACTTAAAACTAATCGCAAATGTCCAAACGCATCGAACTCATGCTGTCACCCGAAGAGGCGACCAATGAGGAACAGTGGAAAAAAGCTGTTATTAAAAAATCAGGTATTCCCTCCGCTGAAATTAGTGCTATAGTTGCTGTTCGAAGATCCATAGATGCGCGCAGTAAATTTGTTTCTATACGTTTGGTTGTTGATGTATTTTCCAACGAGCAACCAACACCGGATCCTGATAATATTCTTCATTTACAAAACGTTTCTAACAGCGAGCCGGTGCTAATTATAGGAGCCGGTCCTGCCGGAATGTTTGCTGCATTGCGATTGATTGAACTTGGTATTAAACCCATAATTATAGAGCGTGGAAAAAATGTTAAAGAACGTCGCCGCGACTTAGCCGACCTCAATAAAAAAGGGATTGTGGATCCCGATTCCAATTATTGTTTTGGTGAAGGTGGTGCCGGAACTTATTCTGATGGGAAACTTTATACCCGTGCCGACAAACGCGGCAATGTTCAGAAAGTACTCAATACCTTTATTCAATTTGGTGCAAATCCTGACATTGCCGTTGATGCACATCCGCATATTGGAACAAATAAACTCCCCGGAATTATTGAAGCCATGCGGAATGCTATTTTAGCATGCGGAGGCGAAGTTTTGTTCAATCACAGACTAACAGGATTCACACTTAAAGATAATACAATTGAGGGAATCCAATGCATTAATACAATGAATCCCTCAAATGAAATAAAAATTGCTGCCAAAGCCGTAATACTTGCAACCGGACATTCGGCGAGAGATGTTTTTGAATTACTTCATGTCTCCGGAATAAAAATAGAATCGAAACCATTTGCGTTAGGTGTAAGAATTGAACATCCACAAACTATAATTGATAGTGCACAATACCATTGCACCACACGTAATGAATTTCTGCCTCCTGCATCCTATTCGCTTTCTTCACAAGCTGAAGGACGAGGGGTCTACTCATTTTGTATGTGTCCGGGAGGAATTATTGCCGCTGCCGCCACTGCTCCCGGCGAGGTAGTGGTGAATGGCTGGTCGCCATCGAAAAGAAATAATCCCTATGCGAATTCCGGCTTGGTGGTGAGTGTTGGTGATGATGATTTCCGACCTTTTGAAAAATCGGGTGAACTACGAGCGCTCCGTTTTCAGCAAAGCGTGGAGCAAAAATGTTTCGTCTCGGGAGGAAATAATCTCGCAGCACCTGCCCAGCGGATGATGGATTTTATCGATAATAAATTTTCTTCATCCCTTCCCTCCTGTTCCTATATTCCCGGAATAAATTCAGTCGATCTTCGTGAGGTCTTGCCGCAACAAGTGGTTGTTGCGCTACAGTCGGGACTGAAATCGTTTGGAACTAAGATGAAAGGATACAACACCAACGATGCCGTTTTAGTCGCCACCGAATCACGCACCTCCTCGCCTGTCCGCATCCCCCGCGATAAAGAAACTCTCATGCATCCGGAACTATGTGGCCTCTTCCCTTGCGGTGAAGGCGCCGGCTACGCAGGTGGAATTATGTCCGCTGCCATGGATGGCGAAAGAGTAGCTGATAAATCCAGCGAATTGCTTAATGGAACACTGATTTAACGGATTTGGCGGATAAAGCACGGATTTATATGTTTTCATCCGTTTAATCCGTCCAATCCGTGTTCCATTGCTCTCCCTAAAACTCAAACCGAACCTGAATCTTCAAATCGGATTTTCGGCTCCCCTGAATCTCATCCAATCCACTTCCTATCACGTTTTTGTTAGAATAAAAAGTAGCAGCATATCGTAACCAACAATCCCAACCCTTCATAATCTTATAACGGATATTGAAATAAACCCTTGTTCCTTTATAATAATAGGGTGGAATACTATATCCGTAAAGAACATCGTTTTCATAGGCATAAAGTCGACTGTCGTAACTATCAGTGTCGAAAATAGCATAACGCATATTAAAAGATAATTTTGAACCCATAGGATGATATTGCACATCCTGAAACATCATAAATCCATTCTCATTGGTGGCCTCCTTTTGATAATTGGTGAACTCCACACGAGTCCGTAAAGTAAAGGTGGGTGATATTTTAGTGGTCAGATGCACCCGCACTCCATGTTGCTTCACCGGCACAGGATAGCTCACAATAGTTTCCTCCTCGCTCCCATTTTGCACTTTATCGCTTTCTCGGAAACGCACATAAAACTCCGACTTACGGTTAGGCGTATACGTTATGATACCACTGAATTCACTACCTGTTGAAGGAGCATCTGTACGGTAGCGGAGCCATGGGAAATAAAAACGATCGTAGGTGCAATTGATGGTGATTACACGAGAAGGCTTGAAGGTCATGCACGAGTATATCCCGCTCTCATTATAGTTTCCACCACTTTCGCGAAGACCGGCAGCATACAAAGAATGAAAATTACGAGGATAAAAACGATGAACAAATGAAGTGGTCAAACGAGGATCGATACATAACAATATTCCATTTACGGTTGCAACTGTTCCGGCTGGATCGACACTGGTCTCACCAAAGAAATTTATATTTCGATACAGCCACGTATAATCAAATCCGAAATTAGTTAACGAACTTCCAGAAAATTCAAATTGATTGTACGGTTGGATGTTCTTCAACAACGGTACATCATATTTTGTGCTAACTCCTGTGAAACCCAGTTGAATATTTTTCGATTTATAACTAACATGTCCGCCATACATCCATTCTGTAACTTTATTTTTATCATCAATTTCACTTTGCGTGCGATGGTAACCCGATTCCTGGAAAGAAGTTACATAATCAATAGTATTCAAACTATCCGCACCCGATTGAAAATTACCATCCATTCGTCGGTGCGAAATAAATAGATCTGTTACTATTTTTTTCATCCGCAAAGAAACTACCGCCCCACGTTTATAAAATGCTTCGTTGGATGAAGTGTAAGGATAAATCCCTCTTGCATTTCTGCGTGTTTGTGCGGGATCGGTTGCCTTACCTCCCGACAAACCTGTGCTAAGTGTTAGTCCTTGCCCATATTCCAACTGATAATCGCCGGCAACAATAGTTTTAAAAATTCCCACATCGCGAATACAAAAATGGAACGAATAAAAATCGAATCCTTGTGATTGCGCTCCTTTAAAAAATTGTTCGCCGGCATCCTTCTCTGCTGTAATTCCCCAGCTAAGCTTTCGCATGAAGGCAAATTTATAGCGTACATACAAACTTAATGGATCGCCGAGGTAGTGAGAAGAAGTAGTTTCAGGATCAAAACCTTTACGTTTTTCAGGAACCAGTTGTGACCGGAGAATTAGCTGATGGCGACCCTCATGAACCATCCGTGAAAAGGAGGCATTTGGTTCATCAATTCCTCTTCCAACAGTGATGTAGGGTATTATGCTACGAATAAAATTTTCATCAAAACCCTCTATCACCTGCAGTTCAGAAATCGTAAGTAGTTTTCCAAAACGTTCCTTATGATTCATAATATTCGCAATTAGTACCTCATTGAACAACCCCGTAGCACGCAATTCTTCCGCGGAAGCGCTATTTAAATCGATCGGTCTACGGAGCAATTCCGTATAAATCGCTGTCAGCTCCGACAAATCCTGTTCCTCGTCGGAAGCAGAAGAATTTCGTTCTGCAACCTGTTCCAACAAAATGGAAGTGCTCTCCTCCTCTTGTGCAAAACAGTTATGGATTGCTGCACAATAAAGAAATGCACTTATAAAAAATGTCTTTGAAAAGGAATTAAAAATATTCATGTTAATGTTTTTTAAATATCATTGAAAACTGCGGTGAAAAACCGGTTACAACATGGTAACCTGATGCGCATTGAAAATTAACGCTTCCCATTCGATATTCGAACCCAAAACGAAAAGCATCTTTGCCTGTAGCAATGCCGGCATTGAGTGCAAATTTATCGGAGAGATGATAATCAAATCCGCATTGCAACTGCTCCTTCGCATCGCTCCATTTTTCAATACCAAAATTTAGTTCAGCATGTGTTCCAAATATCCATGCGAATGCTACAGCCGCATGAGAAGGAATGCGTTCCGCAGCGGTACCCGACAAACGTGCCCGTTGCGGGTTGTAAACATAAAATCCGGCCTTCAGTTCCGGCGTGACTCGAATTTGTAAACCTGCCGAGCCGGTGAATGTGGCTGCTCCTCCATATTCGTTACCGAATTTGATAGAATAATAATCGATGCCAACTCCTGCATCTACACTCTTACCCAAATGCATGGCGTAACAGAGTCTGGCATTTCGCGATCGGTATAAACTATAACCGAACTGGCTGTATCCAACACCAAAAGCACCTCTTTTTTTCACGGGAACGGAAAAACCGAATGCGGATGTAGAAAGTTCTTTCAACAGAAAAGTCTGCGAATGAAAGAAACCTGCTGCTACTCGATCCTCTGGGGCAAGTCCTGCAGGGTTATTTAAAACGGACCACAAACCCGTTCGCACAACGGTGTTGACAGTTACAGGCACTGTGCCAAAGGAGGAAGAAACAAGCATGACCGAGAGGGTCAATAGGCCACCGATTGGGCGGCAGAAAAATTTTGAAATCATAAAAAAACAGTTTAAAAAGTCTGAATTATGGACCAAAAATAGTAAAAGTTTTTGAAAATCAAATTTATTTGAAATTATTTTTCAACTTATCAGTACTTAAAAGAAAAATTAAGCTATGAGAAATCCGAACCTATTTTTCTTGTTACAAAAAGATATTTGAACTACCTACATTCAATATCAATAATAAAGAAAAGCCTTGTCAGATATTAAATGACAAAATAGCTACCTTTCTCACCGAATTTTCGCAAACACACTATCATAGTTAGTAGAAGCGTCAGTTTTAAAATAAACCGGCTTCAACAAAATTAACATCTAGCTAATTTCAAATTATGAATTTATTCGCAGAAATTCAATCCACAAACTCCTTTTCCAGAATTTCAGAAATAACAGTTTTTAGCTTGGGAAGTTCCTCATTGATGATACTCCAAACAGCAAGATGCTTGATTTGAAAATATTCGTGAGCTATAAAATTCCTAAAAGACCTGACCTTATGCCAAGGATAACTATATTTTTCCAATTTACTATTTTCAACATGAATTATGGCTTCACCTATTACCAAGAACTCAAACAGAATAGCACTTTGAATAAGATTATTGTTAGAGTAGGACTCTAATGATTGATCCATTGCAAAAGTTTCAATTTTCGCCATTGAAGAAACTATGTGCTGCAATCTCAATTGACTTTCAATGTGTTCATTTTTTTTCATAAATTAATTTTAAATCAGGTTTAACATTTTCAAGAATATGTGGTTTAAACGAATCAATAAATCCAACATCAACTTTTCTATCAAGAATTTTCTCAGCTTGAAATTTAATTTCAGCAAGGTCAAAATAATTAAACGAATCATCAGTTTTGACAGCAACATCTACATCACTATTTACTCCATCATCTTGTCTTGAGAAAGAACCATATATCCATGCTTTGGTAATTCCTCCAAATTTCTCCAAAACCGAAATTAAATTCTTTACTAGTTCCTTCCGGTCCACTTTGATAAAAGTTCCATATTCTACGCTTGCTTCCGCTACCTGCATGGCCCTTACCGCAAGGTCATCATCACCTTCTAAAGCATAAATCACCTTATCGGCCAACCAGGCAACCAGCAATTCATCGGGATTTGATTTGAAAAATTCTGCCAGTTTTACCACTTGCTCCCTGGTTGGTTTTCTGGTACCATGTTCAAATTTGCTCAAAATGGCCTGATCGATTTCTAAATGAGCAGCTACCACTCTCAGAGGTAACTCATTGTCTAATCGAAACTTACGTATCATTTTTCCAAAATTATTCATGTTTGACACTTTATGTTTTGACATTATTTGTCAAAGATAAATGAATAAAATTGAAAAGTCAAGTTTTCAAACAAAAAAACGTGTTCTGGCTTGAATCAAACAATTAGTTGATTGGTATAAATTAATTTTATACCTTTGGGTATATTACCACATAGTATAATACCAATAAGTATAAAATTATGATCTCATCTCCCTTTGTTTACGGAAAAATTGTGAACAATCAGTCATTTACCAACAGGGAAACGGAAATGGCAAAGTTGCAAACTAATCTTCTTCAAGGCATTCACACCATGATTTTATCGCCCCGAAGGTGGGGTAAATCGTCGTTGGTGGAGAAGGTACTGTCTAAAATCAACCTTAAACACAAGAATCACAAAACAGTATTAATTGATTTATTTACGGTTGGAACCGAAAAAGATTTCCTGGAGTTATTTGCACGCGAGGTACTGAAAGCCGCTTCGGGAAAATGGGAAGAAAGAATTCGTACAGCAAAGGAATTGTTCAAAACCTTAGTACCGAAAATCAGTTTAGGAGCTGACCCATTTACTGAATTCAGCATTAGTTTCGATATCGAGGAATTAAAGAAAAACAGTGATGAGATTTTAAATCTTCCTGAAAAGCTGGCGATCAAAAAAGGAATTAAGGTAATTATTTGTCTGGATGAATTTCAAAATCTTGCTTCCTTCCCGGAATATGAATTGTTAGAAAAAAGAATGCGAGCAGTATGGCAGCGACAAAAACATGTGACCTATTGTTTGTATGGCAGCAAACGACACATGATGGAAGCCATATTCAATGATTCTTCAAAGCCGTTTTATAAATTTGGAGATATTATGGTATTACCAAAAATAAAAAGACAAAAATGGGTTGATTATATAATTGAATCCTTTATCAGGACAGGAAAAAAAATTGATCTTGAAACAGCCGAGCGTATTCCGGCAGTTATGAAGGATCATTCCTGGTATGTACAACAACTTGCGAACTACGTTTGGAATCTTACCAAAACCAAAGCAACCAAAGTTGAATTTACAAACGCGCTGGTAGAAGTAGTTTCCGCAAACACACCACTTTTTCAAAATGAAATTGAATCGCTAAGTATCACCCAGACAAATATTTTGAAAGCAGTAGCTAAAAACGAAACGCAACTTACCAGTGCCTTGGTAATGACAACCTATGAATTAGGCACTCCGAACAACGTAACAAAGAACAAAAAGGTGTTAATTGAAAAGGATTTAATTTTAGAAACCGAAAATGGTTACGATTTCGCTGATCCGGTTTTTGAATTGTGGTTCCGAAAACAGTTTTTCAAAACAGAGTTCAGCTAATAACACAACTGATCATATTGGAAAAATAGCATTTAACTTCGATCATAATTCCTCAGCTACCTGATTTGGTCTTAACTACTTTTTTCCGGTAAATGGTTCCGTTATTTTCAACCTGGATAAAGTAAATACCATCTTTAATTTGTGTTAGATCGATATCTATTTGCGATTGATAGTTTTTGGTTTGATAGATCTGCTTGCCTGGTAAATCAAGAATGGTGATAGTTGATGATGATTTGCTTTTCGGAATTTCAATATGTAACACTCCGGTAGTCGGATTTGGATAGATATTAATATACGGCTCAGTAACATCAATTGCGGAAATACCCGTTGGGATGTTTCCAAGCTTGGCCACAAAAGTTTCGTAGGGTCCACATACGCTTCCATTCATATAACAGGGAAGTGTAATTGTATCAAAAATTGCTTCGGTATAGTAAAAACCGGCGAAGTAGATTTCATCACTGTTCCCTTGAACAATGTCTCGTATCGATTCACAACATGAACCACCCTGATGAACAGTTTCAAAAACTTTGCCCCATAATGCATTTCCGGCATTATTGAATTTAACTAAATACATTGCTATTCGATTTGCAGGTACTGACAATGGAATTCCACCAATGTTAAAGGATGTATCATAGAAAGGAGTTCCTGCTAAGTAGAAACCGGTTGAATCAACTGATTTAATTGTTAAATTTCCATAAACATCAGAAAATGACGTCCATTGTATGCTTGCATTTGGATCAATTGTAATTATAAATGTTGTTTCATTATTTGGAGAATAATGTATTATAGTATCATTACCAAAATGAGTGGAGTCAACAAAGACACCTGTAAGTGTTAAGTTTTGATTTGACAAAATAGTCATATCATTAACACCACCAAAATAATTATATTCAGAAAATCCTTGTCCATGAATTATCCATTGTATATTGAAAGTAGGATCACATTTCAAAACGTAATAACCATCTGTTCCAAAGTTCGGCGTTAATGTTTGTCCATTCGAAAACGTTACGCTATAGTTGTAAGTATCGGTTACATAAATATTACCTGATGTGTCTGCTACTATACGTGGAATTGCTACATCACTTGTGCCTATTAATGCAGCGTTTGTTATCACTCCGTTAGCATCGATAGAAGCTAAATAATTTTGTGGCTGCTGATTTGAAAAAGAAAAAGAACCTATAACTGCATTAGCCGGAAGACAACCTGATATTATAAATTCAGTGCCAAAGGAATTATTCGGGCCACTAAAAAATCCATAGTTATCAAATGGTGTCATCCATAACTGTGTACCTGATGTATTATAAAGTGTAGCAAATCCAACAGACAGACCACTCGATGTAAAATTAACAGGTGTACCGCTTACATCGGTGCCATAAGTTCCGCCGGTAATCAGAATCTGATCAGCATTGTTAATAGACATAGAACTCATAAATGAGCTATCGAATTGCACCACAAAAATGTAATTCCCATTGGTATCAATTTTTGCAAAAAACTGACCACCTTCCGCAATGTATAAATTACTGAATTGAGATGCCGGAGAATTTTCACCCAATACAT
>JBBQVM010000004.1:0-34274 GCA_038211525.1 Bacteroidia bacterium
GAGGTTTGGGGATCATCGGGTGTGATCAGAATTGATTCTTCATTAGGATTATCAACTTCCGGAAAGTCGTTTTATATAATTGGATTAGATGAAAACACCTTGCCGGGAAATGCAAATTTGATCCCATTTGATCCCGTAAAGGATATTCGAGAATTTTGGAATGCAACCGGAGATCAACCTTTCTGGACTAAAACAATTGTTCTGAATCAAAACAACAAAAAGCTTAAATGTGCAGTACGAATTTATGGTTATGGCGATCAACAAAATATTGTAGTTGAAAATTCAGGTGAAAAAAAAGTTTATGAATTCAAAAAACGAACCGGCGATAATAAATATTTTTATAGCGGAGGAACTATTGTTTTGCCACCAGGAGAAAGTATAATTTATGTTCATTTCAGAAGGATATGGTCAAAAGCAAATTTTGGATTTGATATTATATCTGATGCAGATGCACAGAATGATCGGGTAGAGTTTATTGCTTCCAACCTATCTTTTATAATAGGCCTGTCTGCATTTCTGGTGTTGATTTTATTTCAGATTTTTTATGTTCTCATCCAATATTATTATCATCGCCGCAGAGAGTATCTTGAATATTTTTATTACCTGCTTTGTATCGGAGCCTATTTTTTTGTTCGTCTCGATTTACAACTAAATATGAATATTGTTGGAGGGATTAACGTATATCTTGCGCCTCTTATTAATGATGTTATGTTATTATTACCATTCACATTTTATCTCCGGTTTTCAAGGTACTTTATTGGTATGGACGAAAATTATCCTAAAATTGGCAAGCAGGTAAGATTGGTGGAGTGGATTAACCTGATTTGTATTGTCCCAATTATTTCTCTTCAGTTTATTGGGTTTTCCAATGGCTTCGCAGTAGTTTCATTTATATATGTATCTATAACTTTTGTTTATTCTGTTTACCTTATTAGGTTTTTTTATCTCCGGAGAGATATAATAATTCGTTTTTTGCTTGCCGGAAGTTTATGTGTTGCAACAGGACATGTTACTGCCATGTTATTCAGTTTAATACCGTCCCTTTACCATACACTTTTAATTCCACCACTTTATTTCACAATTATAGGATTGGTTTTTGAAATTTTCTTTTTTAACACCGGTTTAGGATTTAAAGGGAAGTATGAACAGGAAGAAAAAATAAAAGCCCAACTTAAAATCATTGATCAGTTGGATGAGAATCAGAAAATGCAAAGTCGTTTGCATGGTATGCGCGACAAAATTGCGAATGATCTTCACGATGATATAGGTTCTACCTTAGCGGGGATTGGGGTTTATAGCCAAGTAGCACTAGCTAGTCTTGAAAGTGACCAGAGCAAAGCCAAAAATATTCTAATTAAAATATCCGATAGTGCCCAACGAATGATGGAGTCGATGAGTGATATTGTTTGGGCCATTCATTCAAGGAATGATAATGGAGAAGATTTTAAAAACAGGATTAAAATTGTAGCCAATGAACGACTTGCAATTACAGGAATTAAATTTGAATTGACCTATTCATCTTTGGTGAACAACATCACTTTTACCATGGAAGCTCGTCGTAACATGATACTTATTTTTAAAGAAGCAATTAATAATTCAGCAAAATACAGCAAAGCAACTATGGTGAAATGCAATGTATTTTTAGAAAATCAAAATTTAAAAATGGAGATAACTGATAATGGGAACGGATTTGAATTAGGTGCACAGAAATCGGGAAATGGAATGTCATCTATGCCAAATCGAGTAAAAGAATTAGGTGGTAAATATTCTATCTCCTCTGTTGTTGGATCAGGAACACTAATTGCTTTTTCAGTACCAATAAGTGCTATTACAATTGCAAACGACCAATAAAAAATAAATTCTAAAATTGCCAATAATGAATATTAAAGTAATGATTTTTGATGACAACAGCGATAGGCGGGATAGCCTGGAATTGCTTATTCAATCCACCTCCGAGTTAATTTTAGCAGGAGCAATAGAAAATGCAAATGATGCTGTTGAACAGGTTCGAGCATGTGACCCAAATGTAATATTGATGGATATTGGAATGCCGGGAAAATCCGGAATAGAAGCAACTCGCGAGATAAAATTGATTTTTCCCGATGTCCAAATTATTATTCAAACGGTATTCGACGACCATGAAAAAATATTTGAAGCCATCAAAGCAGGAGCATCCGGTTACCTTTTAAAGAGCAGTCCTGCGGCCAAAATTACAGAAGCAATTTTTGATGCCAACTCAGGCGGCGCCCCTATGACGCCCAGTATTGCATCCAGAGTTATTAATTTTTTCAGAGAACAAAAGCAGGAAGTAAATCCTCAGTATGGATTAAGTGATCGTGAAAAAGAAGTGCTAACACATTTGGTGGATGGCTTGAGTTATAAAATGATTGCAGGTGAATTAAACATTAGCTACAATACAGTTAATTCTCACATAAAAAAAATTTACGAAAAATTGCATGTTCACTCCATCGGAGAGGCTATTTCAAAAGCCATTCAGCAAAAGCTTATTCAATGATATTGACTAGAATTGGCTGAAACGGAACCACTTTTTCCTATAATTAGATATTTCAGGTAGATTGGATTTTAATACAAATTTAAACGGGGATCAGGTTCAAAAAATTGACCTAACATTATTGGTAAAGGGCGTTTATTCGATTCAATCTACCTTGCCGGATGAGAATAAGGTTTTTCGACTTGTACTTCAATAAACTCACGTTTTTACCTGTAGCTATTACAAAAAAGCAGTTGATTTACTTTCAATTCCCTATTTGAGGGGCTACTTTCTTATTTTTGTGGAATTATGAATAAATAGAAGACACATTCGTTTCAGTGTTATGAATTTATCGGGCGCTATTCCATTTCTGATCATTTTATTGATGCTAAAGACCTTTTCGGTCTTTAGTCAATCAGTAAAAACACAAGATCCGGAATATCCATTAATCAGTTTCAGGAGTAGCCCTAAATTTTTTCTTACACTCGATAAAACGAGTTCATTTGTGTCGGGGAAAGGAGCTGTAACTAACGAAATTAGAATTGGATTGGAATTTC
Organism: Bacteroidia bacterium; assembly: GCA_038211525.1. Classification (GTDB taxonomy): domain Bacteria; phylum Bacteroidota; class Bacteroidia; order AKYH767-A; family OLB10; genus JADKJB01. Next base: position 3,049 of record JBBQVM010000004.1, read on the forward strand.
AGAAAAAATTGCGTTTAGGAATAGGTTATGCTGCCTTGGTATCGGATGTGGTTGAAGATAAAACCATCACCACTCAGATTTCTCAAAAAGATTCTGTTTTAAAGGCGATTTTATCGTTATCCTATTTTTCGATAAGCGGAGAATATATTTTTTATGATAGCAAAAGATGGCAAATTACCATGCCGGTTTCATTGGGGATTGGCTCCTCTTATTTTAATTATTATGAAAAAATTAATGGGGAATACCTTACCAAAAAGACCGATGAGGGTACCGTAGTGTTGTTTGGACCAACAGGAGTAGCCACCTATCGTGTCCTTAGATGGGTTGGAGTAAGTGGTGGTATAGGTTTCCGGTACGCCATTGTCGACAATTCGAAAGTAAAAGAGTCCTTTAATTCACCGATTTATCTTATCAGGCTGCGAATTTTTGTTGGTGAAATTTATAAATCGGTGTTCCCAAGAGGATTGTTTGGAAAACATGACCCTCCCTATACAAATGAGTATTGGGACTAACAACATTGCTTTTTTCAAACAATTGCATTAGTTTTATGCAATTGAAATTGTATTAAGAAATTATATGATAAATAAAAATATTCAAACGGAAGTAGACGCAAGCTTTTTATACCAGCGGCTAGCAGATCATGAAACTGATGAAACTATTGCCCATGTTTTCCGGCAAATGAGCGACATTGAAAAGGGGCATGCAGAGGCCTTTGCAATTAGTAACAACATTTCAACAGACAATCTTATGCAACCTTCGTGGCGAGCAAAGATACTGGACACTATAGGAAAAATATTTGGGTATGATTATGTCTTAGGTGTATTGATGGACACAGAAAAAAGCATTTCAAATGCCATCATTGTCACCAAAAAAAACCTCAATATGGGATTAACGGGTTCCGAAACGAATCACGTTAAAATCCTGCGCTCTATTCTTGACTCTTCTCCAAATGTAACCGGAGCCGCAATTTCGAAATTCGAAAAACGACACCGTTCTGTTGGTGGAAATGCCATTCGCGCTGCGGTTCTGGGAGGCAATGATGGATTAGTGTCCAATTTCAGCCTGGTAATGGGAATTGCCGGTGCTACTGCAGGACAAGCCGGAGTTTTACTGGCAGGGCTGGCAGGATTGCTTGCCGGGGCCTTGTCCATGTCGTTGGGAGAATGGATCTCTGTTAAAAGTTCACAAGAGCTTTACGAAAACCAAATGCAGTTAGAGATGGAAGAATTGGAAAGTAACCCGGAAGGAGAGAAGCGCGAAATCGCCTTAATATATATGGCTAAAGGAATTCCTGAGGCTCAAGCCAATAAAATGGCGGCTGATATTATTACTGATAAAGCTCAGGCGCACGATTTATTAGTGAGAGAAGAGTTAGGAATAAATCCTGAAGAATTGCAAGGATCGGCTGCCGAAGCGGCTATTTTTTCATTTATTGCATTTGCGTTCGGAGCTATTATTCCTGTTCTTCCATTTATGTTTTTCACAGGATCAAAGGCCATAATTTTGAGTGTAGCCATGAGTGCGGTTGGATTATTTATCATTGGGTCAGCGATCACCTTGTTTACCGGTAAAAATGTTTGGTTCTCAGGTTTCCGACAAGTAGTTTTTGGACTAGCAGCTGCAGCAATTACCTTTGGAATTGGTAAATTGATTGGAATTTCAGGTGCCGTTTAATTATCGCAAATAGTTTATGAACCTTTAGGTGAAAAAAATGATCTGGTTTAAAAAATATAATTTAGCTGAAATCGCTTTTCTTGGGAAAAACAATATGCTCGAACATTTGGGTATTGAATTGGTTGAATTGGGTGACAATTATTTAATAGGTAAAATGCCGGTCGATCATCGCACTGTTCAACCTATGAATATTCTGCATGGAGGTGCATCGGTTGCTTTGGCAGAATCATTGGGAAGTATCGGCTCTTATCTCACTGTAGATCATTCTTTGTATCAGTGCGTAGGTGTGGAAATAAATGCAAATCATATACGACCGGTCTCAAAGGGATTTGTTTACGGAATGGCTAAACCGATTCACTTAGGAAATAAATCACAAGTTTGGTCAATTGAAATCACAAACGAAGAAAAAAAATTAGTGTGCATCAGTAGAATTACCATGGCGGTGATTAGTGCTTGAAACCAGGACTTAAATTTAAATCAGAGCTTTTAAATTACTGTGATTTTGATTCCTTCCTATAATACAGAATTGCCACACTTATTTAAAATTACCTTACAATTTTCATTTCATCAATCAACCTTTTGCATCCGCCAAACTTATCTACAATAAAAAGAGCATAACGGATATCGAGTGAAATATTGCGACATTCATCCGGGTCAAAATCAATGTCACTCATGGTACCTTCCCATACGCGATCGAAGTTGAGGCCAATGAGTTCACCTGTTGCATTAATAATAGGACTGCCTGAATTTCCTCCTGTTGTGTGATTGGTTGCCAAAAATGCCACAGGAACAGTGCCATTGGCAGCGTATTCTCCATAATCTTTTTTACTGTAAAGAATTTTCAGTCTATCAGGAACATTAAATTCCTCAACAGTAGGATCCTCTTTTTGAATAATGCCGTCAAGAGTTGTATAATATAAATAAGAAACACCATCACGGGGTTGATAACCTTTTACATTTCCATAAGTAACTCGAAGAGTTAGATTAGCATCAGGATAAAATTTCTTTTCTGTTTGCATTTCCATTTGGGCAGCCATATACCTTCTATTCAAAACATTTACAATTCCTGATAATCGAACCAGTTCCGATTCTGTTTTCAGAGAATAAATTTGGTTAAATCCATTAGCCAGTTTCCATGCAGGATCCTCGGTAAGTTCTTTTAACTTCTTTTTGTTGAAGCCGGTTAATAATGCTTTTACCTTGGAGGAATCACTAAATGCACTTTTGCTATATAATACCTCAGCATACTTCGCAAAATCACCTTTGTATTTGACGTACATTTCTTTCAATTCCTCAGGTTGCATTTCCTGGTCGATATCATTATGATAGAGTTGCATCATAGCAACAAACAATTTTTTATCTGTAGCAACATCAAAATTTTTAAAGAAACCACCGGCACCATTTATTATCCGGTTGGCTTCTGTTGAAATTTCTTCTTCCGACTGATTGGTATTGGTAAGATCCACCAGTTTTTCCATCAATTTGGCATAGCGAATCATTTCTACACCATAAGCAGCTTCGTTAATATAATCAGATACTTTGGTAAGAGGCTTGAGTGCGGAATAGGCCATTTCAAAATCAGGAAGAATAGCAGCATATTCAGATTTATTTTGACGAGTAAACCATTTTTTAAATGCTAGTTCCTCCTTTTGTTTGTTAGCAATAGTTTGCATTCTATCGAGTCCACGTATTTCACCTTGCCATTTTTTCCAACCATTGGCAATTGTGCGTTGTTTGGCTGCATATTGAATTCTCAATTTATCTCCGGAACGCATCGCTTCATCAATGATTTCAAGTCTTGCAGTACGTATTTTTATCTTGGTAGGATCAACAACTTCAACAATATTTTGAATGGCAAACGAAGAAATATATTGTGTGGTGGTTCCGGGAAATCCATACACTAAAGTAAAATCCCCTTCCTGGACTCCCTTAAGTGAAATTGGAAAAAAATAGCGGGGTTGGTAAGGAACGTTTGCAGTTGAATAAGCTGCCGGTTGTTGGTCTTTATCGGCATAAATACGAAACATCGAAAAATCACCTGTATGTCGGGGCCACATCCAGTTATCGGTATCACCACCAAACTCGCCTATGGAATTTGGGGGCGTACCCACCAATCGAATGTCAGTAAATTTTTCCATCACAAATAAATAAAACTGATTTCCATTGTAAAATGGTTTTATACTCGCAGAATAGTTTGTTCCTTCAACCGCTTTTTTTTCTAGCTCAGCAGCAGTATTTTTTATAATGGCATTTCGGTCGGTTTCACTTAATGTGGAAGAGAGTTCTTTTAGAATTTGTTCGCTAACATCTTCAATACGAATAATAAATGTAACAGAAAGTCCGGGACAAGGGAGTTCTTCTTCCATTTTCTGAGCCCAAAAACCATTCTTAAGATAATTGTTTTCCAGTGAGCTGAGCGCTTGAACTTGAGAAAATCCGCAATGATTATTGGTAAGCAGGAGGCCTTGATTAGAGACAATTGCTCCGGTACAACCACTTCCAAAAAGAACCACACCGTCTTTCATACTCGAATGGTTCACGCTATAAATATCCTCAGCAGAAACTTTCATTCCTTTCGATTGCATATCGGCTTCGTTCAGTTGCTTTAAGAAAATAGGGAGCCACATGCCCTCATCGGCAAATGAAATCATTTGAAACTGAAGTAATAATGGAAGCAGTAAAAGTGTTATTTTTCTCATATTAAGGACATTTTAATTTTTCAAAGTAACAAAAAAAGGACGAACTTTTCGGTTCGTCCTTTTATGAATTAATGTGGTTTTTTAGAACGGCAGATCGTTATCTGCAGGACCGTTAAATCCATTACCTGATGACATAGCGGGTTCATCGAAGGCCGGAATATCATGGGATGGAGGATTACTCGAAGAGCCCGGAGCAGGAATTTCAATTTTCCATGCCCTTACATCGGTATACCATTTTCCATTGTATTCTCTAGATTCCACATTGAAGGAAACCTTAACTTCGGTACCTGGCTGCATATTTCTTAATGAATCGGTTTTATCGCCCCAAACAGAAATGCTTACTTTTTTCGGATAATTACCATCCATAAAATCCAGGATAAAAAATTGTTTTTTCCAGGGTTGACCGGTTTTGCCCTCTCCTGTTTCAAGGGGCAACACCTGTGATACTTTGCCGGTTAATTCTAATGCCATTTTTTTAATTTTAATTGAGTATTTTATTAATTGTAATGCAAGATACGGCTATTTGGGCGGATGTTGTCAAGTTGTTGAAAAGTAAACGTTTATACACATTTAATTGAAGTATATCAGCTTCATTTTCAATCATTTTATTAATATTGCAATCAAATAATTTTTGCAACAATAAGAAATCCTATAAAACAGTTTTAAATTTTAAACTCGAAATTATGAAGCAAATACTCGTAACTATATTGTTGATGGGATGTCACCTGGCGCTATGGGCGCAATCGGGCACGAAGGGCGACATGCACAAGCCCTTTCTTATTTCCCAACAGTTCAAACATTCCGTTGGTGCGGGTGTTTCATTTTACAAATTCGGAAACGGACAGGAACCCACATTTCAACTTTCCTATAATCCCAGTTTGAGTTTAACACGCTCCTGGTCCGATTTTTCTATCTCATTAGCATCCCAGATTAGTGGGGGGTACCACATTAGTTCAAGTGTAGATGATTCCGCTTTTATTTATGCCGATTTACCATTGCTTGTTGAATTTAATTTCGGACACAATGCATCAAAGGATTTTTACAGCGACCTGGGCTGGTTCTTTGGCGGTGGATACACTTATCATTTGGTAAAAGAAAACTGGAACTTTGGTCCGGTGGCTACAATAGGAGTGAGGGGATTTTTATTTGGACCCTCCTTTACCATTCGTTATAGCAGGTATTTTGCACAACAAAAAAATGATGTTTCGTTACAAAGCATTACACTGTTGTTAAATTTGGGAGGGTATTTCGAACAGGTAAAAAAGAACAATAAAATCAGTAGGTTTTCTAAAGGATGAGAAAGAATGTTGCTAAGAGGATTCATTTATCCTTAGCAATTGTTTACTTCTAACCACGAGGTTTTGATAGGGCACTTTCGTTTTAAAACGACCAACCCGAGGGGTCTTTTTATTAAAAGGACATTCGTATAATCGAAGTTGGGAATTGACCAATATTTCTTATAGCAAAAAAAACCGCCTCTTAATAGGAGGCGGTTTTTTTAAGTTCAATGTGATTAAGAAAGATGTGCACTGATCAGCTTTGTCATTTCGAACATGCTTACAGTTTTCTTTCCTCCAAAAACCTTTTTCAGGTTCTCGTCAGCATTGATGTTACGACGCTCTTTAGGATCTTGAAGTTTGTTCTTCTTGATGTACTCCCAAAGTTTCTTTGTAACCTCAGTACGTGGCATTGGTTTGCTACCTACGATAGGTTGCAATGCTGGACCGATAGTCATTGCTTTCATAAATGCTGCATTAGGCTTGCGTTTTACCTTAGGAGCAGCTTTTTTAGCCGCTTTTTTAGGAGCAGCTTTTTTTGCAGCCGCTTTCTTAGGAGCAGCTTTTTTTGCAGCAGCTTTTTTAGGAGCAGCTTTCTTTGCAGCAGCTTTTTTAGGAGCAGCTTTCTTAGCGGCAGCTTTCTTAGCAGGCGCTTTTTTCTTTGCTTTAGTAGCCATTTAAATTAGTTTTTTTTAATAGATCTAATAGCACGAAGTAACAAATTATTTTAATATGTATTAACAAGAAAAAAAAATCTTTTCCATACTCCCCTCTTAATAACTATGAACTTTTCATATTTCATGCGTGTTTCAGAGGTATTTCATAGGTAAAATATTTTTTCATTGCGGCAAAATAATTTACTTTTCCCCTCTAAAAACACCTTTTTAGCTATGAAAAAGGGTTTTGAAAGACTTTTTTGCCTACGAAAAAACCATTTTTCTATAGTAGTTCAACCGATTTGTTAATAAATTTAGTGAGCTCTTCTCCTTTGAGGAGGTTTTGCGAAAGCCTTGCAAGGTCAATCACCTGTTTCATTTTCTCCATCTGTTTTTCTCTGTCCACTTCTGATAAAATTTTACTCATCAACGGATGGTTGGTGTTAACGATCACATTAAAATTCTCCTTCATTTCACCCATGAAACTGTACCCACCACCACCTGAAGCCGACATTTCTCTCATTCTGCGCATGAACTCGGGACGGGTAATTACAACAGGCTGATCAGATGGCTGGAGGTTTTCCAGAACCACTGAATACTGTTCGGCAGGAACATTTTTTTCTGCTATTCCTTTCAATTGCTCCTCCTGTTCGTTCGATAATACAGATACCGAAGCATCTTCCTTTACTATGAGTTTATCAACAGTATCGGCATCTACTCTTACGAAAGAGGTATTCTCAATTTTCATCTCCATAGCATTCAGGAAGTGCGAATCAAGGGGGCCTTCCATCAGCAATACATCATACCCACGACCCCTGGCCGCCTCTATCTAAGCATGCTGTTCATCTATGTTGGAAGCATAGAGGTATACTACTTTGTTGTTTTTGTCGGTTTGCAAAGGAGCCGTTTTTTCACGGTATTCATCCAAAGTAAAAAACTTGTTTTCAGTGGTTTTTAGGAGACAGAATTTCTGAGCACGGTCATAAAATTTGTCGTCACTCAACATTCCATACTTTATAAAAACACCTATATCATCCCATTTCGCTTCGAAGTCGGAACGGTTCTCTTTATAAATTTCTTCTAACCTGTCGGCTACCTTTTTAGTAATGTGTGAGCTAATTTTTTTAACGTTGGAATCGCTCTGCAGGTAGCTCCTGGAAACATTTAGCGGAATGTCGGGGGAGTCGATTACACCATGTAAAAGCATCAGAAAATCGGGTACAATACCTTCCACCGAATCGGTTACGAACACCTGATTGCTGTACAGCTGAATCTTGTTTTTCTGAACCTCAATGTTCTTTTTTAACTTAGGGAAGTAGAGTATTCCCGTAAGGTTAAAAGGATAATCTACATTTAAATGAATATGAAAAAGTGGATCTTCCGAGTAAGGATAGAGCTCTTTATAGAAGGCTAAATAGTCCTCTTCTTTCAAATCAGCAGGTTTTTTAACCCATGCAGGCTTGGTATTATTGATGGTTTTTCCTTCAAACTGAATGGCCACAGGAAGAAATTTACAATACTTATCAAGCAAGGTAGCAATCCTTTCAGTCTCCAAAAACTCTAGTGAATCCTCATTTATATGAAGAATTATATCGGTGCCTCTATCGCTGCGGGTTGTATCACTCAGAGTGAATTCCGGACTACCATCACATTCCCATCTTACTGCTTTGGTTTCATCGCTTTCGCGGAAGGACCGGGTCACAATTTCCACCTTCAGGGCCACCATAAAAGCCGAATAAAATCCTAAACCAAAATGACCGATGATAGCATTCGAATCCATTTTGTCTTTGTACTTATTCACAAATTCTTCTGCTCCCGAAAAAGCAATCTGATTAATATACCTATCAATTTCTTCAGCAGTCATACCTACTCCCATATCGGAAATAGTAAGTGTTTTAGCCTCTTTATCGATAGCTACTGTTACCTGTAACTCACCTATTTCCCCCTTAAATTCACCAGCTGAAGAGAGTGTTTTTATTTTTTGAGAGGCATCCACCGCATTGGAGACCAGTTCTCTTAAAAAAATCTCATGATCAGAGTAAAGGAATTTTTTAATGATGGGGAAAATGTTTTCTGTTTGTACGTTAATCTTTCCTGTTGACATGTTATTTTGTTTTAAAATAGAATGCAAAAATAGTAAGGAATCATACATTTTTGGCACTATTGCTAGTGTTTATCTTTTCCTATTTCTTATCTTGCCGGAATGGAAACTGAAGATTATGATGTGATAGTAATTGGTTCGGGTGCCGGTGGACTGGCTGCTGCTATCTGTTTATCGAGAGCAGGAAAGCGGGTGCTGGTGTTGGAGCAACACGATGTTCCCGGTGGATGGTGTCATAGTTTTCAGCTCGGGGGGCATCGGTTTAGTCCGGGTGTGCATTACATCGGATTGGTGGAAAAAGGCCAATCTACCAATGAATTATATGCAGGATTAGGTGTGGCCAATGACTTGGTTTTTTTCAGAATGAACCCACATGGTTATGAGCATTGTGTAATTAGTGGTGAACGATTCAACCTTCCGGCAGGAATAGAAAATCTTAAAAAATCGCTCTCAATAAGATTCCCTGATGAGGAAAAAAACATCAGGAAGTACCTCAGTATGGTGCAAAGTGTCGCTTATCAATTGCAACTAGTCCCATTAATGAAAACTTTTTGGGACCATATTTCCATTCCCTACCGCACCCGTTACATGGGAAAATATGGGTTGTTCAGTCTGAAGCGGGTTATCGACTGGTATATAAAAAATCCTCTACTAAAAGCAGTGCTGAATGTACAATGTGGCGATCATGGACTGCCTCCCTATAAAGCCAGTTTTCTGGTACATTGTGCGGTAATGAGTCATTATTTTGAAGGAGCATGTTATCCAATGGGCGGAGGAGGAGGGATAGTAAAGGCGATGACTAATGGGGTTAAAAAAAATGGTGGCACCATTAAAACCGGTGTTAGCGTAAAGAGAATATTGATAGCGAATAATAAGGCAATTGGGGTGGAAACTAAAGAGGGTCAAAAATATTTCGCAACAACAATTGTCTCAAATGCCGATCCGGGAACCACCTATTTAAAATTAGTGGGAGAAAATAACGTCAGTAAAAAACTGGCAAAAAGACTGGCTTCAACAAAATATTCAGTTACCTCTCTCATCCTATTTCTTACTCTTGAAATGGACGTAAAAAAGGCCGGATTGGATTCCGGCAATATCTGGCTAATGGAAAGTGAGGATGTGGATGCTATTTACCGGAAACTTACTGACCCTGCAATATTAGATGCAGAAGAATTGCCTGCTGTTTTTATCAGTTGTACTACACTCAAGGATCCTACCAGTTATAACGGAAGGCACCACAATTTTGAAATTGTAACTTTTATTGATTACGGCAGTTTTAATAAATTTAATGGAGCAGGGGATTACCACACCGAAACTTACGCTTCCTGTAAAGAAAAGATAATGCACAAAATGATGAACAGCCTTGAAAAAGTACTGCCCGGTGCTCGCCAACATGTTGTTCAAATGGAACTTGGTACTCCTAAAACAAATCAGTTTTATATAAATTCCACCAATGGAAATGTATATGGAACCGAGAAAACGCTTAATCAAATTGGTCCATTTTCGTTCAGTAGCAAATCAGAAATTGAAAATCTTTATTTATGTGGAGCAAGCACTCTTTCGCACGGTGTTGGAGGGGCTACCAATTCGGGCGTAGTTACAGCCGCTGCTATATTAAATTGCCGTCCCGATGAATTAATAATTGCCGATGAAAGTCAACAAATCAGGATTTATGATGCAGAAGATAATTCCGAATGGCCTGATTTTATCAATCAGAAAATAGCAGATAAGAAAAGAAGAAACCTCGTTAAATAGCTTTCTTTATTGCAGCATTCACTAATTTTTTATTCGGTTATCTGAAGTTTTTTTACTGCTGCAGGTTTGCCATCAACTAACAACTTTATCATATAGGTTCCACCGGATAGGGAATTTCTTTGAATTCTCACAGTAGATTCTTGAACAGGGGTGGTCAGCACCAATTTTCCATTTGTATCAAAAAGTTGAAACTTCACCTCATGGTTCAGCAAATTCTGATCAATTGACAACACTGTTTCAGTACTGAAAGGATTTGGCGAAAGGTTAAAGGAAGCAGCGGTTAACCCATTTTCTTGAATGCTGGTAGTACTGTCTTCAGGATGATATTCCCAAAAATCCTGAGTGAAACCACCACCGGCTCCTGCGTTATATCCGGTGCCAATATACCCCAGATTACCAATGGAAAATGAACTGGCTTCAACGCGAATTCCACCACCAAAATTTGCTTTTTGTGTCCAGGTATTGTTAGTAGGATTGTACTGATAAAAATCACTGCTGGGTGATCCGGAAACATATCCAAGACCAATATATCCAAAGCCATTCATAGCGAAACTACTAGCCTCATTTCTGGGTGCACCAGGGAAATTGGCCATTTGCGACCAGGTATTATTTAGTTTATTCCACGCCCAAAAATCATTCAGATTTCCTGTTGCTCCACTAGTACCTGTTCCTACATAACCTTTAGTTCCAATTGAAAACCCGGTAGCATAATGACGTGCCGGTCCGGGTAGATCTGCCATTTGTAGCCAGGTATTATTTGCTGAATCGTATTCCCAAAGATCATTCATTGATGCTGCTAAAGAAGGCAGTGCCCCAGTACAAATGTAACCATGGGTATCAATCGAAAAGGCTACACCAGCTTGTCGTTCCGGACCTGGGAATGCTGCCATTTGCGTCCAAATATTTGTGATAGGATCAAATTGCCAAAAATCGGTACCGGTAGGAGCAGGAAGGATGTATCCTTTAGTTCCTATGTTAAATGCAGAAGATTCAACAATTCCGGAACCTCCATAATTAGCTTTTTGAGTCCATGCATTTGTACTTTGATCATATTCCCACCAGTCGGTAGTATAGCCTGCCACATAACCAGTCCCCATGTAGCCTTTGGTTCCAATACTAAAACCGGTTCCATCAGCACGCGCTGCCCCACCAAAATCTGTTTTTTGCACCCAGTAATCGGCATGCGAAGTAGTATTTAAGAATAGGCAAATCAGCAACAAATTGTAAATTTTTTTCATGGTATCAGGTTAGTGTGAATGGTAACTAGATGTAAAAAGTAAATCACAAGTTGCAATGACTCATTTTATTTTTGATAAAGATTCACAACCTGTTCTCAGATCAAAGATATAAAAAAAAGAGATCTTTCTATCATTATAGCTCAGTATTTTCAATAAATAATAAAAGGCCCCGGTGAATTCAATTTTCACAAGGACCTTTTATATTTCTAAAAAAGATTTAATTGCCAGTTAATCGGTCAATATCGTTATTCACTGATAAAATCAATAAACAAGTTGCGGTGCAAAAAACGGGTGAAGTAATGCAATGATGTCCGCTCCAGCTTCCATCATTATTTTGAATTCCGAGTAAACGGCCACTTGTTTTATCATACCACTTTTGCCAATCGTCGTCTCGGCTCATAATCATCCCCTCGCCAGTTTGTAGGTAACTCAAAAACTCTTCACCGCCATTATTTCCAAATCCACTCAACACCTGATCGTCTTGTGCCAGTTTTTTTGCTGATTTATTAATCTGAAATGCCGTTTTATATTTCATGGCTTTAGCATCACTCATTCCTGCTTTGCGGAGGTTGTCGACAGTTACTTCCTCATTTTTTATTTTCCCATCCATTTTCGCTTGCTTCAAAGTTTCTTTAGCTTCGCCGGCCTCCTTTGCGGATGCACGTGAGGATCCGGAAACGGAATACAAAACTACACCGGCAGCTGATTCAGTTAATACATTGTCGGTTCCGGGATCAATATTTCCCTTTTGATATTCACGTGATTTATCTAATATTTCTTCATCAACAGCTATTCCATTGTCTTTTGCCGACTCCAGCGCACTGGTAGCAAAGGAGGATTGTAACACACCTGCCCATCCGGATCCTTTCAGACTCCCATTGGCCTCGTGCCCATTTTCAATTTTGTGAACACATTTTGCAATTGCTTTTTTAACACGACTTTTTAATTGCGACCCGGCTTCTAGCTCAGGTAATATATTGGTTAAGAATTGAGAAGTTAATACGACATCAATATTTTGTCCTAATTTAATTTGAGGTTGTGTTTGGGTGATAGTGGTAATATTGAGTGATTCATCGGAGGAGGATTCCACCTCATCCAATAAATAGTTTAATGCTTTTTTCAGATTTTTAGAATAGGTTCCCGAATAAAAATTGCTTCCACAACGTTGCATCGCCATGGCTACCATTGCCGTTGTTGCCGGATCAGATGGCACCCCATGCGGGTCGGTAACATCTTGTCGCTGGTGACTTCCTGCGCCCCAGCCGCCATCATTTTGCTGAGCCTCTTCGATCCATTCGAGCCCTTTATCCATTGCTGCTACCATTTTACCCGGAATCTTATAGTAAAATCCCTTATCAAGGCCTACGCCCTCAAATGAAGTTTTAAAAACGCATTTTGCAGGATCAACACTTTGTGAATTTATTTTTGTTGCAGTAGCATCTTTGGTGGTTTTCGGAGGTTTATCGGCAGTTTTTTCAATTACTGTTTGGGTAACTTCGGCTGATTTTGCAGCGGCAGTTTTCGTTATAGGTAATGGCGATTTGGAATTGGTAAATGATACTACCGAAATAGTTGCTGAGGTTGCAAGCACGGCTGCAACAATAAGATGATTTGTTTTCATGATTTTAATTTTTAAAGTACCCTGAAGAGATGTAAAAAGCGGAAGGATTCCATAAACGGATATCGAAAAAATAGATTAGGAATGAATTGTGGAAGTTAAAAAGTGAAGAAAAGCACTTTAAAACTTAAATGTCATTTATGGTGTAACCATAAGTCTTGAAATCATCAATATATAATTCGTAAACTTTTTGTGCAAGTTGAGGAGTATAAAAGTTTTTGTAGTCAGGCAAATTGTCTTTTATTTTACTCCATCGCATTCCTGCAACATTTCTATTTAACTGATCATTTCTAGAAACATGATGTCCGCTGCTAATTCCATTCAGGTCAAAATTTAATTGTTTTCGTTTGTTTAAATTGTTAATGGCAGCATCTAAATTTTCCAGATGAATAATTTCATCAAAGGCATTTGGAATATCATATTCAAACGCTTTTTTCTGCAAAGCATAATGTGGATCGCAAGAATGCAAATCCGTTTTCGATAGAAAATTTATAAAACCTTTAAAAGAGATATTTGCATTCCAGCGCCACAAAGCCTTTGTAATAGGTGGATGCATGAATTCATATTTCATGGTATGAACATAGCTACTCACTACCCGATGAAAAGGATTTCGAACAACTTTAATTTTATAAATATCGGGATTTTTAAAATCCTCAATAGTTATCGGGTGATTTTTATAAAAAACATGCATTCTGTACTCGTGAATCCATGAATCAAATTGAAGAGCCTTTTCCAATAATCCCATATTACGGAAAAACATTTTAGTAAGAATGGTACAGCCTGCCTTTGGAGTCCAGTCAAGGATAATTTTTTTTTGATCATCAAAAAGGGCTGTAATCATTTTTCGGAACTCAATTTTATTGGATAAGCAAATTTAAGAATATTTAACTGTAGTTGAAAGTTCTTAATGTGGATAGATGGTAAACGGTTTCAATAGTACCTTGTTTCCCAATACCTAACAATAAATTTTGAATAGAAATAAGTTTTCAATCAATAATTTCTTACATTTATTGCCAAATGGAACAACAATTTGATACTAGTTTAGGAACCTCGTCAAAGGTAATTACTGTTATTCTTTTTTTGATGGGCATATTAACGCCTCTATTTTCAATCACTATTAAAAACCATGATGCTGACATGGTTTGGATAGGAGCACTCCTGCCGGGAGTTTTTATTTTACTTTTATCAATAAGTTATTTATACAAACCCCAAAGCTATCTGGTAACGCCCAAGGCAATTATTATAAAAAGGACTGTAAAAAGTGTTGAAATTCCTTTGGATCAGATTAGAGAGGTAAAAAGTATTTCAGAAGAAGAGATGGGATTGGCCTTACGATTATTTGGAAACGGAGGGGTTTTTGGTTTTACCGGGTATTTTTTCAGCGGGAAAATGGGCAGAATGAGATGGTACGCTACCCGTAAAAACAATTATGTTCTCATTGTAACAAAGCCTAATAAGAAAATAATACTCACTCCCGATCTGCAGCAGGAGCTGGTTTTAGCATTGACGAACAAGATGAAATAATTACTTTTCTGTAAGTGTTACTTTCGAGAGATTATCATCACCAACAATATCAACCATTTTATTGATAGGGTCAATGCCTGCTTCCCATGGTTTAGTATTGAGCGTTAAATTGAATGTTGTTTCCTTTTTAGTAATGAGATGTTTTTGTAAATAGATTAATTCACCCTGTTTTTTCCCCTGCTGTGGTTCGGTATAAACACCTATTTCGATCCAGTCGTTTACCGGTATTTCAGATTCTTTTCCTAAAGAGTCGGCTCTGAATTTCTGAGATTGAACTTTTAAGGTTAATACGTATTTGCCTTTTTCAGTTTTATGTGCAGACGCATCCAACACTTTATTGTTGTACAAAGTAATAGTCTCAAATAAATCTTTTATTAGATACTTTAATGAATCAGGCGTGTTTTCACGGAAGGCATCAACAGCGAGATACGAGTTCGGGTAGGGTGGTTGTTGATATCCATAATTAGTCAACAAAGTCCTGAGCGATTTATTTACATTTTCTTCGCCAATCATATCCCGGAGATAATACATTACAAGGCTGCCTTTGTTGTAATGAATATATCCTTGGTTTTCGTTCATCATTAATGGCAGTTCTTTTAAACGTTCTGTTCCTCTCGATCTCAGGTAGCGGTCCATTTCATATTTCAAAAACTTCTTCATAGCTTTTTTTCCATATTCTTTTTCCATAACCATCAGTGCCGAATACTGTGCAAATGTTTCTGTGAGCATGGTTGCGCCTTGCATCTCCGACGACATTAACTGATGCGCCCAATACTGATGTGCCATTTCGTGAGCCACCACATAAAAAACCATATCAATGTCATCTTCCTTTTCAATTTTTGCAATAAAACCAATGCCTTCTGAGTAGGGCATTGACCCCGGAAAAGCCTGTGCAAAGGTCTCATATCTTGGAAACTCAATTATTCTTACTTGTTTATGGTAATATGGACCAAAGTTGGTTGTATAATAGTCCAAGGATTTCTTCATGGACTTTTGCATATTTTCTACATTATATTTATGTTTCGAATCGTAATATACTTCCACATCAATAGCATGGTGTTTGGTTCTGGCAACTAGAAATCTTGCAGAAATAAATGAATAAAAGTTCATGGAATAATGATCCAGTTTATAATGATAATAATTTCTATTACCCTCCTTCCACTCCTTAATCAGCGATCCAGGCGCCACTGCAATCTGATCGCTTGAGGTGCTGAACCATGTTTCAACATTTACCCAGTCGGAATTATTACATAAATAATTGTTCATGCACTGGTTGGTGCAATTTCTAACCAATTTTGGAGCACGGGGAGCTTCAGGTAAATCATGATCTTTTCTGCTATCCCGATCACTAAGTTCATTATTTGGTTGGTAACCAATTTGCGGAACAAAATCGAAATTGTTAAAAAATGTTCCATTATCCACCACCGAACGAAAAGACACTTCATTTTCAAAACCACGTGCAATGTAATCACAACTAAATTCAATTTCCATACTGTCTCCCGGAGCAATTGGATGATTTAATTTATAGATCCTATAGTTATGTTTTTTATCGTCAACCACTTTTTGAACCCCTTTTAAACTTAGATCGGTGATGAAATCTTTTGCTAATGTAAAATGTAGGGTATGAATGGTTTTATCGCTTTTATTTTTTGCCCACATGGAACCATGGATAGACAATCTTCGTTCTTTAGGAAACAAATCAATGTGATACTTAAAGTCAGTGGCCCTGGGCTGATTAATACCTTCGTATTTTTTATAGGATTTTTCATATTGGGCCATTAAATTTTCTTCTTCTTTTTTATTATTGTAAGTATTTAAAATTTTAGTATTATAAAAAACAAATCCAACTGTAATGATCCAGATTACAGTTATTACCCCCAGCAGCCTTCTTTGTTTACTTTTTATACCTAAATAAATTTGTTTTATTTTTTGCTTGAAAGAGAATTCTTTTCCTCTTACCCACGCAAAAACCGATAAAAAGGAAATCATTAAAGCAAAAAGCAACCAATAAATACGAAACCATGTGATTCCCTCAACAAAAGGTCCAAAACCATTCATATCTGAATAAATATAGGATGGCTTGCCCCCGTATTGTAACATGTTGGAATTTATTTCGAGAGCTCTCCAGAGAAAACTATTCAGCAAAACGAATACAACATAAGCAAAGAACGCGATGTATTTATTATTAATCATAGAGTGGATGAACATCGCCATGGCAATCATCATTAGCATGCCACTGTAATCAATCAACAATAACGACTTGATATAAACATCTAAACGAATATCATAAAATCCTTTAGCATATTGAACAAGCACACATGCAATGATGCAAATACTTTGTACTATAAAAACAATTAATGAGAGTGAAACAAATTTTGACAGGAATGATATCCAGGTTGGATGTGGTGTAGCGTCATAAATTTCTTCTATTTTACTGTCTCGCTCTTTCCAAACCAGCTGTCCTGAATAAATAATTATTATTGCAATTAAAAAAAGATAAAATGATCCCTGAACTTCATCAATCATATAATAGGTAACGGGGTAGGTACTCAATCCATACATCCCAGATGAAGTAATAAGGGAAGGGATAAAATTCATGAGTCCTGCAATCATCAATACTATAAATGCCGGACTTTTTATAATTCCTAATAACTCATATTTTAGGCGCATTCGAAACATGACCCACTCAGCCCACGAATTAAAGGAGGTTCGAACAACAGGTAATGGTTGATGTGCATGAATTACCTCAGTATCTTCTGCAACCATTTTAGTTTTTGAGGAACGCTTTTTTTCAGTAAAAGAAAAGACTTTTGATGTGATTGCTATAAGGATAAGGCTAATTCCTATCCAGAGCAGTCGATTGTATAAATAGAGACCTACAAGCGGAAGTATTTCATTATTTTTCTGACTAACAGTCCAGTATTTTGTTAAAATGGAGAATGTGGAAGAGCCATAGGGGTCCATAAGAATAGCTAACCACTCTTTGTCAAGATCTTCTGCGAAAGCACCAGCAATTCCTGTTGCAAGTAATAATAGCATAGAGCCTACAAAGGATGCGATGGTACTTCTGGTTAATGCAGCAATCATGAATACTACTGCGCCACTAAAAAGTGTATTTGGAATAGCAAGTTGCAGTATTGCTGAAATATGAGCGTTTGCACTAAATGCACCTATTTTTTCAGGATCCATATCCGGCATCATGCAGCCAACAATAACTCCTAGAGAAATTCCTAAAAGTGGAATGATAGAAATTAAGATAGCACCCAAAAATTTTCCTAATAAATAATGAAGTCTGTTTACCGGTGTGGTAAAAATTATTTGATACGTATTGTAATTAAAATCGCGTGTGGTAGAGGCAAGAACAAAAGAGGTGGTCATCAATAAAGTGATGAGCGACATAATGGAATAGTAGGTTTGAATAACAAAAGGCGCATTTTTATGAATGTTGCCAAATGAACCTCCAACAACAATTCCATCGCTATAGGTAGCACCAAAAATAATGAGTGCATTGATCAGAAAAAATATATAAACCATTGGCTGACGCAGCCAGTATTTTATTTCGAAGATGAAAAATTTCATGCGTTAATAGTTTTAAAAAATACATCTTCAAGATCGGCATTGGCAGTACGGAAGCCATTTCCCGGATCAGCATCGCTGTAAATATGGATAAGTGGTTTTCCTGATACCAGTTTGCCTGAAATAAAATTATTTTGTTTTTGGTAGGCTTCCATCTCTTCTTTCGAAATAGATTTCTCCCATATTTTACCATTCAAACTCTGCAAGGCCGATTCGGGGGAGCCGTTGAAAAGTAAACGGCCTTTATCAATAATAGCCATTTGCGGACATAGTTCGCGTACGTCCTGAACAATGTGAGTGGAAAGTATTACTATAACATTTTCTCCAATTTCCGACAACAGGTTATAAAAACGATTTCTTTCTCCGGGGTCGAGGCCGGCAGTTGGTTCGTCCACAATAATGAGTTGAGGATTACCAATTAAGGACTGAGCAATTCCAAAACGTTGTTTCATTCCACCCGAAAAGCCACTAATGGATTTTTTACGATGCTGGAAAAGATTCACTCGATTGAGTAGGGCTAAAATCAATTCTTTTCTCTCTGAAGATTTAACAATTCCCTTTAAAACTGCAATATGGTCAAGCATTTCATAGGCAGACACTCGTGGGTATACGCCAAATTCCTGGGGCAAATAGCCAAGCAACTGCCTAACGGCCTTTTTATCTTTAAGCACATTAATTGTCCCTAGTGTAACAGTTCCGCTGTCGGCCTCTTGTAAAGTAGCTATAGTGCGCATAAGTGTGGATTTCCCTGCGCCGTTTGGGCCCAACAAACCATACATTCCATGGGGAATTACCATTGAAACATTATCAAGGG
This sequence comes from Bacteroidia bacterium, assembly GCA_038211525.1. Lineage (GTDB taxonomy): Bacteria > Bacteroidota > Bacteroidia > AKYH767-A > OLB10 > JADKJB01. The sequence goes on from JBBQVM010000004.1 coordinate 21,981, forward strand.
CCTTTACTCCATTTGGGTAGGTTTTACAAAGGTTATTAATCACTAATTCCATAAAGTTCAGTTTATATAATACAAAGAAAGGAATTGCTTTTGAATTAACAATTCCTTTGTGAGACGAACCGACAACTTTTTTGGTTACATTTTCATGTTTAAATAAAAGAGGGCGTGATTATTTGGTTTATTTTTTTCCGGGTTGGATGTATTGCTTCAGATTTTCGACATAATTTTCAAAGGCCTGAATTCCTTTTTTAGTGATTTTACAGGTCGTAAGAGGGTAATTATCTCTGAAACTTTTTTTGACATCTATGTAACCGGCCTCTGCAAGTTTAGTGAGTTGAACACTTAGGTTGCCTGCAGTGGATTCGGTTTTTTCACGTATGAAAGAAAATTCAGCATCCTTAACACTTATCAAAACCGAAATAATAGATAAACGTAGTTGTGAATGTAGTAACGGATCGAGTTCTTTGAACATGATTTAGGAATTTTTCAAGATCAAAATAAGAACTTATAAAGAATTTGCTTTTGGTATGGATTTGTGGGAGCGGGACTTTAGCATATAGCCGGGAACGATATAGCCCATTAACACAGCAGCACTTATCAGCAATAATTGAACATCGAATTCGAAGAAAAATGCAGTAATAGCCAACACCCAATTTATAATTCCACCTATAATTAGCGGCTTAAATTTAAGTGCACCTCCTGAAATGAATAGCCATATTGCATAAATCATCATTATCATAGGGTAGGAGGATAGTCCCAGCTTAGACATAAAAAATAAAACTATGGCTAACGATATCAGAAATGCAGTAACCACATATTTCATTAAATCATCAAGATAGGTGCTCACTACTTTACTTTTTTTATTTTTATAGGAATAAATTCCGGTAACAACTCCGCCCAGTGGCATTAACACCCAGGGAAGAAATGGATTTGGCAATTCCATCTTTAGCATGATGAAGTTTGCAATACTTGCAATCAATACTAGCCAACCCCAGAATAGATAATAAAAACTACTGTCGTCAATTTTATTTTGAGCACGCTGAATCATCTTGTTGATGATGTCAAAACTTTCTTGTCCTGTGAATGAATTTTCTTGTTCCATTTGATATTTATAATTTTGTGAATGGTTTTTTGTTTCAAAATAGGGAGTTACAATCAAAACTTATTTTAACTCCTCCAATATTTTCTTAGCCTTTTCTAATCCCCAATTTGGCATGATAGAATTCTCAGGATGAAATGTGGTAAATTTATTAATGGATTCATTAATCAATTCCTTTGCTATTTTTTTGCTTCCTCCATATTCTTCAGGTGTATATAGTGCAGCTAAGCCTTTCAATAAGTAGGGTCTAGGGTTGTTGGCATCTTGTACTATGGCAGCACTTAGAAGTGTATTTGCTTCAGCACCTAATGCATAACCCCTTCCCATTGGATCAATACTAATTTTCATACTCAATATCCAACTTTTCAAGGCACTTATCTCCGAGTTGGCAGATGATAGTTGTTCAATTATTTTTATAGATTCAAGTGCCTGATCATAATATACATCGGCATCGGAAGGATTTTTATCTTCCATACCTGCCTTCAAAAATGAATAGGCTATGTAATATCCGGGTAACCATTCTTCTTTGTTGCCTTCAGCAATTTTCTTGAAGACTGCCACCTTATTTAGCCACTCATCCTTAGTTTGAGTTTTTTGCAATGCGGCTACTTCTTTTTCCATTTGCTGGAAATAACTTTTATCGGTTGCTTGAACACAGGTTGCGCTCAACAAAACCAGAACGATAATTAATTTTTTCATGGGAGATTGATTTTATAAATTACTCCACAAATGTAAAGTAGTTTATAATATAAACCTAATAATTATAATCTAAATTTTGTAAAATATTGCAAATCAACAAGATTGTTTTTCTTTAAGGAAGTAATTTTATCAAAAAAGCCGGAATAGTTGAATATTCCGGCTTTTTAAAATTTTATTTGATTGCGTTAGTTCCTTCGACCCATGTAAATCATAATGTAATAGGCGAGGGTTGCCAGTGCCGACAAGGCTGCAACTACGTAGGTCATAGCTGCCCATTTAAGAGCATCTTTAGCCATACCAAGTTCCTGTGTGTTGGCAGTTCTGCTCGATTCTAACCAAGCCAAAGCTCTGTTACTTGCGTCGAATTCAACTGGGAGTGTAACGATGCTGAAAAGGGTTACTACGCTAAACATCACAATTCCTATAAGTAACAAACTAGGGAAAGTATTAATAAGAAGAATTCCTGCAAGGATAACCCAATGCATCCACTTAGAGCCAAAACTCACAATAGGAACAAGTGCTGAACGCAACTGAAGCCAAGTATAGGCGCGTGCATGTTGAACAGCGTGACCGCATTCATGCGCAGCAACAGCGGCAGATGCAGCACTGTGACCATAGTATACATCGTGACTCAGGTTTACTGTTTTGTCGAGCGGATTGTAATGGTCGGTGAGTTGCCCTTCAACAGAAATAATTTTGACGTCATTAATACCGTTATCCTGCAACATTTTTTCGGCAATTTCTTTACCGCTTAATCCGGAACCTATGGTGACTTCGGAATATTGTTTAAACTTACTTTTTAACTGTCTGCTGATCAACCATCCGATAAGCATGAAGGCAATAGCAATAATGTAGATAATCATCTTTTTTTTTGTGTGATTGTGAGTGCAAATTTAGGTATTCTATTCAACTACTATAGGAGTTGCTATGCCGATTCAACAAAAAATATTCCTGTTTGTTTAGTTTGATGAAAATAACGGAAACGGGGAAAGCATTGCGTCCCCAAGACAACTTGTTTAGTGTTTGAATATCAACTATATACAATTCATTTCTATTCCCACCTAAAAAACTTGACTGCCAAGGCGTAGGCAAAAACTCCCCAAAGAAGCATGACAAAAAGCTGAAAACTTATGTCAAAAAGACTGGCCCCTTCAAAAGCTACTTTTCTTAATGCGTCATTAAGGTAGGTAAGTGGTAGAATTTTGCAAACAGGTTGTAACCAGGAAGGAAACGATTCGATAGGGAAGAAGGTGCCTGATAGTAAAAATTGCGGAAGGGTAATCAAATTTGCCAAAGGTGGAATCATCGATTCATTTTTAGCAAGTCCGGAAATAACAAAACCAAAGCCCATAAAAATGAGCAGTCCAATCCCTGATAAAAGTAACATAAAAAGTGCAGTAGTAATTCCATGAATGAGTGTAAAGCCAAAAGCAAAATAGCCAATGGAAATAATAAATATTGCACCCAACATTGCAAATACTAATCTGCTTAAAGCTTCACCAATCAGAATAAAAGGTTTTTGAATTGGGGTTGCGAAAAATCTTTTGATCACTAATGTTTGCCTTAAGTTAAAAAATACAAATGCAGTTCCAAAAACGCCGGTACTTAAAATGGAAAACCCTAATTGCCCGGGAAGAATAAAATCAATGGTTGAATATTTTCTGCCCACTACTTGGGAGGCACGAATTTCAGCTACCATGCTAGAGGGTTTCATATCTTTTAAATTCAAATGGCTCACCAGATTTTCCAACACCGATTTTAATACAGCACCCTTATCAATGGAAGCGGCAGATGTTTGAATATCTAAATAATAACGGGGGCCGGCAGTATCGGCATTCATCTTAATTGTTATTACTGCATCAATTCTTCCTTTTTCTAATTCGGTATATAATTTTTTATCTTCCTCATTTTCTATTAAATTAATTCCGGGAATAGCATGTAGTTGTTGATAAACAGGATTATTTTTTTCACTTCCCGAATGTACTCCTAAATCAAGATTCAAAGAATTTCCGCCAAGGAATCCAAAAACTAAAATGAAAATGAGTGGAAATAATAAGGTAAACACCACAGCAGATGGACTCCGTGTTATAGATCTGAAACTTGCTTTTGAAATTGCAAGCATGGCAGAAAGTTGGTTGTACTTACTCATATTTTTTACCTCAATCGTTACGCCATTCCTGACCTGTAAGGTTTAAAAACACATCCTCCAGGTTGGCTTTCTTAACTTCTTTTTTTCTTTCAAATCCTGTTGAAACTAATTTATCAATCAAGTTATCCGGACTGTCGAATGCAATTATTTTTCCTTTATCAACTATAGCAACTCTATCACACAATTGTTCGGCTTCATCCATATAGTGTGTAGTAATTACAACCGTTGATCCATTGTCGCGAATATTTTTTATGAGTTCCCATAAATTTCTGCGTGCCTGTGGGTCAAGACCGGTAGTTGGTTCATCCAGAAAAATAATTTTCGGATTATTAATTAAAGTAGTTGCAATAGAAAATCTTTGTTTTTGTCCTCCCGATAATTCTTTATACTTCGCTTTTGCTTTTTCTTCGAGATCCACTTTTTTTAATAACAACATTGGATCCACCGGAATATTATAAAGTCCTGCAAAGAGATCAATTAATTCCAGCAATGTTAAGCTTGGGTAATATCCGGCAGCTTGTAGCTGAACACCAATTTGTTGTTTTATCTGGTTGGAATGTTTGGTTACATCTAATCCATTAATCAAAACGCTGCCACTTGTTTTATTACGAAGTGTTTCCATGATTTCAAGAGTAGTGGTTTTACCGGCACCATTGGGTCCAAGCAGACCGAAAATCTCACCTTCATAAACATCAAAACTGATATCATTCACAGCTACCAGCGTTCCATATTTTTTTACCAGGGAACGCACCTGAATAATGGTGTTGCTGAGGTTCATGAGGAATTTTAAAGTGTAAAGGTACGTATTAGCAGAAACTCCAAGCAAATCTGAAAACATTTTCTCAAGCAAATGAAGGTGTTGACTAAATTTTCCCTGATTTGGAGTGAATTTGAATCCTACGTGAATGGGATTGCCTACCTTTGACCCCCTCACTTTGTGACGCTATGATTCAAATAGGAAATACGATAATATCTGCTGAAGTAATCGAAAAAAAATTCGTTTGCGATTTAGAACGGTGTCGTGGAGCCTGTTGTGTTGAAGGTGATAGCGGTGCTCCGCTGGAAGAGAGTGAATTGGCGATACTGGATAGAATTTATCCGAAGGTGGCTCCTTATCTTTCAGAGGATGGAAGACGATCGATTAAAGAATACGGTAGATACCTGGTTGATAGCGATGGTGATTATGTCACTCCATTGGTAAATGGTGAGTTAGAGTGTGCCTATACCATCTTTGAAGGTGGAATCGCTAAGTGCGGAATAGAGAAAGCGTATGAAGAAGGGAAAATCAAATTCCGTAAACCGATATCCTGTCATTTGTATCCTATAAGAATTCAAAAGTTGAAAAGTGGTGATGAGGCACTCAACTATCATAAATGGGATCTTTGTAAAGCGGCTTGTTCGCTGGGTAAAAAATTAGATGTTCCCATCTATAAATTCCTTAAAGTTCCGCTAATCAGAAAGTACGGTAAAAATTGGTACGCTGAATTAGAAGTCGCTGTGGAACATTCGAAAAAGTAAAATTTTTCACAATAAAGCGAATAAGCTGGAAAGCCTTGTAAACATTGAAGAGTGTACTTTTCAATTAATAAACTAATTCAGAAAACAAAGGATTTTCTTTATTTTTTTATCAACTCAGTTATGTTGAAAAAAACGATCAATTGTTCAAAAATATGAATTGTTTTAGAGTTTAATTTTATGAAAGTTTGCAGGGGAATCAGAAACGGAATCTTTCTGAGTTAAAGTCCCTGATTCTCAATCAAAATTTAAATTAGTAAAGAGTGAAAAATGCCTGGTTGGTGTAATGACCGGGAAGGGGAATTGTCAACTATTTAAAAATTAAAGATATATGGAACTTTTATTGAAGGAAAACCAAGATCGGTTTGTTTTACTACCTATTAAGTACCCGGAAATATGGAAAATGTACAAGAAGCATGAAGCTTCATTCTGGACTGCTGAGGAAATCGATCTTTCTCCGGATTTAAAAGACTGGGAACGTCTTACCGCAGATGAGCAACACTTTGTGAAACATGTGTTGGCATTTTTTGCTGCCAGCGACGGAATTGTGAATGAAAACCTGGCAGTGAACTTTATGAAAGAGGTGCAGTTGCCTGAAGCCCGTTGTTTTTATGGCTTTCAGATTATGATTGAGAATATTCACTCTGAAACCTATTCTTTGTTAATCGATACTTATATTAAGGATCCGGTTGAAAAGAATCGTTTGTTTCATGCTCTTGATACCGTGCCTTGTGTGCAAAAGAAAGCAGAGTGGGCATTGAAGTGGATCAACAATGGTTCTTTTGCTGAACGCTTGGTTGCATTTGCTGCTGTAGAGGGAATTTTCTTTTCAGGAAGCTTCTGTTCTATTTTCTGGTTGAAGAAACGTGGGTTGATGCCGGGTCTTAGTTTTTCGAATGAACTGATTTCACGCGACGAAGGTTTGCATTGTGACTTTGCCTGCCTCCTTTACGGGATGCTTGAAAATAAATTATCTCAGGAACGTATCTATGAAATTATTAAAGATGCAGTAGAAAATGAACGTGAGTTTGTTACCGATGCACTTCCTGTTTCGCTAATAGGTATGAATTCCAAACTTATGTGTCAGTATATTGAGTTTGTAGCTGACCGTTTACTAGTGGCTTTGGGTTATCCTAAAATATATAACGCAATAAACCCGTTTGATTTTATGGAAACAATTTCATTACAAGGTAAAACCAACTTTTTCGAAAAAAGAGTTGCTGAATACCAAAAAGCAGGTGTAATGAATACAAAAGAGCAACAAGAATTTAAACTCGACGAAGATTTCTAAATAAATTCCGGCCCCCAACCCGCGTTAAATGGGTGATGTTTGAAACTTGGTTAATAACTACCAAAGGGTCTCCGGAAAATAAACTCTATTAATTTACACATTAGCATCACAAAGTTGATGCCTGCAAAGTCAACAAACAGTTGGATAGGGATAGTAGCCCCTACATTGAAAATCACGAAACAGGAATTATCCACCTGCAACATATTATAAAACCACTTTAAAATTTTTAAAAATCATGTTTGTATACAAAAGAGACGGAAAGAAAGAAACAGTTAAGTTTGATAAAATAACTTCGCGCATTCAACGCTTATGTTATGGCCTCTCTCCCGAACATGTGGAACCTGTGCAGGTTGCTATTAAAGTGATTGAAGGTATTTACGATGGCGTAACTACCAGTGAGCTGGATAACCTTGCAGCTGAAATTTCTGCATCCCTCACTACCAAACATCCCGATTATGCATTGCTTGCTTCTAGAATTGCAATTTCTAACCTTCATAAAAATACCAAAAAGTCTTTTTCTGAAACCATGCGCGATCTGCATGATTATATTGATCCAATCAATAATCTTAAAGCATCTTTGATCGCTGATGACGTTTATAAAATTATTGATGATAATTCAGAATTACTTGATTCAACAATTATATACGACAGAGATTTTGGTTACGATTATTTTGGATTTAAAACACTTGAAAAATCTTATCTGTTAAAACTCAACGGTAAAGTTGTAGAGCGTCCGCAACACATGCTTATGCGCGTATCGGTAGGTATACACAAAGAAGATGTTGAATCAGCAATTGAAACATATAACTTGATGAGTGAGCGTTGGTTTACGCATGCTACACCAACGTTATTCAATGCAGGTACACCTAAACCTCAGTTATCTTCCTGTTTTCTTTTATCAATGCAGGGGGATAGTATTGATGGAATTTATGATACATTGAAACAGTGCGCACAAATTTCACAATCTGCCGGAGGAATTGGATTAAGTATTCACAATGTTCGTGCTACCGGATCGTACATTAGAGGAACTAATGGAACCAGTAATGGAATCGTTCCCATGTTGCGTGTATTTAATGATACAGCTCGTTATGTAGATCAGGGTGGTGGAAAAAGAAAAGGTTCGTTTGCAATTTACCTCGAGCCTTGGCACGCCGATATTTTTGAATTCCTGGAGCTGAAGAAAAATCATGGTAAAGAGGAACTCCGTGCAAGAGATTTATTTTATGCACTCTGGATTTCAGATCTCTTTATGAAACGCGTTGAAGCAGAAGGTGAATGGTCCTTGTTTTGCCCCAATGAAGCACCCGGTTTGGCCGATTGTTATGGAGCGAAATTTGAAGAACTCTACGAGCGCTATGAAAGAGAAGGTAAAGCAAGAAAAGTAATAAAAGCAAGAGAACTTTGGACCGCAGTCCTGGAATCTCAAATTGAAACAGGAACGCCCTACATGCTTTATAAAGATGCATGTAATGAGAAATCTAATCAGAAAAATTTAGGTACTATTAAAAGCTCTAACCTTTGTACCGAAATTGTTGAATATACTGCAAAAGATGAAGTAGCTGTTTGTAACCTGGCTTCTGTCTCGCTACCACGATTTGTTGTTGATGGACAATTTGATCACCAGAAACTTTTTGATATTACGTATGTGATCACTAAAAATCTGAATAAAATTATTGATGTGAATTATTATCCGGTTCCGGAAGCACGTAATTCGAACATGCGTCATCGCCCTATCGGAATTGGTGTTCAGGGGCTCGCTGATGCATTTATTTTAATGCGGATGCCTTTTGAGTCGGAAGAAGCACGTATGCTCAACCGTGAGATCTTTGAAACGATTTACTATGCGGCCATGACTGCATCAAAAGATCTTGCAAAAGTATTAGGTCCTTATGAATCTTACGAAGGATCACCACTGTCAAAAGGTATTTTCCAATACGATATGTGGAATGTAACACCATCTTCTCGTTGGGAGTGGGATGTATTGAAAGAAGAAGTGGCAAAATTTGGAGCTCGTAACTCTTTGCTCCTCGCCCCAATGCCAACCGCCTCCACTTCTCAAATTCTTGGAAATAACGAATGCTTCGAAGCCTATACTTCCAATATTTATACACGAAGAGTGCTGTCAGGAGAATTTGTGGTGGTGAATAAACACTTGCTCTTAGACCTGGTTAACATGGGTTTGTGGAACAATGATTTGAAGAATAAAATAATGGCCAGCAATGGCTCCGTTCAGAATATTGCTGAAATACCTGAAGACATTAAAGAACTTTACAAAACAGTTTGGGAAATAAAACAACGTGCAATTATTGATATGGCTGCCGATCGTGGTGCGTTCATCTGTCAGAGTCAGTCGCTGAACGTGTTTATTCCTAATGCGAATTTTGCTAAACTAAGTTCGATGCATTTTTATGCTTGGAAGAAAGGTTTGAAAACAGGAATGTATTATCTAAGAACTAAGTCTGCTGTTGATGCCATTAAATTTACAGTTGATGCATCCTACATCAAACAAAACGACGAAAATGAAATTAATGCCTCCGCCAAACTTAAAGTTGAAAATGAGGTAGCACTTGCTGAAATCAGTTGCAGTATAGACAATCCCGATGATTGTATCGCCTGCGGTAGTTAAGATTTTTTCCCCATCTCGTTCCGACGAGAGCTAATTCAAGAAGAAAGAGTCCTGAGAATATCACGGGACTCTTTTTTGGTTAATGTTTAATTTTATCCCTTTAAAATTTTGCTTAATTTTATCCTTATTAAAATCTAGAATGCAATTTCTGTACTCCGGCAGAAGCGTTCTTCAAAATCTTTAAAATATATGTCTGATTCAACCGATAGTTCTGATATCACCCTGATTGCAAAAACCATTTTTGGACTGGAGGAAATTCTCGCCAGTGAATTACATAAAATCGGAGCACGTAATGTTGAGGTATTGAACCGAGCGGTAATGTTTACCGGCGACAAAGGGATGATTTATAAAAGTAACCTCGCTTTACGAACCGCTTTACGTATCCTGGTTCCATTTACTAAATTTGAAGTTTCCAATGAACAAAGTTTGTATGATGGAATAAAAAGTATCAATTGGGAAGAATACATGGATGTTTCCGATTCACTTGCAATCGACACGGTGTTGAGTACTGACCTTTTTACACATTCTCAATTTATTTCTCAAAAAGCTAAAGATGCTATTGTGGATCAGTTCCGCGAAAAGCATGACAGTCGACCGGATGTTGACCTCGACCGACCAACACTTCGAATCAATTTGCACATTCACGATACCACTTGTTCTGTTGCACTTGATTCATCGGGCGACAGCCTACACAAAAGAGGATACCGTGATCAAACTAATCTCGCACCCATCAATGAAGTTTTAGCTGCCGGATTAGTCCTGTTGACAGGTTGGGATTGTAAAAAAACACTCATCGATCCAATGTGTGGCTCGGGAACCATATTAATTGAAGCCGCTCTTATTGCTGCAAACATACCTCCCGGATATTACCGGATTGATTATGGATTTATGCACTGGAAAAAATTTCTAGCTTATGATGATCAGCTTTATCAAACAATTTATGACGCAGCTATTTCGCGTATTATGACTGAGACTCCTAAAATATTGGGAGGAGAATTATCACATCATGTAACACGAAAGGCAAAAGAAAATGTGAAATTGGCCAGGGTCGAAGATATTGTTGAGATAAAGGAAAGCGATATGGTTGATTTTGAAGTTCCTGAAGGTGGAGGCATTGTAATTATGAATCCTCCCTATGGAGAACGAATGGATAAGGACAACCTGGAAGAGCTTTATAAAAGCATTGGAGATACTTTTAAGAAGAAATTTACAGGTTTTGATTGCTGGCTCATAACCTCCAACATGCAGGCACTTAAATTTGTAGGATTAAGGCCTTCGCGAAAAATTCCCGTGTTCAACGGACCTCTAGAATGTAGGTTTGTTAAATATCAAATGTACGCAGGAACAAAAAAATTACATAAAATAATTAAAAATGAAGCATCAGACCATCCGAATGAATAACTGTTAGTTTATATTAATGATCAAAAAAAAGCCCTGTTACTAAGTAGCAGGGCTTTTTTTTAGTGATTATTTTACATGACTATAAATTTACCTATATTAATTTTAGTTCCAGAACTATTTTTCAATTCATAAATATATACTCCCGTATGAAGAAGTTTAGCTGGAATAGTAATTTTTTGACCGGTTGTTTCCTGTTGTGAAACCAATTTTCCTCTCACATCATAAACTTTGATAGTTAATTTTTCATTTGATGAATTTGTGAATGAAAGTGTAGCATCTTCAATAACAGGGTTAGGCATTATACTTACTTGATATTCATTCGAATGTTCGACTAATCCTACAGGCAGCGTGGTTACGAGTGTATTTAATGATGTGTTTGTAATCACGGCTGCATTGAAATCGAAATAAATATAAGCAGTATTATTTAATACCGTGTTGCTTGGTACTCCGGATAAAATACGACACCGGTAGCGAATAAAGCCGTGGCTTTCCTCTTCATTCACGTTGCTATCAGGTAATAATATATTATCAAAATAAAATTTTGCAATGCCGTTTGGTTTAAGATCAATAACAACAGGGTGGCTGGAAGAAATAATTTCAAAACTATTTACATCCAGAATGTTTTTGTTAAGCGTATCTAAAATCACCACATTAAAGGCAGTATCATTTCCGGTATTCTGGAACCTGACAATAAAATCGAGTGTATCTGTTAAAAGAGTATAATGAGGAATCTGAACTCCTTCCGGAATTACAGTTTTATCATTGGGATCCATTGCACAGACTACAGTTTGGGAAAGCAGTGCCTCGTCCACTTTAACAATGTTATTATTATCATCTCTTGCTATTACCTGCATTCCGTTTTGAATAAATGCCGGTCCTGGTAAATGCAACGTGACAATAATGTTTCTGGTTTCACCAGGATTTAAATCAATATAATTCCAGGTATAAACGTTTCCATTGATATTATCAGGAGGTATATTTGATGAAATGAATGAACAACTAAGAGATCGAATAAAAATGACTTCGCCATGTGTTTGAACTGTACCTGTATTTGTATAGGTGAGGAAATAAGGAACATTTCTGTTGCATCTTGGAGTTCCGCTTCCCGTAAGGGCGGCATCAATATTATAATAATCAACTACACCTTTTAATCCAAAATCAATATTAGTAGCGTTTGTTCCACCAAGAACAAGTGGAACAGGATTGGTGGTAGTGACATTCCAGATAGGAGCAGGTAAAACTTTCATATTTTTGTTTCCTGCAGCCGTACCAATAATATAATCACCGCTTACATCTGTGTAAGAAAAGGAGCTATCCGGTAAGAGCAGGACTTTTTGATTAAACATTCCATTTTCTGTTCCATTTTGTGTACCACTTGAATCGGTGTCCCAAAATACTTTACCTGAAACAAAAACATCTCCTATATTAAATCCACCGGGCATGTAATAGGTGTTAAATATACTTTGTTCATAAACCACATCGTAATTACCCACCGGCACGCCTGCCGGTATACT
>JBBQVM010000005.1:0-32688 GCA_038211525.1 Bacteroidia bacterium
GGGCGCAATTTGAAAAAAATAGGTTGCGATGTGATCGAGAGGAATTGCGTAATAGCTTCGCCCCAACTGATCTACATCTTTTTGAATGGAAACTCCTGCGAGACTATATTTCCCGGGATCTCCTTTAGCGACTACATTTAGTTCGGCCAAATATTTCCATCTTCTATCACGGGTACCATAGGCAAGATAACCACGCGGCTGAATTGGAAATTTATTATCGCGTGAGGTTCTAAAACCCACTTTGAAACGAGGACCTTCAACATCATTAAAGCTAAAAAATGTAAATACATTTCCAACATCAAATCCTTTGAAGGGAATCCAGCCCGTTCCAATAGAAGTAAATGTGCTTTTAAACATTTTAAATTTCCAGTTATCCTGAATGGTATCTACCAGTGTTCCTATATTTTTTTCTTCTTCACTTAATGAATCTCTTCTTTCGTTTTGCCAAAAAGTATTGGTTCTTAAATCGGTGCTGTCAGAATAAATTATTTGATCAATAGGAGTATAAATACTATCAGGGCGCGGTTGGTTCAGAACCACATTTCTATATTCCGAAAATCTTCTTCCAAAAAAGCCGGTTAACTCGGGGGAGTTTTCCACCACAGTGAAATCGGCCAGCACCGTAATTTCTTTAATGAACCAATTCTGTTGATTGATCCAATCGTAGTCCATTCGTATCCAGAAACTGCGAACGAAATTTACATTGGCTTCTATACTGAAATTTAAATCGACGCGCTTCACCGCATAAGTAGAATCGTGGATGTAGATTTCACCTGTAAAAGCAACGTCACTGGCTCCTTTGGGATAAAATTTAATAGCGTAACAACTAACACCATCAATATATTTTATGGTATCGTTGAGATAATATTTATAGTACCTGTTAAAATTATCGTTGATTGGTCCCGGAAAGCTTTTTGTTAGAATAGTGATAAAATTATCATACACATTTGGATTCAGATAAAGTTCTTCAATGAATTTCTCAATTTTGGGTCCTTTGAAAAATTGTTTTGTTTGGTTACCGATCACATATTCTTTGTAGGCAGTTGGTTGTTTACGGTAATAGTGCTCACGGACATTTTCCTTAAAAAGAAATGGTAGATATCGCACGCCATTCGCCATAGTATCCTGAAATTGCCAGATAAAAGGAAAGGGACGAAAAAGGAAATTCTTTTTAATTTTATCGGAAAAATTATTGAGATCAAACTGCGCCTTATTATAGGTTCGGTATTCGTAATAATCATACTGCTCTGGATTATTTTTAGTTTTATTAGCAACCACTTTTCGGAGGATCTCAAATGCCGGATTTTCGCCTGCATTAATCACTACCTCACCCAACATATAGTCACGGATATTCAACGCTATTTTCAATTCCTGACGCTCGTGAATTTTAATTGTGATCACGGTATCAAGGTAACCAATGGCAGTTACAGCCAATTGATTATTCAGCTCCTCGGACTCCAACGTAAAATTTCCCAACTGATCGCTCGAGGTCCCGGTAGTAGTTCCTTTAAAAGCCACATTGGCATAGGCGACAGGATTACCGGTTCCTACTTCTACAATACGACCAAAAACCAGTGTTTTCTGCGCCAGTAACGGATGGCCCGAGAGCCATAATAAAGCGGTGATTATCAGAATCTTAATGTATCGCAAGCGGGAGTTTGTTGGAGGAGCAAAGTTAATGAGAGAAGTGAGATATTAGTAGTTAACTTTGCTTACTCGAAACTCCGCATGATCCAGTCTTCAACAACAATCTAATCAGCACTTCACCACATCTCCCCAAAACCCATCACCCCAAATCAACCAATCATCAACATCAACAAATCAACAAATCACCACATCAACACATCAACACATCAACAAATCACCACATCACCACATCACCAACATCACCAAATCAACAAATCACCACATCAACAAATCATCACATCACCCACATCACCCTTCATGAACATCAATTTTAAGAAATCAACATCATGGAGTTCACATATTTTGAGTGGTAGCAGTTTGTTTAATATTTGGAACTTGTTAACGGATAATAAATTCAAAGTCGGAGCACGGTTTTGGCCAAAGATTTTTATTTCGGCAATGATTTCATTTTTGAATACTCCATTTATTTTAGCCGAGACTATTTTTTATAATCGAAGAATTAAAAACACCCCGGTTAAATCACCGGTTTTTATTTTAGGATATCCGCGTAGTGGCACCACTTTTTTAATGTACTTGATGAGTAAAGATCCTCGTTTTGCATTTTGTAAAATGTATGAATGTATGGGACCAAACGTTATGTTTACTTTTGCAGGTGTATTAAGATACATTGCCGGTAAGGTTCTTCCTGCTAAGAGGCCCATGGATAATCTGGAGCTTGGCGCAGATGTGCCTAAGGAAGAGGAATTTGCATTAGGTAATATGGGAGTAGAATCGATGGCGAATGCCTTATACTTTCCAAATAATTTTTCGATTTATTTTGACCGTTTTGTGTTATTCAAAGGGAATACCGAAGAGAAAAATCGATTCTCACAAAATTTAATCCGGCTTTATAAAAAGCTTACTTTAAAAAATAGTGGAAAACAATTGCTCTTGAAGAGTCCGTTTAATACCGCAAGGATTCGGCTGCTGCTTGAACTATTTCCTGATGCCAAATTCATTCATATTCACCGGCATCCCTACTCTGTATTTTCTTCCAATGAAAAATTGTACGAAAGCGTTTTACCTCAAGTAAGTTTTCAGGAAATCAGCGAGGTTGACATGGAAAATCATCTTTTTTATACTTACTCCGAAACCATGAAACGGTATTTTGAAGATAAAGCGTTATTGAATAAAGATAATTTGTATGAAATGAGTTATGCTAATTTTATCGCATCTCCGTTGGAAATATTAGAGGAAGTATATCAGCAACTCCAGTTAACCGATTTTGAAAAAGTAAAACCGTTCTTTCAAAACGAACTTAAAAATTATCATAACTACCAAACTAATTTGCATAAGGAGGATCCGGAGAAAGAAAAGAAAGTTCTTCAACATTGGATGTTTGCCTATGAAAAATTAGGATATTCAATTAAGTAAAAAAATAGGGAGTAACCAATTGAATTGGTTGAATAGATAGGTCAACACTAACTTTTACTATCCAACAAATTCTCTTTTACCCTTTGTAAAATAACAGTTTGCTCTGTAGGTGAATACTGCCCTTTTACCCAGCTGGTCATTAATCGCAATTGACCACGAAATTCGTAAAACAAAAAAGTAACTCCCGGTGCAATGGAGTTGGAAGGATAATTAATAACATTTGTCACCTCTTGTCCGAGAAAAGTGTTCAAACTTTTAAATGTATCTCCCAGAACCGAAAATGAAAAACTGGAAAGCTTTCCCCATGAGGGTAAATATAACATTGGAGCATAAAATGGCATTGGCATATACCAGTAACCATCTGCAAAATCGATAAACGCCTCCGGCATTTTTTTTCTCATCTGGTCCACCATCTGTTCCCTGATAGTGGTAGTGGTGGTTTGCATAGTTTGCAAATCAATAGGGCGTAGTTTATAAAATAGAAACGACAATCCATTAAACAACACAGCAGGAGTAGTTCCCTTTTTTCGCACGTTCACCGGAAGTGGAACCCAAATAAAATTATGCTTTTTTTGTTTACTAAATACTTCATCATGCATGCCTTTACTAACACCTGATAAAAAATACATGCCTTGGTTTAAGAATAGCTTGTAACGCGATACATTTTCAATAATCTTACTTTTTTCATCTGAAGTAAAACAAATTTCACGGTAGTCGATATTAAATGGTTGTGATTTCGGAAGCTTTTTCACCTCAACAGTCATGTTTGCATTGGCTTCACGGAAAGTAAAAAATACTGCGCTAAAAAACGCTTGGAATCTAACCATAAAAGCACGTTTTTTTTCAACAGGTGGCATCAATGGAACTTCACCTTCCCCGCAAAGGGAAGAAATAAAAGATTGCACCCCGGCAAAATCAAATAAAATATGATGAAAGGCAAATAGCACACAACCTGTGCCGTTACTAAACTGCAACAAATGAATATGCAATGGCGGCATGTTATATACATTTACTGCATGATTCAAAATCTGTTCAGGTATTTCTGTTCCATCAATAGTTTTAACAACAATAGGAATTTCTTCGCCTAAGTTATTAAATGTGATGGATGGGTAACCTAATCCGAAAGTTTTACTGAGCCGAACCGACTGCAGTTTTTTACAAATTTCGTTTTGATTAATTGTGAATCGTAACTGATCAACATCAACAGGCTCACGTGTGAAAATAGCCAGTCTTGCTTCGTGTCCCCGTCCACCCTTTTTCTTATTATGATGATCAATTAAAAGTTGAAAATAGTCGATACCTTTTAAAAAATATCGATTAGCTGACATTCGATATAGTCTTTGACTTCGTCCTTTTATCAATGAGTTCACTTACTATTTTAGCTGATAAAATTGACAAAGGCACGCCACCTCCCGGGTGAACGGTACCACCACAGAAATAGAGATCTTTTATTTTATTGGAAAAGTTGGGGTGCCGCATGAAAACGGAGAATTTACTATTAAAACTATTTCCGTAAATGGCACCAAAAGCAGAATTGGTTCTTTCTTTCAGATCACGAGGATCTTGTACCCGCTCAAATGCAATATATTGTGATACATCTTCGCCAAGGGTATGTTGCAATCGTTCTAGTAGTCGCGCACGAACGCGATTTTTAATCTCATCCCAATCCTGATTTTGTATATGAGGCGCATTGATTAAGATGTACCAGTTTTCGTTCCCTTCAGGAGCATCATCAGGATTACATTTACTACTTACATAAATATAAGTAGTGAAATCATCTCCTATATCGGCATTCAAAAACATGGTATCGTATTCATCTTCCATGTTATTTGCAAGAATCATATTATGTAGTGCCAGCTGAGGAAATGATTTTTTCATTCCCCATAAAAACACCATCACAGAATGCGATTTAGGATGATCGAGTACCATTGATGGACCTTTTTGCTCCGGCATCAATTGTTTGTACGCATTATAAACATCAATATTGCTAACCACCAGATCGCTTGTAATCTCTTTACCATTGGCTACAATGCCATAAGCTCTATTATTTTTCACCAGAATTTTTTCAATAGGAGTATTGAAATTAAACTGAACACCCATTTCCATAGCTAGTTTCTGTAAAGACTCGGCAATAGCAACCATCCCGCCAACGGGAAGATAAATACCAGCATTAAGTTGAAAATGTGAAATTACATTTAACACACCCGGTGCCTTAAATGGATTTGATCCCAAATAACTTGCAAAAGAATTAAAAAGTCGTACCGTATGTTCGTCTTTAAAATTTTTCTTATTTGCCTCATTCATGCTTTTAAAAACTTCAACTTTACGGAAATTTAAAAGACCCTTGAACGCATCTTTTGAAATGTAATTTGAAAGAATATGAAGTGAGTTTTGTAAGAAAACAGTGTTGGTTAAATCATATTTCGTTTGAATATTCTCCAAATATTTCCTGACTGTTTCCTCATCATCTGCTGTTTTAGAAGCTACTTCTTTAATAAGTTTTTCTAAATCAGCATAAAAATTCAACACCAAGCCATCATCAAAAAAATAATTGAAAGGTAATTCAGGTCGAACAATTTTTATATAATCTTCAGGATTTTTTCCTGCAACTTTAAATAATTCCTCTACAAATTCAGGCATGGTAAAAACAGAAGGGCCCATATCGAAGCGAAAGCCATCCTTTCGCCAATCATACATTTTACCTCCTGCAGTTTCATTCGATTCAAAAACTTCCACACCAAACCCTTGTGCACTCAGCCGAATGGAAGCGGCTAGGCCGGCAATTCCTGATCCAATTACAATAACTTTTTTCTTTTTCGTTTCCAGATGATTCATTCTTTTCCTCTTCAATCAGTTTCCTGATTAATAACTGCTTAATGTTCTATTTTACCTTTTCCGTAAAGGGCAAAAATACAAAAGTGAACGGGTTGCACAACCCGGCACACAGCATATTTTAAGTGATTTTAATAGCGTGCATTTGAAAGTAATAATCTCTATATCAATTATTTACCAAAATTGAAATCGTTAATTTGTTCAAAACCCCCTGAATAATTCGATTTAACTCTAATTAAATACTGCGAAGACCTTATTTCTCATTTACTATATTTTTCACACCTTGTAGATAGGTTGTAGGAGTAAAATTAAATCTTTTTTCAAATTTAGAAGAATCAAAAATATAGTCGCGATCATATTGATACAGCATTTCTTTCATTTCTTTAAGGACAGGAATAAAAACTCCCAAAAGAGAAATTATAAATCTACCAAAAACCGTAATGTTCTTTTTTAATTTCATCTCATCCATAAATAATTGTATCAACTGTTTACCGGTCAGGGTGTTTTTATCAGTTGGCAAATGCCACACTTGGTTAAAGGCATCAGGAGTATTTCCTAAAATAGCAGTTGCCTTAGCAGCATCGGGCGTATAGGTGAGCGAATGTTTGTTATTCACATCTAAAAACCAGTTAGGGTTTTTGCCTTTGAGCAAATTTTTATAAATAACTTGTATCACAAAACTTGTTTCATTACCGGGCCCGTAAAAATCGGCGGAGCGCGCGACAAGGGCAGTAAGATTTCCTGATTTCACCTCATCCATCATCATGTCATATACTATTTTTCTGATTTCTCCTTTTACACTTGGTGGATTTATTCTTGAATTCTCTGTCATGTGTGGCAATTCATTAGCATCATACAAATACATGTTGTCAAAAAACACCAACTTCGCCTTGTGCTTTTTACAACTGGTAATAACAGAATGCATCAGCAATGGCCAGCTCTCTTTCCACACTTTTGTTTTGTATTCGAAGCCCACTAACAGATAAACAACTTCAGAGCCTTCGATTGCTTTATCTACTTTCTCCGGATCAAGTAAATCGGCTGGGAATAATTCATCTTCGGTATTTATTTTTACAGGATTTCGGCTAACCAATCTAATTTTTTGAGTATACTGCCTGAGTTCTTTGGCAAGTAATGTTCCAATTGTTCCGTTTCCACCTAATATTGTTTGCATTATTTTTAATTTAATTATTAGCCTACCAAAATTCGTCGCTCCACATAATAGAACATGTCTCTGATGAAGTTTTTATATGTATATCTTTCAATATTTCTTCGGTTGTTGCTTCCTGAATTTTATTGAAAAGGATCCGCTCTTCAAAACGAATATGTGCTTCAAGTAAAACTGAAATTTCTTTCAATGAATCTACAGTTTTATTTGTCCGACTAAAAATTTCATTCAGTTTTTTATGTTCGTTAAGAGCCTGCTGAATAAGTTCATGTTCCATTCCTAACAACGGGAATATCAATTTTTCTTCTGTTTCGAAATGTTGCAACAAATGATTGTGATAAAACCAATCGGCATATTTATTCATGCGGTCAGCTTCTGTTCCTTTATTTAGTCCGGCTGAAATTCTGAAACACAAAACTAAACCTTCGTGGTGATCGTGACTGAGAGGGTGCAAGGATTTATGACGTTTAATGGGTTCCATTTTTTTTGTTATTCCTATTTTAAAATGTTGTGGTTTAGTAGTTAATTGTGTTCTGAACTATTAATTATTCTTTAGTTAGTTCAGGAGCTAGGATTTTCCATATATTTTCGGTTACAATTTTATGTCCTTCCGGGTTTGGATGAACGCCATCGGGATTATTTAGATCGGGGATTCCGGCAACATGATCGAGGAGAAAAGGAATAAGTTTAATATTTTTCTCCTTAGCAATTTTAGGAAAAACATTTTTAAATCGGGTAGTATAATCAGGTCCCATATTTGGAGGAATCATCATCCCCGCAAGGATGATAGTTACGTTGGGGTACAATTTTTGAACTTTGTTAATAATGGAAATCAGATTTTTATGAGTTTCTTCCGTAGGAATACCTCTTAGACCGTCATTCGCACCCAATTCCAATACAAAAATATTAACCGGTTGACGTGCAATCACCCAATCCACCCTACTATTGCCGGTTGCTGTTGTTTCGCCACTCACTCCGGCATTGATCACCAAATAGGGAAAACCCAATGAATCCAGTCGTTGCTGGATGAGCGTAGTAAATATTTTCCGAGAATCAACGCCCAATCCCGCTGTCAAACTATTCCCAAAAAAGAGAATAACTTTGCGGGAATCTTGGTCCGGGGATTCTTTGCCGACGCTTATTTCGGTAGCTTTGCCTGCAACATCTTGGGTAGCTTGATTGTTGGAACATCCTGAGAACAACGCTGATGCAGCGAACAGGAGATGGAATAGCACTATTTTATATTTCATAAAATGACTGAGAATTAGAGCTTTTGGTCAAACATAATTGCTCCTTTAATGTTGTAGTAAAGTTGCGAATATTTCACAAAATAGAAAATTTAACTTTTAAAATAAATGCCTGATATAATATTAGAGGTAAAAGATCTCACTAAAACATATCCTAGCGGGGGAAAACTGCTTACGGTACTCGATCATGTTTCGTTTGCCATTGAAAAAGGAACGGGTTGCGCTATAGTTGGTCCATCTGGAAGCGGGAAAACAACTTTGCTGGGATTGTGTGCCGGCTTAGACAAGGCCTCTGAGGGGACGGTGCTCCTTAATCAGATCGCTCTTGAATCGTTAAATGAAGATGAACGTGCCCATGTTCGCAGTCAGAATGTAGGGTTTATTTTTCAAAGTTTTAATTTAATGCCAACACTAACGGCGCTCGAGAATGTGATGATTCCCTTGGAACTGCGTAAAGAAAAAAATATCAGGCAACGATCTCTTGCGTTACTTGAAAAAGTGGGATTAATAGATCGTTACAATCATTATCCTGCGCAACTTTCAGGTGGTGAGCAACAGCGTGTCTCCATTGCTCGTGCTTTCTCCAACGAACCTAAAATACTTTTCGCCGATGAGCCCACAGGTAACCTCGATGAGGAAACCGGTGCCATTATACAAAAGTTGATTTTTGATTTGAATAAAGCGAGTGGAACAACGCTGGTGTTGGTTACCCACGATCCGGAACTGGCGCGAAAGACCGATAGAATTATTCGTATGCGAGGCGGGAAAATCGTGTCCGATGAACTGACATCAGAATTAATAACAGTTAAAAAATAATCACCTATGAATTTAAAGTGGTTATTGAATATGGCTTGGCGCGACAGTCGTAAAAACCGTTCACGTCTTTTTCTATTTATGAGTAGTATTATTCTCGGAATTGCTGCTTTGGTGGCCATAAATTCATTTGGTGATAATTTAAAACGGCAGGTAAATGATGAAGCAAAGGCGTTGCTTGGCGCAGATATGCAAATTGAATCGAAACAACAATTTCCTGATTCATTAATACAATTTTTAGATTCCTTAAATCTAAAAACCACCGAAGAAATTAGCTTTGCTTCGATGGTTATTTTTAATTCGAATGGGGGAACCAGATTGGTAAACGTACGCGCAGTTGAAAGCGGTTTTCCATTCTACGGAAGTGTTAACACCAAACCTGCTGGAGCAGCTACCTCATTTACACATAGCCGTAAAGCGCTTGTAGATAAAACTTTATTAACCCAATTTGAATCTCAACCCGGTGATAGCATTAAAGTAGGGAGTCTGGTTTTTGCGATAGCAGGTAGTATCCTTAAGGTACCGGGCCAATCGGGAATCACCAGTTCTATTGCACCACCGGTTTTTATTCCGTTGGATTTAGTTGAATCTACAGGTCTGCTACAAAAAGGGAGTAGAATAGAATACACTTTATATATCAAGTACCCTGAAAATTTCAAGGCTGTTACCTATGAGCAGGTAATTAAACCCTGGCTCGATAAAACAGATTTTCGCTATGAGGATGTATCTGCCCGTAAGGATCAGGTTGGAAATGCTTATGCAGATCTTACAGGATTTTTAAATTTAACGGCATTTGTGGCTTTGCTACTGGGTTGTATAGGTGTTGCAAGTTCGGTTCACATTTACATGAAAGAAAAAATACAAACTGTTGCAATACTTCGTTGCATGGGTGCTACAGGTATGCAAGGAGTTGGAATATTTCTTATGCAAATATTTTTTATGGGATCAATCGGATCGGTAATTGGTGCTTTATTGGGAACATTTATTCAATATTATCTACCTATTTTATTTGCTGATTTTCTTCCTTTTGAATTATCGATGCAACTTAGCTGGAGCTCTATATGGATGGGAATTTTTATGGGTATTATTACTTCCGTTTTATTTGCACTTTTCCCTTTGCTGGGAATACGGAAAGTTTCTCCCTTGAAAGCATTACGTTCTTCTTATGAATCACCCGAAAAGGACAGGTTGCCCTATTTAATCTATCTGCTGATTTTAATTTTTATAACGGCCTTTACCTACATGCAGTTAGAATCGCTTCAAAAAGCAGTGGTGTTTACAGGAGTTTTATTGCTTTCGTTTGGTGTTCTTGCAGCTTTTGCACAACTAATAACATGGCTCACGAGACGATTTCTTCCTGTAAAGAGCTCCTTTACCTGGCGGCAAGGTTTATCTAATTTATACCGACCTAATAATCAAACGTTAATTCTGGTAATAACTATTGGTTTAGGAACATCACTTATTATGACCATGTTGTTAAGTCAGCAACTGTTACTTGATAAGCTAAAGTTTTCATCCGCTTCCGGTGATCGACCCAATATGGTAGTGTTCGACATTCAGGATTCACAAATTGATTCTATCAGGAAATTTACCATCAATGAGCAAATGCCTGTAATAAGCAGTGTACCTATTGTTACTATGAAAATTACTAACATCAATGGAAAAACAATTGATGAACTGAAAGATGATTCCACTTCTGTAGTAAAAGATTGGGTGCTGGATAGGGAATATCGGGTAACTTACCGTGATACCTTAATAGACTCAGAAGAAATAGTTGAAGGAAAGTGGATCGGTAAATCTTCATTTAATGCGGATACTATTTTTGTGTCGATGGATAAAAATCTGGCAACCGATATGAATGTTCATATAGGCGATCCCGTTACCTTTAATGTACAGGGAGCTATGATTAAAACTTACGTTGGAAGTATTCGAAAAATTGATTTTCAAAGAGTACAAACAAATTTTCTTGTTCTATTTCCTACCGGAATTCTTGAAAATGCTCCTAAGTTTCATGTAATATTAACGCGATTTAAAGATTCACCTCAATCGGCGAAATTTCAACAGTTGTTGGTTTCCAAATTTCCCAATGTATCCATAATTGATTTAAATCTCATTCTTGAAACTGTTGATAGTGTAATATCTAAAGTCTCTTTTATCATCAGGTTTATGGCCTTCTTTAGCATTATAACAGGCATTATTGTGCTTATTGGTTCAGTCATGATCAGCAAATACCAGAGGATTCAGGAAAGCGTTCTTTTAAGAACCATGGGCGCGGACAAGAAACAGATTCTGAGTATTAACATGCTTGAATATTTTCTGTTAGGAAGTTTGGCATCTTTAACAGGAATACTTATTGCGGTTTTTGTAAGTATTGGTTTGGCTGAATTTAGTTTCAACACAGTTTTGGTGCCTGCATGGGAACCTATACTGGCAGGCTATTTAATTATAACCGGACTCACCGTTTTAATAGGATTATTAAACAGCAGAGAAGTGGTGAATAAACCCCCTTTGGAAATTTTGAGAAAAGAAGTCTAAAAAACGTCTCTTAGGTTTGAACATGAATTTTTTTAACATTTCTTGTTGATACAAATCTTTTCTGGATTTTACTCCATAGGAACTTCCATTAATAAAATTTCAGAATAGGATTTGATCTTCAACGAAATTTTGCTGGTGTTCCAGATTCCAAATCCATCGCGGGTAGTTAATTCTTGGTTTTCAACAACTACATCACCATTTAGAACAAAAATATAGATTCCATTTCCTTGCTTGTTCAAGGTATATTCAACGGTTTTATCTCCATCAAAATTGCCCATACTAAACCAGGCAGATTGATGAATCCAAACTCCGTCATCTTCGGCATTGGGCGAAACTATTTGCTGAAATTTGTTTTTTCTGTCGTCAGGATTTAAGGTAATTTGATCATAACGAGGTGTTACATTTTCTTTGTCAGGAAAAATCCAGATCTGCAAAAACTGAACCGGTTGATCTTTATTTTTATTATATTCACTATGTTTAATTCCTGTTCCTGCACTCATTACCTGGATATCCCCACTTCGAATTACAGTAGTGTTTCCTATATTATCTTTATGTTCTAAATCGCCTTCCAAAGGAATGGATACAATTTCCATGTTATCATGCGCATGAGTACCAAATCCCATACCTGCTGCTACCTGGTCATCGTTTAAGACTCTCAAAACACCAAAATGCATTCTTTCCGGATTGTGATAATTTGCAAAACTGAAAGTATGAAAACTATTGAGCCAACCATGATCGGCATGACCCCGAGTATTTGCCTTGTGCAATATTGTATTTGACATAGTTTATGATTTTACAATTTCCATTTTTGGTAACCGCCTTTAAGATCCACAACTTTAGTGAATCCCATTTTTTTCATTTTTCGAGCAGCTAGCGGGCTTCGGTGACAAGTTTGACAGTACAAAAAAACAGTTTTATTTCTTTCCAGATTTTTCACATCTTTTTTAAAGTGAAAGGCAAGAAAACTAAAATTAACTGCTCCATTCATATGACTCTTTCTGTATTCTGCTTTGGTTCTAACATCAACAAGATAATAATCAGTACTGTTGCTTAGCATTAATTTATATTGTTCCGTGGATATTTTTTGATAGGTAAATTTATCAGTACTCTTAACATTAAAACAACCGGAAAGTCCTATTGTTATGAGAATAAGTCCTGCTATTTTTAACTTTTTCATTGAAAGATGAAATAAACCAAAATTAATCTTGAATAAATGTCGCCGGTATGACAGGCACCTTAGAATTATTTCTATCGATAAGATTTTTAAATGTCTGGTAAGGTCCTTCGGCGATGGCAAGGTTTAAGAGCCAAGCAGGAATGGAACCACCGGGATCCACTTTAAAAGAATAAACCACCTTTAGTAACCCATCCTCTTGAGGAGTTACTATCCATGCCCCAAAAGATTCCTTAATTCTTACATAGTCATTATTTTCTGGTAAATATGAAGAAATATTACTCGCGCGAACAGTCATAATTTTACTGGACGGGTCTTGAGTAATTTTCACTTTCACAACCAATTCGCGATCCGTCACCGGCCACGGGGCATGTACTACTGCACGATAAATTATTTCATTTTCACTGATTACTTTTACCAGATCAGATTCAATCGTGTTGTATTGCCATTGTGTATAAGCAGGAACGTCAAGAATATATCCGGCAAGCTTTGATAAAGTTGTTCTTATTGTAAAATTACACTTGATGGCTTTTAGATTAGAAGTGGGATTTTTGCAGGTATATACAAAAATGCTATCCTTTGAAATTTTTAGATCACAATCATTTTGCCCGGAACAAAGGTTCCAAGACAAAAATAAAAGTATTGAAATAAAAATATGTCGGAGACCTAACTTATTTTTTAATTTTATATTTGACGCGTCCAATTAGTTAATATTTTTGATGTGACTGAAAATTGAAATTTCTTAGCATTAAATCTTAGGCTTTTTCTTCTTTGCCAATTTAGCTTTTTTGTTAAAATCAAGTGCAAGGTTGATCCATTTTTGTAAATCATTTTTTCTCTCTATACCGCTTTCATCAATTAGTACCCAACCCTTCATGACCCGACCTGCGAAAGCCATCACATGACATCCTTTTTGCTTAAGGGTTTGCTCATAAACCTCCGGATCTATTCTGCACATTAACTGGTTATTAAAAATTCCTACGCACATTTTATCATTGTACATAAAAGTCAATCCGCCCATCATCTTCTTCTCTTCAATATTCTTCAAGGAGGATAATTCTTCTCGAATTCTAATAGCTAATTTTTCATCATAAGCCATAATAAGTATCAATAAAGACTAAAAGTAAAAAAAATAGTACAACTTCCCAAATAAGCATTTTGTTACATGTTCACCCCACCTGAAACTTCAATACGTTGTCCATTAACCCATTTAGCCTCATCGGAACACAAAAATGCAACTACACTACCAATATCATCGGCTCTGCCCACTCTTCCCAATGGAGTTTGCGCAGTCAAGTAGGCTTTCATTTGGGGGTTGTTTCGGATAGCGGCATTATTGAAATCCGTTTCGATAGGACCCGGAGCCACTGTGTTGGATCGTATGCCACGAGATCCATATTCTTTAGCAACAAATCTGGCAAATATCTCAATGGCTCCTTTACAGGAGGAATACACAGAATACCCCGGTACGCTAAAGCGAGTTGATCCGGAAGAAATAAAGACCACACCCCCATTATCATTAATATTGCTGATCAATTTTTGAGTAAGAAAATACACTCCTTTAAAATGAATGTTCAACAAATTATCGAATAATTCTTCAGTAACCTGAGCAATCGGAACAGTGGCTCCTGTACCGGCATTGTTTATTAAAAAATCGAACTTATCCGTTCCCCAATTTGATTGCAGTGAAGAAAATACATCAGCAATAAAGTTATCAATGGATTTAATATCCGAAATATCAAAATGAAGTGCTTCTGCCTTTCTATTCATTTTTTTAATTTCATCAACAACTGTCATGGCCTCATTTTTGCTCGTCATGTAAGTAATGATTACATCAATACCTTTAGAGGCAAGTGCTAAAGCCATATCCTTACCTAAACCACGACTTCCTCCTGTTACGATTGCTATTTTATTCATTTTATTTTTTTGAGATTTGTTTAAATCTGTTTAAAAAGGTACTGTAATCGGGATTATTGGGATAATACTTCAACAAAAGTTGAATTGGTTTCGTTGCCTTATCATTTTTTTGATTATTAACATATAGCAATGCGAGTGCATAATTTAGGTCTCCGTTTATGGGATCAAGCTGTAATCCTTTTAAAAATATTTGTTCAGCTCGTTTAAAATTGTTTTCATTATTCAAAAGTAGACCATAGTTATAATAAAGACGTGGATTTTGAGAATTTAATTTCACTGCTTCTTCAAAACTTTCTACTGCTCCCTGAATATTGTTCAACTCAACTTGTAATAATGCCATATTATAATATATTCTATTATCACTTTTATCTATAATTAAAGCCTCATTAAGTGTTTTAAGTGCCTCGATATTTTTGCCTTGAGCACTCAATACCGCCGACATATTTAACCGGGCATAGTTCAACATGCCATCCATTTCCAATGCTTTTTTATAAAACATTTCTGCTTTATAGTAATCCCTTATTTTGGAATAATAATCACCTGCGCCAACATTGCCCTGAGCAAAATCAGTCTGGTATAAAGTAAATCTTTCCAGTTCGCTTTTGGCTTTAAATAAAGAAGGTAAAGCTGCTGGAGGTATCTGATTAGTTGGAATGCTAATCATTAAGTTTGCAGCAGCAATTCTAACGGCACGTACGGAATCATTCAGTAATTCTGCAACCTGTGAAATCCATGATGAGAATTGAAAGTGCTCAAGACTGCGTAACGCCTGGTATCTTACCAGGGCATCTTTCTTCGATAAACAATTAAGCAATTCATGCAGACTTTCAGCGGTATTTAATTTTCCCACATATTCTGCTGCAGTTGCCTTCACAATGAATCCAACAGCCGTATCTTGCAAAAGTTTTTGTAAATGACGAAAACTATTTGCATCCATTTTACTGCCCGGAATTAAATCCTCTGCAAAATGATACTTTCGTGTTGCACCATAATTTTTTTCAATTGATGTGACAGCCCACTGTGCACTTTTATCTTTATGACAACCATTACAAGTATTAGGGGTCCCGTACTTAACTGTCAAATCAGGCCTTGGAACTCTAAAACTATGATCGTGTCGCAAATCATTTACCATATATTCCTTTGAGTACATATGACAACTTTTACATTCTGATGCCTCCGATCCTGCTTTATGAAATGTGTGTTCCGGTACATCAAATTTTTTCGCTTCATGACATTGTCCGCAAACAAGATTCCCCGGTTTAACAAGATTGCCTGAATGAGGATTATGGCAATTCGTACAAGAAACATTTCTTCTATACATTTTACTTTCCAGGAAGGAGGAATAGTTATAAACTTCACCTTTCATTTGGCCATCAGCATGAAATAATTCAGTATCAGGAATCTGCGGTATAAAATCATCCATGAATTCCTTTCCAGGCAAAACAGCACCGGTGATATCTGCTTTTCGTGAATGGCATAAACCACAGGTGTTAATAATCTCTTTTTGATTTGCCGATTTTCCAAGAGCTAGAAATGAACCCATCACATTTGGATCAACTTTGTATTTGTTACTTTTTATATATGCAATATGTTTAGAGGCCGGTCCATGACATGATTCACAACTAACATTTATAGCATCAAATGTTGTATGGTAAGTATCATGTTCAATATTATAATTCTTAACAACGTTTGTGCTATGGCAAGAAGCACACATGGTATTCCAATTTTGAGAATTGCCGGACCAATGCATCCAATCATGATTGGGTATAGTAGTTCCCGGGTATTGGTGAAACCATTTCTTTGCTTTAGTATCCCAGCTTACTCTGGGCACTTGCAATTTACCTCCCGGTAGTTCAACCAGGTATTGTTGAAGAGGATGATAACCGAAGGTATACTTTACTTCGTAATCATGATTTAATCCATCCTCACCTTGAGTGTTAATAAAATAGTTATTATCCCTTTTAAAAAATCTAGAAGTAACTCCATCAGAATTGTACGAAACGTTATTAAAATCACCTAACACGGTAGAGTCATCCGGAAGTTGCATGGCTTTGAAATGATCTGACAATTTCCATGCTTCATGCTCAGTAGCATGGCAACTTTTGCAGGAGGTATCACCCATGTAAGAAAGGACATTTTGAACACCTTTTTCTTCTGTTTGATGAGTGGAACAATTCTCTAAAAGTAGCATGGAACCGGTGCATGCCAATAGTACTATTAAAACAGCTATCAATTTCCTATTCTGGAACATTTAGTGAGTCTTTGTAATTGAATCTTTCATAACAAAGATGGTTTTTGTTTTTGGATTCCAAATATAAAAACATCCTGAGCATTCCAATAAGTTTTCTTCAATATTTGCAATCCGTTTTTCAAAGCAACTTTTTGTGATTTAAGATTGTCGACATGTATTATAGAAACTACTTCTTCGCTTTGATTATTTTCAAAAGCAAAATCCATAAATAAACTTGCAGCTTCAGGGGCAAAACCCAGTCCCCAATATTTTTTCAAAATATGATACCCTACTTCCAATTTAATTTCACCATCAATTTCTTGAATAAGCAAACCACATTGTCCAATAAATTCATTAGTATTTTTATTAACTAGAGCCTGTAGGCCATATCTTTTTTCACTATAACGAACCAATTGTTTTCCTATCCAGAATGTTGATCTCTCATTCAATGACAGTTCCGGTTGTTTTGGAATAAATTGCGTGGCTTCTTCATCGTTAAGAAACTTTTCCCATTCGGTTACATCATCAGGAGTTAAAAACCTGGTAATAATCCTTTTCGATTCAAGCCTATCAGCATAATAATATTCCATAATTCATCGGTAGGTGTAAGTGTAAACATCTTGAATGAAAGTAACTTGATTATCATTAAGTAATTCCGATTTCTTTATGATAATTAATCCTTTGTCGTCATAGAAAAGTTGTGATTTTGTTCCATTTCCATAGCTAATAGTTATTAAATTGTTTTTTTTATCGTAAAAATACTTAACGGTACCTTTGTTAGAACTAACCAAATTTTCGATTTGCATTAATTCCTTATCCAGTACTATTTTTCCATTTTTCCCATAATATAATTCTCTGTCTGAGGTAATGGTTCCATCCTTATCATTACTATTATTGAATCTTCGTTCCTGAGTTTTTATGATTCTGTTTAATGAATCGTAACTAAATGTAGTAAGACTAATTGGTGTAACTACCTTATCAGAAATGAGCGATGTTTTTGTTTTTATCTTCTGTCGTTGTGAATCATAAAAGTAGTCTTTTTGATTGGGTGACTGACTGCTTGATTCTCTAACCAATAATGAATCATAATAGGATTTAAAAAATATTACAGAATCCGTTTTATTGAAATTAAAATCTTTTTGCCCTCTAAACAATAGACCACCAAAAAAGTCATGGCTAAATTCAAATTGTACGTTAATTTTTCCGGTTGAATCTGCAATCAATTGTCTGGTTGGCAGTCCTAAACTATCAAAATAAAATGTTTGAATGGAATAAAGTTCTCCATCCGCAAACATTTTTATCTGAGTACTCGCAATTTTATTTCGAATAATTTGAGTTTTGTCGTGAGTACAATTGAAAAAGGAAGCTTCATCATTAACTGTTTGAGAAAATGAAAATGAACACTCTAGATAAAAGCAAATACAAAGAATCACTGGACGCAGTAAATAATTCAATTTCATTTATTTGAATACATTAGGTTGACAAATTTACATTTTATATTTGAAATGTTTGCAAAATTACCTAAAGCACATCCAAAACAAAGAAATTACTTCTTAAACCTCAATCGGTAAATCCTGCTCAATCCGTTATCATATTTATTTAATTCCTCTAAAAGCTTTTCGGTGTTTTTGAGGTCATTCTTCAGCGGGTTTACGGATGTTCTTCGGCTGGTAAAATAGAGGAAGCCTTGATTATCAATAAAAGGACAATAATCCATTTGAGGAGAGTTCACTGAAGTACCCAGATTAACCGGGGTAGTCCATTGCTCTTCATTTTTTCTATAGCTTATGTATAAATCGCCACTACCCAGTCCATCGGGTTTATTATAGCCTGTGTAAATAATATAGCCTTCATCAGGAGCAATAAAGGCATTAAATTCATAACCTGTAGTGTTTATTGAATCGCCAATCGAAACGGGTTTTTCATAGCTACCATTTGCAAATTTGCAATAAAAAATATCATCTTTTCCTTTTGATTTCACACCATCATTGGTAAAGTAAATAGTTCCGGATTTTGCAATGGAAGGATAAAATTCATTTTCATTTGTATTAACCGGCGAACCTAAATTTATTGGCTCCGACCAGCTGCTTTGGGTATTGGCCCTCTCAACATACCAGATATCAAAATCTTTTTCCTGTTTTAAGGTGGTATCTAATGGTCTATTCGATACGAAATAAAGTTTTAGTCCATCATCGGACATAAACGGCTCCATATCTTTAAAGCTTCCTGTAAAAGAAGCTGGCTCAGCCTTGCTATATATACCATATTTAGAATGAACTACCATGATCACAGAAATTTCTTCAAGAATACTTTGTGCTGTAAAATAAATTTCGCTCCCGTCTGGAGAAATTGCTAAATCTCTCACGGAAGGGAATTGAGAAATAATTTCAGGCATAAATGGCGCAACGGAATCATCTGAATTTTGACCTTGGGAATTTTTAATGCTACCAATGAATACGAGCAAAATAAAGAGCAGTGTTTTTTTATAATTCATAACTTTATATTTTATCAGTAATTAGTAACCATAACACGCATTTCTAAAATGGAAATGAGATAACCAGCTAAAATTAAACAATTTTATTATAGAGGCTCATCCTCAAATGATGTAGTTTATTGCGATTTTAACTTAAATAGGTTTCACGCTAAATGCTATTTCATGAAAACCCGTGAATAAATAAAAAAGGAACAAGAGTACTCTCGTTCCTTTTCCCTATCTGGTTCCGTCCTCTTATCTCTGGTTTTGCCTTATTCTCTTTCGAAAAGGGGTCGAATTAGTTCTTATAATTTTAATAATGAAACCGTAAACCGGCATATATATTTCTTCCGGGGCCATTTATTCCACTGGCAAATACACGATATTGAGTATCGAACATGTTATCTACTCCGGCATTTAAAGTCAGATATTTATTTAACTTATAAGCCACACGAAAATTAGCAGTAAACCAAGCAGGCATTCCCTCCGCGGTTGCATACTGTTCGTTGTCTTCACCGCCCATATTATAGTCTTTCAATCTTTTCCAACTGTTGTAGTTAATAAAGAAATCGGAACTGAAATTATTATTAGTATAGGTTAGTTGAACATGTGCCATAAAAGGAGGGATGTGATCCAATGGATAATCGGAACTATCCGTTTTTATTCTTCCATAGGTATAATTCATTCCGAAATTGAACATCAAGTTATCACTAATTTGCGATTTAATAGTTGATGAAAATCCATAAATGTAAGCCTTTTCTTTATTTTGGTTGGCAAGCACCTGACTGAGTGTTCCATCATAGATAACCGAATCCTTTCCATTTAACGTATAGGCATCGGTAACAATAGCATCAACAAATCTGGTAAAATATATACTGTTATCCCAACTAGTTTTACCATTAAATATTTTAGTAATACCTAATTCTGTATTAATGGTTTTTTCAGGTTTGAGATCTTCATTAGGAACAATCACAGCTCCATCCCCTGATTCAAAAACTTTACTTAAATCATCAACATTAGGAGCTCTGAAGCCGGTTGAAAGCAATGCCGATAATTTTACATCGTCAGTAGGTGTATTTATAATACCCATACTTCCGGAATATACCGGATAACTTTGATCAGCTTTATCATAGGGTAATCGAAAAAATGTTGTATCTTTAAATGTCGAATGAAGTGAGGAGAAGCCTAAACGAAGCCCGTCTGTAAGTGTAATTTTATCAGTAATACTTAGAGTGTGTGACCAGTAAATTGCTGCATTCGACATGGTGTTATCGCCATCGGGATAACGGGTATCTAATGGTTCACTATTCCCATTTACAATATTCTCTACGTTGGCAGTTGATTTCAAGGTATTGTATTGCGCATCCAAGCCAACACGAATAGTATGTCTTCCAATCATACGTCGCAAGTCGACATCAGCGCCAATTACATTTACATTTTCAGTACGATGTTGAAGTTGATCATTGCCAAATCGGCGAGTATGACGACTCTCTTCAATACTCTGATAATTTAACCCTGCATGAATATCCTGAAAAAAGGAATTATCGTTCTTGATTTTCAAATCATAAGCTCCAAGAAATCTGGCTTGGGGTCCGTAATACCATTCTGCATACTTAAGCCCTGAACCGGCAGGATCGGTTAATCGATCGTAACGAGGAACATCAGTAGAATTTGAATATTGAATATTTAAACCATGAGTTGTATGATCATTTTGTTTATAAGCAAATTTTTGCAACAAATCGTATTGTGAATAACCACTTTGGACTTGCAGATAACGATCACTATTTTTAATAATAGAATCTTTACCATTGATTCTTTCAGCATAATAAGGTCGCTCTCCGTAAGCTGAAGCATAAAACGGATTTTGATTTTTCCCCCCTAATAAGTCATCAAAATCAGAATAGGTAAAAGATGTTAAGGATGCGAATTTTTCACTGCCGATGTTAAAATTAACGTGCCCGGTCATTTCACTATTTACACTACCATACCTTGCAAAGGCATTGGCTTTAACCTTTTGCTTTTGGTTGTAATTCGCAAATGAAGGACTTTTTGTATAAAAATGGATAACTCCACCGAGCGCATCACTACCATAAATTGTTGAAGATGGACCAAATAATATTTCTGCACGGTCCAGAATTTGATTGTCCATTGTTATGATATTTTGCAAATGTCCGGCACGGTAAATAATATTATTCATTCGAACCCCATCCACAACGAGTAAAATGCGACTTGCTTCAAAACCTCTGATAATAGGACTTCCTCCACCGGATTGACTTTTTTGAACCATTATAGTTCCGGTGTTCGAAATTAGATCCGCAGCACTTTGAGCTTGCGAATTTTCGATTTGTTTTGCATCAATAACCTCTACCTGCTGCGCAACTGATTTCCTGGATTCCTCAATTTTGTTTACTGAAATTATAACTTCATCTAAATTAATTACTTTTGTTGTGTCTGCCTCATTTTGTGCAAAAACATTATTGGAAATAATAACTAATAGCATTATTAATACATAGTTTTTATGTTTCATAGAATTGGTTTTAAGATATGATTTAATAAAATAAACATACGTGTCACACCATTTTTTAGTGAACACTAAAATGAAATTTAAAAAAGTATTAAATTATCTCAGGAGGAGGTGTTTCCAATTCACTGGAAAAGATAGCTAACGTGACCAAATATTTTGGAAAAATGAAGCCATTAGAAACTCTTTCAATTTTACGTTTACCGGAAGCCGGAAAAATATACTCCATTAAAAATTGTTTGATGTTTTGTGTTCGTTCAGGTTGCTTCTGATTATTGGTTTTTGAAGTAATTCCCTTTAACTTATCAACTATTTCTCTTTCTCTAGTATCTTTAATGACTAACAACTCCATCTTAGAATCCACACAAATGGCAGATTTGTAATCATACATTTCGCCATTATAAAAGATTTCACAGGAATTAATTTTGCTTTGGTTGAATTCGTCTATGGAAAGTATAAGTTTTTCAAATACTGAATTTCTTTCCTTCAACTCGTGCATCATCTCATACCAAATGGCGCATTGCTGTATTTTGAAAATAAAAAACAGTCCGCCTAATTGTGATAAGATCGTTGAGATAATTGCTATGTAAACTATTTTTTTCAACTGAGAATTCTTTGCACTTTGAACAAATATACATTTTAAAATAAATCTCTGATTCACATTTCCCCTAAAAAACAATAAAACGGTCCTTATCTTAATAATAATTGCTTGTATAATATTGATTTTCAACTTTATAACTTTATTTTTAGCTATGTGACAAAAGTCATTAGATAAACTTAAAACAATTACAATATTTGTATGATGGGTGAATAACAGACTTCACAATCCTTATTTAATTAAGAAGGTGAAATATGACCATTAATCAGAAACCATGAAAAAATTTGTTGCCATCATTTTATTGTCTGCTGTCATTTGCAGTGCAGTGAAACTGGATGAGGTAGTAAAACTTCCACTTCTGGTAAGGCATTATTATGAGCACAGATCAACGCATTCCAACTTATCATTTTCAGATTTTCTCTTTAAGCATTATGTACTGAATCAAAAAGCCGAGTCCGAAAAAGATAAAAAGCGGGACACCCAATTGCCTTTTAAATCAAATCATCAAACTACTTTCCATTTTACATTTGCAACATACAACACTAACGTACACAATATAGTTCTTTTTCCTATTACAGTTAATTTTTTGATTAATCCTCTTTTACGAATTTCAAAGCGTTCGCAGGATATTTGGCTACCGCCTAAAGTGAGTTGATTTTTTAAATAGGTTTCTTCCTAAATTAATTTCTTGATATGATTTAGCCACAATTTTAAGTTGGTTAAACATTAACTGATTGTTTAGATATTAATTCGATGAAATCAATATTAAATAACGAAATAACTCACATTTTAGAAATCAAAAAATGCAATCTGTTAGATCAAATGTATTAGTTAAATATTTCAATCAAAAAATAACGACAATTCGAAGCGTTTTCATTTTAATTATTATCAGTTTATCGGTAGAAAGTGGATCCGCTCAAATACCTGTTTATATTTGGGCGAAAACACTTTTGGGCAATGTAGAAACTATCCAAAGGGGAACTGTTGTAGATAATTTTGGCAACGTATTTATCACAGGTGTATTTTTTGGAACCGTTGATTTTGATCCGAATGCCCCGCTAGTAAATATTACAACAGTCCCATACGGTTGTAATGCTTACATTGCCAAGTACGATCAAAATGGTAATTTTCTGTGGATACGAAATATTTACATTACTGCTTCTTATGGAAATAATAGTATCGCAATTGATGGAAACAATAATGTTTATATAACAGGTTACTATACAGGTACCGCTACCGATTTCGATCCCGGAGCTGGTATTGTTTCCCTAACTTCGGTTGGCGGAAATGATATATATATTGCCAAATATGATAACAATGGTAATTATATTTGGGCGAAAAGTATTGGCTCTGCAGGTGATGATAGAGGAAACGAAGTAATTACTGATCCGGCCGGAAATGTATTTGTAACAGGTATTTTTTCAGGAACAGTTGATTTTGATCCGGGTGCCGGCGTTAGTAATCTAAATTCTTCGGGATCCACAGATATTTTCTTTTTGAAACTTACCGGTACCGGAAATTTTTGCTTTGCTAAACAAATCGGAGGTGCGGGAGCTGATGATGTAAGAGACATAGCTGTAAACAGTGGCAACCTTTATTTAACAGGGTGTTTTAATGTTTCTGCCGATTTTGACCCCGGAGCGGGAGTAGTAAATCTTAATTCAGCAGGCAATACCGATATCTTTTTTGCAAAATATGATTCTGCAGGAAATTATCTTTGGGCTAATAGCCTTGGAAGTACAGGAGCCGATTGCGGAACAGCCCTCAGCTTAAATGCAACGGGTAATATTGTCCTCACCGGAACATTTAATGGCACAGTCGATTTTGATGCAGGTTCCGGAATAGTCAATATGACATCAGTAACTACAGCAAATTCATACATTTTAAAATATAATTCTACAGGGGTTTTTCAATGGGTAAAAAGAATACCATTGAATGTAAACAATATTGATGTGATGTTCGATTTACAAGGAACGATTTTTATAGCCGGTAGCTTTGCAAGTGGAAGTCCTTCAATAATTGATATGGATCCTGGGGCAGGTACGGCAAATCTTTCTGTTCCTTCAAATCTACCTCCTCCCTATTATAATATTTTTGGTCGGTATGATGCATCTGGAAATTATCTCTGGGCTGATGTTTTTGGTCACACTTGCTATTGTAGTGTTATGGGTTATAAATCATCAATGACAACAGATGCGATAGGGCATGTTTATTATTCACAAATTTTTAACGGATCTGCATTCGGATCATCAACGGTAGATTTTAATCCGGGTACCGGGGTCTCCAATCTTATAGCTCCTTCTTCGGTTGATAACGCTTTTTTTGCCAAATATCAAACATCATACATTCCACTACCTATTGAACTAATTTCATTTACAGGTGAAAATCATCAAGACAGAAATGAACTACGATGGATTACTGCCAGTGAAATTAATAATGATTATTTTGAAATAGAAAAATCTTCAAATGGCTATACCTTTGAAAATATTGGTATAGTAAAAAGCAAAGGCTTTAGTGACCACATTTTAAAGTATGAATTTACCGATGAATCTCCTTTGACAGGATTAAACTACTATCGATTAAAACAGGTTGATGTGAATGGCGAATTTACCTACTCCAAAACAATCGTTATAAAAGCTTCAACTAACTTAGCTATTTCAGTAACTCCAAATCCTTTTATAAATTTTATTACGATTGAATTTCGTTCAGCTATTCCTTCAAATACTACAATATTAATATATGACGCCATGGGTAAATTAATAAAGAAATTGGAGTTGTTACAATTGCAACCAGAAGTACATTCATTAAATATTGATTTATCAGGTTTCAACAAAGGAATTTACTTCTGTAAGATTGTTTCAAATGAAAATATACTTGTAAAAAAGATTCTTAAAAATTAATTCTTTGCACTGCATAAAAATAAAATGAAAATTTTATATTCTATATCGATTTCAGGGTTTGGGGGTATCTTGATGAAAGTGGGAATTCTCGCATTACTAATTTCAGGTGATGGTTATTCACAAACGTTTCTAAATGGAAGTTTTGAAAGCACTTCTGTAGTTGGCGATCAAATCAATATGACCAGCTCTGCATTCAACGTTGCAATGGCAAACACCTATTCCTTTGGCAGCCTTGGTGATATGGACATTATTACATCTTCTACTTGGGGCCCTCCTCAATTGGGGTCATGGTATGTTGGGCTTACCGGAGGAGGAACTGATATCATTACGATGAAGCTTGCTGCTCCTTTAGTTACAGGAACAACCTATACAATAAAATTTTGGGAC
Source organism: Bacteroidia bacterium (assembly GCA_038211525.1). Lineage (GTDB taxonomy): Bacteria > Bacteroidota > Bacteroidia > AKYH767-A > OLB10 > JADKJB01. Next base: position 25,856 of record JBBQVM010000005.1, read on the forward strand.
AGAGGTTATTCTGTTTTCCCGGTATTTCCAGTACAATTGGGTTTATCAACCACAAACACCACAGTTGGCACTCCAATATACACAGGGCCTACTCCAACACTAGGAACATGGAATCAAAGAGTCGCCACTTTTATTGCTCCCAATAACGGACAATATATTTCGGTGTTGATGCCAATTGGCAGTACAGGCAATTGGGTAAATGTAGATAACTTTACTTTTGCTACTCCCTTACCTGTTGAATTAATTTCATTCACCGGCAAAAATTTGAACTCCATCAACAATCTTGAATGGGAAACCGCCAGTGAAATAAATAATGATTTTTTTAGTATCGAACGAAGTATCGATGGGGATACATTTGAAAATATCGGAATGGTTTCCGGTCAAGGAACTACTTCTCAAAAATCCAGTTATTATTTTCAAGATAGAAATGTATTTAGCGACAAATACTATTATAGACTGAAACAAGTCGATTATAATGGAGATTTAAAATATTCTAAAATTATTTTAATAGAGAATAAGTCCACAGTATGCAATTGCGGAGTGTATAGTGAAGATGGAAATACTGTTTATACTTTAAGCTGTACAAATTTAAATAATGTTGCACTTATATTATATGACATCAATGGAAAAAAACTACAATCCTTCGAGAACATTTCTGATAGCAAATTCGTAATTATTGATCTTAATCCGTACAAAAATGGTATTTACATTCTTAAAATTATTGGCATTGATAAAATTGAAACTGTAAAATTACTAAAAAAATAACATCATAAAATAATAACCAAAATGAAACGTATTAAACTTCTAATTACGGTTATATTAAATTTCCTAATCATTGACGGAATGGCTCAACCCGTATGGACACAAAAAACTGACTATACTGGAGGTCCCAGATATAATTTTGCCGGATTCAGTCTGAATGGAAAGGGCTACATTGGGGGAGGACGTTTTGGTGGACCATTCAATTCTCAGGATGATTGGCAAAAGTTTAATCCTGTTTCCAACGCATGGATCTCCTCAGCAGTGATGCCATATCCATTCACTGCACTTTCGGCCTTTGAAATTGGTGGATTTGGATACGTTGCCAATGGTGTTAACGATGCCTTCTATAATTATGATTCATTTAAATATAATTCAGCGGGCAATAATTGGTCAACTGTTGGGTCACTCATTTACCCAAGACTATACTCAGCAAGTTGCGCCACTGGCACTGATGGATATGTAATTGGCGGATATGGTTTTATGGCAGAACCCTTAAACGATATTTGGAAATATGATCCTATTATGGATACATGGACCGAAATGGATACCCTTCCTCTGGCAGCGGCTCGCTATGATGCTACGGCATTTTCATTGAATGATAAAGTTTATCTCTTTGGTGGCGTTAATGATGTACAATACTTTAATGACTTATGGGAGTTTGATCCTTCTTTAAATGTGTGGACACAGAAATCACCTATGCCATCTCAAGAAAGAATGTACTGCATGTCATTTGTAATAAATAATGAAGCCTATATCGTTGGGGGAATGTCAGGATCAGGATCTAACCTGAAAGAGGTTTGGAAATACAATGGCGTTACTGATTCCTGGTTACAACTTCCTAATTTTCCCGGCACAAACGCTCCATTTGGAGGCATTGGTTTTTCAATAAATGGCAAAGGATATATAGCTTGTGGAAATGGCACCAATGAATGTTGGGAATTTGATCCGGGAAGCGTTGGTGTAAATGAAATTAGTACCCAAAATGTATGGATAGCGCCTAATCCGGTAATTGACCATGCCGTTATATATGTTCCTTCAAATGAAAATTACACATTGCAAATCTATAATAACCTCGGTCAACTTATAAACTCGTTAACTAGCAACGATTCATCTATTGCAATTGATAAAAAGGATTTCAATTCAGGAATTTACTTCGTTAAATTATTTATTAAAAATCAGGAATTAAAAACCATGAAATTTATTGTTAAGTAGTTTTATGTTCTCCAAAAGTAGCGTACACCATCAAAATTAATAAGATTGTTGCGTGAATAATTAATGACTCCTTCATACCTGATCCGAGTCCACCGTTCTCAACCGTTTTATTGAGCCAACCAAATAAGGTAGCACTGAAATGACATGCAAGGGTAAATGCTTCCTAAAATAGGAGTTTGATAGCTATTGTAGGCGAATAATAACACAAAGTAATTACTATCAATAATGCTCCAATCAGTTTGGCCACAGCAGCACTCTCAATTTTAAAAGCTGTTTTTGTAGGAAGACCCTGTTGATTGTACTTAATGTAATCTGTGATAAGATCAGCAACCTACTAAATAGCGATTTCTGTTTCTGCTTCAACACAACATGCATCGTTCAGACAACTAGCAGAAACTTTAGTCGCGTAAAGCATTAATTTAGCTTTCCATTCCTTCTCTTTTTCTTTGACCTATTAACTCTCCCTGCCTTTCAATCATATATTTAATATATGTCACGATAAATTAATTACGACTTCCGGTCCAACTTAATAACAGCAGCATCAGATTGAGCACCCAATCTGGCAATAGGTTTTTTATTAAGAATTGAATTGTGGTGCAGTATTATCTTTAAAAAAGAACAGCTCTTAGCACAAAAATAAAAAACCGTCCGACTGCAATCAGCCGAACGGTTTTATTAATTTTATTTGATTACTTAGATAAAGTACGCAAGTAATTAATTACAGCCCATCTTTCATTATCACTTAGTTTTTCCTTGTAAGATGGCATCGGCTTCCTGCCTTCTGTAGTTTTCCAGTATAATTCACCGTCACTAATTTTGGCTACATCTGGACTTGAGAAATCGCCACACGTGATATCAATTTTCTCAGCTTTCGCTCCGTCTCCCTTACCTTTTGCGCCGTGGCAAGATTTACAATGTTGAGCATACAGGTCTTTTCCTTCTTTCACGGAAGCATCATCAGACTTAACCGGATTTTTAACCTTAATAGCTGCAGCAGTTGCCTCCCAGGGCTTCCCTTTTGGTTTATCCTGTGCGAAAGTTGCCTGTGAAGCAACAAGTATAAAACTTACCATCAGTGTTCCGGTAAGCAAGACTCTTAAATTTTTCATAGTTGCATTCATAATTTTAGATGTTAATTTTTAGAAATTGTTTTTTTATGGGAGTGGCCCAACCTTTTTATTCTGAACAACTGCAAGACAACATATACTAATGTTCCCCATATCCCAAAGATAATCAAATTTGATACCACTATAAAATATATCGGTGCATTGGCTCTTGAACCTGCCAAGGAACGCTCTAATTCGGCATTAGCTTTACGTGGTGTTCCCCAGTTTATTTCCCCACTTACTTCAGTATTCGCATAGTTATCGTCGTCTTCAATTTTTGCTATAACCAGCAATTTACCATTTAAATCAGCCGGAATGTCTTTTGGAAACTCAAAAGTGGCCATTCCATCCTCATCAGTTGCTGTAGCATCCCCAACAGGTAATAAGCTAAACAATCGCTTTACATACAGCTTTACTTCAACTTCCTTAACAACAGAATCATTTGATGAAACAAAAACTTTACAAATGTTTAAAGAATCATCTTTAGCAAATTCCATTTTCATTGTTGCTTCAAGATCCTGACCATTCAGGTTTCCATATACTAGACAAAGCAGGATAAATAGCAGTTTAAAAATCCGGTTCAGTTTCATAACTCAATTATTTGTAATTAATGATTTCATCTTTCCCTTCTAGTTTTCCTTCAGCAACTTCCCATACCGATATGATTGGGAAAAATCTGGAGAACAAAGTTACGATCAGCATCATAGCAGCAAATGTTGCAGCAACGATTGTCATTTCAACCAAACTTGGAGTATAATGTTTCCAGGAAGCAGGTACATCTTGTATTGGCAAATATGGATGAGAAAGTCCGGGGATTACGATCAGATAACGTTTGAACCAGGCAGCAATCACAACAATAAATGAAATAATTGTTAATGGTAACGGTTTTCTCATAGCTTTAAAGAGCGGTAAAATTGCAGGTACTATCATTCCAAAAAATACAACCGACCAATAAAATGGCGCTTCATCACCGGTGAATAAATTTAGCAAGTGATTTTCATGCAATCCCGACATTTTGTAGGCAGGAACAAGGTATTCGTTTACATTAAAATAGATGTAAATACATGCCATTAACACTAAAGCCTGTCCGAGTTTATCAAAATGCATTGGCGTTAGATAATGCTCCAGTTTGTATGCTTTACGGAAAATAAATACAGCTACTACCATACCTGCCACACCAAGCAAAAATGCACCTGAAACAAAGTAGGCTCCGAAATTGGTGCTATCCCATTCTGAACGTAAAGTAGTTGCAAACAACCAGGCAGTAACAGTGTGAATAGACACACCTAAGGGTATTACCAATACTGTTAATATTCGGATTGAACGTTTCAATATTTTCCACTGCTCTGCTGTACCTTCCCAACCAAACGAAAGTAGTTCGTACATTTTCATTTGCCATTTGGGTTTGTTGTGCAAATGATTTTTACAGGTAGCTAATGATGGGATCAATGGAATAAATAAAAGGATCAAACTGGTAGCTATGTAAGTCATAATAACTATGATGTCCCAAACAATCGGAGATTGAATTCTTCCGTGAATGAAAAGGAAATGCAATCTGTCGGGGCGGCCCATAGCAGCAACAATACTCACCCCTGCCAGTAAAATGGCTGCTACTGCTATCACTTCGGCAATGCGAGATAGTGGCCGATACCATTCAAAGTGTGTAAGTTTTAAAACCGCCGACATTAAAACACCAATCAGACTAAGTGCTACAAAAAACACAAAATTGGAGATATAAACACCCCACATGGTGTAATCTCTGAGCGAAACGGTTACATATTTACTACGTGTTTCCTGAACATAATAAGCATAGATTCCAATCAAGCATATAAGTATCAGAAATGTAATCCAAATTTTGCCCCATTTTCCAATTCGTTGAACCGGGCGCAACAACTCGTCTTTCATTACCAGGTATTCTTCCTGAGTAAAGGTTTCGTAAGTAGTTTTATCTAATTTTATATCCTGGATACTCATAACGCAATAATTTAATTCACCTTATTCAATTGTGTTGTGTGCCTCGGTAGCATCTTCAAATGGAAATTGTCTTTTAACAGGTGGCAAATAATATACTCTGGGTTTTGTACCTAATTCCTCAAACTGACGGTAACCGGCCCGGCTTTTTAATAATTCACTTAAGCGGTAAGTATCTTCACCATTAGTTACAGTATCTTCTAATTCATCGCCATGAAAAATAGCACCATTAGGACACTCAACAACACAGGCAGGTAACAACCCTTGCGCTGAGCGGTCGGTACAAAAGTCACATTTGGCAACAGTACCTTCGGGTCCATATAGAGTTTTGCAATAATTTTCAGGAATACTGTCCTTATTTGCTTCAGTAAATTTAGTCTGTTCCGGTCTGCCGAAATTGAAGGTTCTTGCTGAATAAGGACAAGCGGCCATACAGAATTTACAACCAATACATCGATCGTTATCGATGGCTACAATTCCATCAGTACGTTTGAATGTAGCATCCACCGGACAAACTTTAGTACAAGGCGGGTTGTCGCAATGGTAACACATAGTAGGGAACCAATAAGGCGCAGACAATTCCGAATCCTGCATTTTTTTTACTTTGATATATTCAATGGGCGGTAGCAATTTGTGAGCTGTTTGACATCCGGCAACACACTTGCGTTCATTAGCACAACGGGAAAGATCAATTACCCTGATAAATTTTCTACCTTCTATTCCTTGTCTTATCTCTTCTTTCGAAAATACGTCATCAGATGCGTGATGGGTAACATGAGAGCTATCGATCTCCACTAAACGACCATCGGCAGTTAAGACCTTAACTTTTGTACCGGTTTCTTTGCTGGCTGGCTCGCCGACGAGACTTTTCTGAAGGCCAACAGTTGCAATGGCTGCTCCACCTGCAAGTAAGCTAAACTTTAAAAATTTCCTTCTATCTGAATTTTCATTATCTTCTTTCATAATTTTATTTTTAGAGCTAAGCCAATTATTCAGGGCCTACTTAAAGCCCCAAACACGAGTGATATTAAATCCTACTAAGAAATCACCTTTTGTAAAATCATTTTGGTTAAATACCCGGTCTTCTTGATCGATAATTAGTCCACCGGTAGTTACAAAAACTTGAAACTGGTGACTGCCTGTTGAAACTTCATAACCAATTCCGAGATTAGGTTTGGGTCGGTTGGCTTCAGGAATTCCTGATACATTCAATAAATAATCAAAATCAAGAATTACAGAAGATTGAGGACTAAATCTATATTTTCCAACCAAGGATGCTCCTAAAAAATCATTTTGAGCGTATACTGAATCAATAATATTGAAGTGAGCATAGGTAGCGGCGATTTGTAAAGACAAATGATTGTTGAACTTTCTTGAAACCATCAACTCATTAAAGTAAGAAACTTTATATGCAAGTTTATAATTCCCTTCTGCATCAAGATAATTGTCATTACTTATAGCACTTTTTGCAAGGTTTCCATAATATGCGAGCGAAACAGGTGAACCTTTTTCTTTAGTTTGCTTCAGAATGACATATTTTAAGTTAAAATCATAAATCATTTTATTCTTTGATACACCAACACCTAAAGCCAAACGACTAGTTAATCCATAGGTGAGACCCATACGAATATTTGCCGGAGCATAAATACCAAACAAATCAGTTTCGTCCTTAATGACTCCAAATCGGTGTTGAATATTGAAGTCGAGCGATTTGTTTCCAGGAGTTTCTATTGTGTTATTATTAATTACAACGCCATTTTCAAAAGTGTTTTTAACAAACTC
>JBBQVM010000006.1:0-30233 GCA_038211525.1 Bacteroidia bacterium
ATGATTTATTATGATTGGATTGTTTAGATTATTTGAATGGAGTGAACAGATTTTTAATTCCTAATTTTTAATTATCCTAGTTCGAGACATAGTCATAATACGAACTCCAATTTCCTGAACCATCCTTCAACCGTATTTTCACGTTGTAGGCATCTGTTAAAGTAATTGTGCCTGCACCAAGAAAAACAACGGTGCCTTGTCGGCTGTAGGTTAATCCTGTTGGTAAGCCTGTAGTCTGGTCGAAGGTATAGGTGTGTGAAAACAGATCTCCAACATTGTTTTTTGAACCCAATGCAACTTCAATTTCGCTGCTGGTTGTACTATCAGGAAGTGCAACAAAAACGGTTACCGTTCCACTCTCGTTTTTTACATAGCTATCTAATGGTGGCGCTACTGTTTGTGCCTTACAAAAATTAACATTCATGCAACACATCAATAATAAAAACTGAACAATTGAAAATTGCAAAAAAATGGATACAGGTTGTTTGGTCCGCCACCGCTTAATGGAGATCAATAATTTGATTTGATTTTTCATGTTGAATGAATTAAGGTAATGAAGTATTTATTTTAATTTAGACATAGCAATCCCATAAATGAGTTATTCATTTTTTAAAGACTAACGACTATTGATACTCGCACTAATTAACTGCTCCTGATATGTAGGAGTAAACCAATCACACGTTTAAAAAGAATTGCAAATAGGGGGGATTCTTGCAATGACTATTGTAAAGATGAACTACATTTTTTATAAAAACAAGCTTTTTAAAAAATAAATCGGCAAATAGATGTGATTGTTGAAAACTTTATTTAAATGAAATTAGGAAGATCATTCATAGAAACCCAATAGTTAAAACTTGTTATCGAACCAGTCATTGAATCTAAACCACTAGAAATAATCCATGATTAAAATAATTTGGTTTTGCTAACATCAATTTACAAAAGGTATAAATAAATGCAAATTGAAAAATAACAATTTAGAAACATCAGTCTATTTAAAAAAATAATGGCAGATTTTTGGCCGACCTTTCGCGTATAGTAAAATGGGCTATGTTTGAACCGGAATTTGATTGTACTAATGTTACGAAGCGATAATTATTCACACAAAAAAATCCTCTGTTTTAAGCAGAGGATTTTTTACAAGTTATTTTTTTTAGTAGGGGCTTTGCAACACGTTACCTTTCCAGGTTTGTTTAAAGTCTTCCTCTTTCACTGCATCTTTTTTACCTAAGTAGGTCCAGCGAATGGCACCGGTATATTTGGTGAACACATTATTCACCTCTTTCAATCCAGTTTTATTTACATCTTCGGTAAACGTTTCCGCATTTTTCCAAGTGCCACCCATTTCCATCACGCCAAGTGTTTGTGAAAGAGCCGAACTGGTTTCCTGTCCCATGTAATAACGAGTAAGGAAGGACTGTTTTTTATCTAGAAGTTCTTTTTCTGTAAAGCCCTCTTTTTTAATTTTATTCATTTCTTCCACCATTACATCAATAGATTGTTTAGGATCGAGTGTTGAAATATAAATGCTATTGTATGGATTGCTGATGCTTCCGGCGCTATAACGTGCAGCAGGGGCATAGGATAAACTTCTTTTAGTTCTCAATTCAACAAAGAAACGATCGTATAAAATATTCATCGCAATTCTCATTGGAATACCTTCAGGAGTTCCCATTCCCGGAGCGCTCATAATTCCGATTAGGTAGTTGGTAGCAATGTCGCGATCTTCAATATAAACACCGGGTTTAGTAATTTGCACTCTTGGCTCAACGGGAGAGGCAGTTCCTTGTGGAAGTTTTCCAAAGGAGGCCTTTACTTTAGCAATCACATCATCCTGATCGACATTACCTACCACAACAATAAAAATTCTACTCTTGGTAATTGCTTTGGCATAATGATCTTTAAGATCCTTCAAGGTTAACTTTTCTAAAGTAGCAGGAGTTCCATCAGGATTTTTCGAATAACTTCTTCCCTTATAAACGCTTTCCATAGCAATGTTCATCAGGTGCTCATCAGGATTTCCTTCGCTCTGTTTTGCATCAGATATCAGGTTCCCTTTTATCAGATCAAATTCCTTGGCATCAAATGCGGGATTAGTAACGGCTTCGGCAAAAAGATCCCACGATTCATTCCAGAAGGCTTTAATGCAATTCAAATTAAGTGTACCATAATCATAAGAGGAGTTACCGCTTATTTCGGTACCTATTTTTTCGCAGGCAGTGCTAAATTTATCTTTATCACGTTTAGTTGTACCGCCTTCCATAGCTAGTGAAAAGGCAAAATCTTCCAATCCCTGTTTTGCTTCAGGAATATTTGCATTGCCCCCTTTTACAAACAGGCGAACACTTATTACTTCCTTGGGTGTATGTTTGAAGATAACCTTGATGCCATCTACAAATACTTCCTTCGTTTCAGGGCCACCGGCAGAAGCAGTGAATGCATTTGCCAGTATCAGTAACGAGGCTATGATATATTTTTGAATGCTATTATTTTTCATGGATCTTATTTTTAATTTAAATGAAGGGTTGATTATTTAAGAAAGGAAGCCACATCTGTGATATTCATTTTTGTTTTCATTTCAGGTGAAACCAGTAAACCGGTAACCATTGGTTGGCCTTTAATGTATTTGTCAACATAATTTTTAATATCCTGACGAGAAACTTTTTTCAGATTATCGATGTATCCGGTGTAGTAATCGATACTTGCCGATGCCCACCAAAAGGTAACGTTGTGTACATACGAAGAGGTGCTTTCTGATTCCCTTGTTTGACTAATGGCCAGCAAATTCTTGGCTGTTTCTAACTGGTCATCCGTAAAATAATCATCAGAATCCCATTGTTCTACATTTTCCAAAAGTTTTTGATAAGCTTCTTTTACTTTCATCGGATTAGGAACCAAGAACATATTTATAGGGCCTACATACTTACAGGTTTGATAAGAGGCGGCTGCCTGGAAAGCGAGTCCTGAATCAATCAGATCCTTCTGAAACTTAGAACTTTTTTGTCCGAGGATAAATGAAAATACATCTGCCGCATAAGTAGCAGGAATATCATTACGGGTATCAGGGCCATGCATACCAATCATGATGATAGGAGTTTTTGCATTTGCATTTTCTGTAAGAAAGAAAGATGATTCCGTTAAGGGTTGAAATTCAGGAATAGGATATTTTTCGAAAATATTGAAGGCAGATGGTTTCCAGTCACCGTAAATGTCTTTTACCTGTTTAAATATTTCTTCGTGATTAACGTCTCCTGCAATGGTTAACATCGAATTATTCGGATAGTAATACTTTTCTTGAATCACCCGCATTTTTTCAGTGGTGGCATTAAGAATAATATCGTGATTACCGATAGTATTTTTTCTGCTGAAATTATCACCCCAAAGTTTTTTGTCCATATCCTTTAAGAGCCAAAAAACCGGATTAGATTCAGCACGTTGAAATTCTCCATCCACAACAGGATTTTCCTTTTTCATCTCCTCCTGTAAAAACAACGGATAACGAATAGCTGAATTAATGAAGGCTAAACCATCGTTAATTTTGGTACTGCTTAAAGTGATAAAATAATTCACTCTTTCGTTAGAGGTAGTACCATTAAAGGCGATTCCCAGTTCGTTGATGCGGCCCAAAAATTTTTCCTGTGAAGGAAGATCCTTGTTAGCTTTAAAAAACATGTGCTCATACAAATGTGATAAACCGTTATAATCGGCATCTTCGGTATACGAACCATTGTGTACACATATTTCGACGGTCGAAAGTGGCACCGAATTATCTTCAATAACTAATACTTCCATTCCATTTTCAAGTTTTGTCATGAAAAAATTGGATGGAAGATTTTTCTGAGCTATCGCCATATTAAGCGATACGGCCAATAGTAAGGTTGATGCAAGAAGTTTCTTCATAGGATTTTGTACAATTTAGACTCTGTGGGTCAAAATTAAACATTTTTTCCTATGAAACTAAAACACATTAATATGTGAGAAACCCCACCTCTTTCGAAGTGGGGTTCAGCTACCCTAACACCTTAAATTACTGTCGATTCCGATAGCTTTTAGTGGTTATTAACACAATTCCACCCGTTGCATCACCATATTGAGCCGGGATCCCGCCGGTGAAAACAATTATTTCCTCTATTGCGCTGTTTGGCACTGAAAAGGGCCCGGTCATTTTTATGCCATCAACAATATATTGCGTGGAATTGTCGCGTGATCCTCTTATGTTAATGCTTCCGCCCTCCTCTTTCTGAACAACACCCGATGTTGTTGCCACTCTTCCAACTACATCCCTGTCGATGGAGTGTGCCAAATCCTCGGAATTAATGATGGTCATGTTGGAAGTAATTCCGGGATCAACAATTGGTGGTTCCCATTTAATCACTATTTCAGGTAAATTATTGTCGGCAGTTAATGCAACATCCATATAGGTTGTTTTTTCGGCATTCACTGCAATGGATCTTATTTCCTGTTTTTTATAGGTAACAAAAGAAAATATCAGATCATAACTGCCAGGCACAAGTGGTTTTATTTTGTATTCACCAATATCATTAGTAGTAGTTCCTTTTTGTGTACCATTAACAAGATAGGTAACTGTTGCTCTTGGTAATGGTAGTCCGTTTTTGGAGTCGGTTACTGTTCCTCTTATTTCCCCAAATTGTCCATAGCTTATTTGAAACGAACAAGTGAGGAAAGCGATTAGTATTATTTTGAAATTTTTCATGCTAGTTGATTTTAGTTTCTGGTACTTTTTTCACTTAGTAATTGTGCTGTTTCCACTAACCTTATAAATTCTGCACGGTAACCTTCAGCATCATTTCCTTTGGCAGATTTAGCAGCTTTCAAAACCATTTCATAAGAGGCATTGGCTTTAAATTTGGAATCTCTTAGTAGGAGGCCGAAGGCAGCAACTGATGCAGCGAAGCGATGATTGAGTGAGGCATTTTCGAATGGATTGGTTTTTCCTTTGATGGTTCTTGTAATTAATTTACTTGTTTCACTGTTCGGTTCTTTGTACCTAAATTTTATCGTAAGCAGTTCAGCGTTGTTGGTTTTAATTGCAGCAGGTTTCTGATATTTCAATTCATCAATAGCATCGAAAGACTCATTACTTCCGGCGGGAACAATTTCATAAAGAGCAGTTACGGTATGTCCGCTACCAAGTTCGCCTGCATCTTTTTTGTCATCATTAAAATCTTTATCTTGCAATATTCTGTTTTCATATCCTATTAGTTTATAAGCTTTCACCAATTCAGGATTAAATTCAAGTTGTAGTTTTACATCTTTAGCAATAGTAAAAAGTGTTCCACCCATTTCATTCACCAATACTTTTTTTGCCTCCATAATGTTATCAATGTAAGCGTAATTTCCATTTCCCTTGTCGGCGAGTTTTTCCATTTTAGAATCTTTTAAATTACCTGTACCAAATCCAAGTACGGTTAAATAAATTCCCTGATCACGCCTAGCTTCAATCATACGAACCAGTTCACCATCACTGCTGGCGCCTACGTTAAAATCGCCATCGGTTGCAAGTATCACCCTGTTATTCCCATTAGGAATAAAATTTGATAGCGCTGTTGTATAAGCCAGTTGAATTCCGGCTCCACCTGCTGTTGAACCTCCGGCACTTAGCGATTCCAAAGCGTTTAATATCGTTTCCTTATCGCTTCCCGGAGTAGAAGGTAATACCAGTCCGGCATTACCGGCATACACCACAATAGCTACTCTATCTTGTGAGCGAAGTTGATTAGTAAGAAGCGTTAATGCTTTTTTGAGAAGTGGTAGTTTATCATTCGATAGCATAGATCCTGAAACGTCGAGCAGAAAAACAAGATTGGTGGGAGGCAAATTGGTGGTTGGAATAATTTTGCCTTGCAAACCAATAGATATTAATTGGTGCGATTGGTTCCACGGACAAACAGAAATTTCTGTATTAATAGAAAAAGGATCGTTGTTTTGTGGTTGCGGATAATCGTATTTGAAATAGTTGACCAGTTCTTCTATTCTAACTGCATCAACCGGAGGAAGTGAGCCATCAGTAATAAACCTTCTAACGTTAGCATAAGATGCAGGATCAACATCAATAGAAAATGTTGAAAGTGGTGTGCGAGCGGCTTCATGAAATTCGTTTTCCGGCAGGTAATCATATTGCTCTGTATTCATTTCTTGCTGAACTTCATAGTTCATTCCAACGGCTGCCGGCGACTGGTTGTAATCCTTAGTGGATTCAAGTGATTCAGATACTCCAAACAAGGAATCTGTTTTTCTTTTTGTAGGAGAAGTAATTGCTTTCAGTTCTTCAGTCTTACCAATTTCACTAAGTATAATTTTGATTTTGGTGGTTTTGCCGGAATTAATAACCACCTCTTTCACATATTTTTTTGCAAAGCCCGATGCAGTTACTTCCAGGACATATTTACCTGCAGCCAATTCCTTTAGTGTGAATGTTCCATCGGCACCTGTTACCGTGTTTTTACTGACTTTTGTACTGCTATTAGTAAGCGTAATTTTAGCAAAAGCCACGTTTGCGCCGGACTTTTGGTTTAAAACCTGTCCGGAAAGGATTCCATTGATTGTGATGAAATTGAACCCCGATAAGGTGGTTATCAGGACAGTAATTCCGATTACCAACCTGGTTTTTAATTTATTTTCCATAGTTCGAATGAATTTAGTTAATTTTATATCCAGATGGATGGAGTCGGGTATTTCCATAAAATGAAAAAAAAATTAATTATTTATGGAATAGGGTTACGGAATGCATCTTCAGAGAAATAATCGTTATAATTGCCTATGTGGCTGATTGGAAAGAAGAACTACAATGACCTGGACGACCAGGAACTGATTGCGGCCTACAAACAAAAGGGTGATCGCAAAGCAGTAGGTGCTCTTTTTGAACGGTATTCGCACCTTGTTTTCGGAGTATGCATGAAATATCTCAAAAACGAGGATGATAGTAAGGATGCTACGCTAACTATATTTGAAAAATTGATGGAGGATTTGAAGCGTTTTGAGGTCCTTAAATTCAGTTATTGGATTCATAGTGTTGCCAGAAATTATTGTTTGATGCAATTAAGAAGCAAAAAAGCAATGCATTATATTGATGATGAAAATGGAAAGGGTATGGATGGAATTATGGAATTGCATCAAAACGATCATCAGCAAATTGCAGATTCAACCGAACAACAGTTGGTGCTGTTAGAAGAAGCAATTAATCAGTTAAATGAAGAGCAAAGGATTTGTGTTGATTTATTTTATCTTAAAAAATACTGTTACCAGGATGTGGCCGAAATTGCCGGATTTACTTTGCTTGAAGTAAAAAGTTATATTCAGAATGGCAAACGCAACCTGAAAAATTATATGTTGAAAAAGAATCATGAACTATCAACTAAATAAAGATCTGTTTACCGAAACCGGTTGTATTCGTTACGACCGATTGCTGCAATACCGCAATGGTAAACTTAATGAAGCAGATAAACATGAGATGGAGATGCATCTCGTGGATTGTCCGCTGTGCAGTGATGCATTAGAGGGATTTATGCTGGTGACTACCGGCAACGCTGTTGATGAGGTGAAAAACGAACTGCGTGAAATGGTGAATAGTGGATCGCAAGTTAATCTCAAAAAATATTATTTCGCCGCGGCATCAGTTGCTGCCATAATACTGTTAGCTGTTGTCTCCTATTATCAGTTTCGTGAAGTTAAAATTGAAAGACTGGCGGTTAAGGAAACTGTTGAGCAATCGGAGCCCGCACAATTGAATGAAACGCCAATTCAAGACTCAGTACAAGATAATGAATCTGTTGAGATGCAAAAACAAGATGATGAAAATCGAGAGGCCTTATTTCAGAGGCAACAGTCGGCGAATCTTTCTACTTCTCCTCGTTCACAAATAAATACCAACCAGTCGCTCTCCATTGGAGCCGCTCCTGTTGTGCTGCCTCCTTTTGAAAGACAGAGTGCCACTATTGGTGAGGCAGAACAGGCCGAAATTGCTGATTCCGAACCGGTGAAAGATGAAGCAGCAGGAACTACAGCTTCTTTTAATCTTTCGGGAGTAGTTTCTGAAAGAGGAACTGTTACCCCAGCACCATCCGACAATTTTATCACTTACGTGGATAACCTTAAAATAATCGATTATAAGGATATCAATACGGAGGACAAAAACAATGCTACTTTAGAAAATGCTACTCCATCTAAATATCAGAACGTTTCTAAGAAAGAGTCTGCTGTAGCAGAAGAATTAAAATCGGGTGATAAGGCACTTCGTAAAACTACCTACGCGGGTTTTATTGCTGCACCGGTTATGTTGTATAATCAAGGATTGTTTGAATCGGCTGTCAAGGGTTTTGATGAAATTCTCGCTATGCATCCCAATGATCAGAACGCACTTTTTTATAAGGGGATGTCGATGTTCCAACTGAAGAATTTTAATCAGGCAATAACTTTGTTAACCATTGTTGGGAAAACAGAAGGCAGTCCTTTTACAGAGGAGGCAAGATATTATACAGCTAAATCGTATGTTGCTGTGGGCGATACAAAAAAGGGAGCACTATTATTGAAGGAGATTGTAAGCGGTCATGGTTTTTATGCTTCACAGGCTGGAGAGGAATTGAAAAAATTGAAGAAATAATTTACGTTCATTTGCCATAAATTTTATTTAGTCGTTCATCCTTTTCAGCAGTTTTCACTTGTGCAGCCAAATCATCAGCTTTCTTTTTTACCGCACTTATTTCAATCTCCTGTCGATCTTTCAATGTTGGATTAGTTTCAGATTTCTGAATAGTTGATCCATAAGACTTCGAAATTTCACTTAGTGATTGGGTTGCTGCTAGTCTCACGTGCCATTGTGGGTTATTTGATGCTACATCGGCAATATAATTTAGTCCTTTGGTGGCAAGGGAAGGGGAACATCGCAATAGAAATTTGCCATAATTTCTAACTGCAGTATATTTACTAAATCCATTAGGATTTAGTAAAACAGAAGTCATGAAATCGTATTGTTCATCATTTCCATAGGAAGTATATGCTTCAGAAACAATCTCAATAACATTTTTATTGGAGTTATTTTCAAGATTTTTCACTAGTGTTAATCCTTCTTGTTGATTATTATCTACCAATGATAAAATAGCAGTGCCCATTACTGTATAGGAACTGTCGTTGATGGCGCTTTTCAATGTATTTAAAACTTCTTCATCATGGGAATAATTTTCCGATAAAAAATGCAGCGCCTCATCACGCACACCTGCATCGTCATCGTTAGTTGCCATTTGGATGATACGACGTTTTATAGTACCATCATCATTTTTCAAAAGTGTTTTGGCATTTTTAATAGCAACTATTCTAATGTTCCAATGCGGATCGTATAATGCATCTATAACTATTTCACTCTCGGGCGAACCTGCTGTATAGTTTTTTGAAAGTTTACTGAGTGCTTCAAACCGGTCGAGGTATAAGGGCCCTCGATGGAACAGGGTAATCCATTCCGCATTGGTATGATTGTCGCTTTTTGTGCCCAAAATCATTTTCTGTGAATCAAAATTTACAAGGTCGGGTTGATTTTTCACATCAAATGAAAAAATTTCTTTTTGATGCGAAACAACTATACGGGTACGACTCACTCCTTCGGAAGAATAAATATCAACATCGACAGGAATTTTGTAGAGCGGTGTTGTTTCAAGATCTTGTAATTGTTCTACTGTAACGAGCTCTTTCGAGTTAACCTGATCAAAAGAATAATCTATTTTTAATGAGGGATGTCCCTTGTCGAGGAACCATTCATTAAAAAACCAGTTTAGATCTTCACCGGTAACTTCTTCAAATGCCAAGCGAAGATTATGTATTTCTACACTCTTGAATTTATTGCGTTCTAAATACAATTTTAAAGAGGCAAAAAAAGCTTCATCACCGGTGTATTTTCTCAACATGTGTAGCACTCTTCCGCCTTTAGCGTAAGAATGATTATCAAACATATCATCAGGTCTTTTATAATTAAATCTAATGAGATCTACCTGTTTATTTCGTGCTTCACGTAAGTAAGAATTCAGATCGGATTGACCGGCATAATCGGCCTCATCGCGTCCATATTTATATTCAAACCATAAATATTCAGCGTAGGTGGCGAACGATTCGTTGAGTGGTAAGTTCGACCAGGATTCGCAGGTAACCAGGTCGCCAAACCATTGATGAAATAATTCATGACAAATAAAATCATCGTTATTGGCATCTAATAATTCACGATTATCTTTTTGAACGAAATCTCCTAAAACAGTCGCCGTAGTATTTTCCATGGCACCCGAAACATACTCTTTAACAACAACCTGAGAATATTTATCCCAAGGAAAATCGACACCCAGTTTATTAGAATAGAACTCCATCATCTCCGGTGTATGATTAAAAATAGCTCTTGCATACGGAGCATATTCGGGATCTACATAATAGTTCACCTCTTTATCTCTCCATTTGTCTTTAACAACAGCAAATTTTCCAATAGCCATCATAAACAGGTAAGGTGCATGCGGCAAATCTTGTCGCCAGTAATCGGTTCTAACGCCGGAGTAACCATTAACAATAGAACTAATCAGCGTGCCATTACTTAAAGTCACAAAAGAGGTATCTACAGTAATAAAAATTTCTTCTGTGGATTTCTGATTCGGTTTATCAATGGTAGGAAACCATACTGAACTAGATTGCACTTCGCCCTGAGTCCAAATTTGTTGAGGCTTGAATGGGTCGGAATTGTCGGGATTAATAAAATATAATCCTTTATCGCTGGTGATTGCAGCACTACCACCTCTAGGCAACTCTTCCGGTCGGGCAACATAATCGATGAATACTTTGAAGGTATCTCTTTTGGAATAATATTTATCCAGCGTGATGCAGATGCTATCATTTCGGTAGGTATAGGCAAGCTCTGCTTTGGTAGCACCTTTAATAATTTTAACTTCATTAATAATCATGCCTCTTGCATCCAGAAAAAGTTGATTGGTGGTGGCAAAATGAGGAGTAAGCGTAATTTCGGCTTCGCCTAAAAGTTGACTGTTAGCCCAGTCAAAGGATACATCCAAACGAGTATGAACGAGGTTATGCAGAATGGTAGCGGAATTCTCATAGGGAGCAGGTTCCACGAAAGTTTTTCTTTCGTCACTATTGGATTTGCTCTTGCTACCGGTAGCTGCACCCGGAGTTTTGCACGACCACATAAGTGTTACTAAACCAATTGCCAGTAGGGGCAATCGCAACTTTTTTGATATTTGCATCTTCATGTGACGTAACAATTTTTAACTTGGTGTTGGTTGGGAAAGCGTAAAATTGCATAAAAAAGATAGTAATTGTATCTTTTTCATTTGATTTGTGAAGGTACCGGAAAAATTTTAAACCAACATTCTTCCAAGCTGATAAATAACATTCACTTTCAGTAAGGGGATGCCGGCACTTTCTCCGTAGTAGTAACCTCGCTCGCCATATTCCACCACCAGTGGGTATTGGGGAGCAAACTGATACTTCGATTTCATATTTACCAATTTGTACATGAGGTGAACATTAATCCCCCCTAAAAGACTTCCTGCCAAAGCACCTAAAAAGATGTTGAGATCAAAATAGTAATGAAGCATAACGGCACCCCAAATGGTAAAAATTCCTTTCATGGCGGAACCAATACTGTGAAAAATATAGGCTGATCGACTTCTGGGAATAAGGATGATATGATTTTTTTTGTTCTCGCTGATGCGTAAGGGAGCCTCTCCTTTTTTAAACTCGTAATGCATCGTATATTTTAAGGGCTTACCATCGGCAATTTCATTTTGCAAAAAATAACACTTGCTTTGGGTAGTTTTAATTTTAACAGGTTCTGTATATAAAATTCGTCCTTGTATACGAATACTTGCAGGATCAATAATTAGTGTACCTTCTTTTAACGGACACAGTATATACGTTAAACTGGTTTCTTTTAATCGATGCCCCTCATGAAAAACCATTCTGCTATCCACAAACGGAGATCCTGTTATGTGAAATCCATTGAAGGAGGGTCGCCGGAAAACACGTCCTTCGCCACTGTAAACAAAGGTGATACTAAGTTCTTCAAAAAGCATCACATTTTTGCTGTCGGAGAGCACATAAAAATAATGATTTACTTCGCTGGAGGTTGCAGGTTCGTGGGCACTCCAGTTAAAAATACCCGAATCAAACTGTGCACGAAGAGAGTAGTCGGAAAGTATACGGTAAGCCTCTTGCGCTTCTTTAAATTGCTCTTCGGCCAGGGTATCTCCAGGGTTATGATCGGGATGAAATTGCAGCGCCTTTTTTAGCCATGCTTTACGGATGGAGCGACTGTCGGAGGACGCTGATATGCCTAATATTTTATAGTAATCTTTCAACAACACTAATTTAGGAATTATTATTCAAACGTTTAATATTCATTCAAAATAATATCAATCGTTTCATTAATTACTTATAAATTTACATGCTGAAATTTAAATTAAAATTCAGTAACTTTAGCATTAAATATTTCTTCCAATTATAATTTAATTGCCCATGTTTGAGAACAAAGATAACAGAACAGAACTTTCCGATTTAGGTGAATTCGGGCTCATCAACCATCTTGCTGCTACTATTAAAACAAAGAACGAAACCACTGTTAAGGGTATTGGTGACGATTGTGCCGTAATTAACCGTGGTGAACATTATGAACTGGTTACCTGTGACCTTTTGATGGAAGGCGTTCACTTCGATTTATCCTTTTATCCCTTAAAGCACTTGGGTTACAAAGCGGTTATGGTGAATTTAAGTGATATTTATGCAATGAACGGAACGCCTCAGCAAATTGTTGTAGGGCTGGGTGTTTCTAATCGTTTTTCTCTTGAAGCTATTGAGGAGTTGTATGAGGGAATGGTATTGGCTTGTGATCGTCATAATGTAGATCTGGTTGGTGGCGATACTACTACTTCGCGCTCAGGATTGGTGCTGAGTGTAACTGCTATTGGATCGGTGGCGCCGGATGATATCGCATACAGAAGTGGTGCAAAGGAAAATGATCTTATCTGCGTAAGCGGAGACCTTGGAGCAGCTTATGCAGGATTGCAAATATTAAACAGAGAAAAAAAAATATTTATAGAAAATCCTGAAATCCAACCCGACCTTAGTGGTTCCGATTATGTGGTGGAGCGACAATTAAAACCGGAAGCACGAAAGGATGTTATTGATGCATTGAAAGAAAACGGAGTGGTTCCAACATCTATGATTGATATATCGGATGGACTGGCCTCTGAACTTTTTCATCTATGCACCGCATCCGAAAAAGGATGTAGAATTTACGAAGAAAAAATTCCGATTGATGTTGAAACAATTTCTATTTGTGAAGAAATGAATCTTAATCCTACTGTTGCTGCATTAAATGGTGGTGAAGATTATGAGTTGTTGTTTACCATCAGTCAGGCTGATTTCGAAAAGGTAAGTGCCATTAAAAGCATTACAGTTGTAGGATATGTAACTGCTGAATCTGCCGGCTTGGCGCTGATAGATAAGGGGGAACACGAATCTCCGCTCAGAGCGCAGGGGTGGGATGGATTGAAAGCTTAAGGTTAAAACAGCGATGCATAATTTTATAACCGAACGATGGTTTAAAAATTATCAGGAAATAAAAAATTAAATTTACAAACGCCTATTCTACGGTAACCGATTTGGCAAGATTCCTTGGCTGATCTACATTACATCCTCGCATTACTGCAATGTGATAACTCAGTAATTGAAGAGGGATCACCGAAACAAGTGGTACTAAAAGTTCATCAGTTTCAGGAATTTCAATTACGTGATCTGCAATTTTTCTCACTTCAACATCACCTTCAGTAACAACTGCAATAATAATTCCCTTACGCGCTTTCACTTCCTGAATGTTGCTCACTACTTTTTCATAGGAGCTGTTTTTAGTAGCGATAACTACTACAGGCATTTCAGCATCAATAAGAGCGATAGGACCGTGTTTCATTTCGGCAGCAGGGTAACCCTCAGCGTGAATATACGAAATTTCTTTCAACTTTAAAGCACCTTCCAATGCAACAGGGAAACCATAACCACGACCAAGGTAAAGTACATTGCGTGAATCTTTGAGTTTAGCAGCCAGTTCCCGAATTAAATCATTTGATTTTAGAGCATGCCCAACTTTGGCAGGAATACTTTCCAACTCGTTCAACAATGCATGGAAGCGTGATTCGGTAATGGTGCCACGCTTTCTTGCTATCTGAAGTGCAAGGAGGGTAAGAACTGTAACCTGTGCAGTGAATGCCTTTGTTGAAGCAACACCAATTTCGGGTCCGGCGTGCGTATAGGATCCTGCATGGGTAGCACGTGGAATACTGGAGCCAACCACATTACAAATTCCAAAAATAGTAGCACCCTTTGATTTCGCAAGTTCTATTGCAGCCAACGTATCGGCGGTTTCGCCCGATTGGGAAATTGCAATTACTACATCTTCCTCATTAATAATAGGATTACGGTACCTGAATTCAGAAGCATATTCAACTTCAACAGGAATACGAGCAAGGTCCTCAATAAGATATTCGCCAACAAGTCCGGCATGCCACGATGTTCCACAACCTACAATGATAACACGTTTAGCGTTGATGAATTTATTTTCATAATTACCCAAACCACCTAAACGAAGTAAGCGATTTTTTGCATCTATTCGTCCGCGCATACTATCCCAGATAGAGCGAGGTTGCTCGTAAATTTCTTTCAACATAAAATGCTCATAGCCGCCTTTTTCAAGCATCTCTAATTGCATTTCCAGTTCCTGAACGTAGGGTATTTTAATCTGGTTCTCGATAGTTTTTACAGTAAGTTTTCCATCGGAGATAATAGCTACTTCCCCATCATTTAAATACGCTACATTTTTAGTGTATTCAACTATTGGAGTCGCATCTGAAGCAATAAAAAATTCATCTTTACCAATACCCAAAACAATAGGACTACCTTTTCGGGCAGCTATCATTTTACCGGGATCATTTTTAGATATAACTACTATGGCATATGCGCCAATTACTTCGCTCAATGCTAAACGAACAGCTTCTTCTAAATCGACATGAAGATTATTATAAACATCTTCAATCAAATGAATGAGTACTTCGGTATCGGTATCACTGCTAAAGTGATGACCCCTGTTTGTTAATTCAGTTTTTATGGAAGAATAATTTTCAATAATTCCATTATGAATAATTGCGAAATTTTTCGATTCCGAAAAATGAGGGTGTGCATTCGCGTCATTTGGTTCACCGTGAGTGGCCCAACGGGTATGTCCCATACCAAGTGTTCCTGCTGTATTTTTATCTTTTGTGTACTCGGCGAGGTCAGAAACTTTACCGGCTTTTTTATAAACATTTAAGTCACCATTCAACAAAGCAACGCCGGCACTATCGTACCCACGATATTCAAGACGCTGCAATCCTTTCATAATAATAGGAAATGCTTGTCGGTGACCTATATATGCAACTATTCCACACATGGTGTTATTCGAGTTTTGAGTAAGTAACTTTTAATTGAATCTTTTTATCGGGAGCATTTGTGCCTGATATGATGGTACGGAAACCATTAATAGCTCCACCCGAGGAAACCAGGCTGATGCCGAAATCGTCTTTATCAGGATTAGAAATAACCCGTTGAATATATCTCGCCAAATTAAAAGCATAATTTTTATCGGTAACACTGTAAGAACCTCCATAATAGCTGGTTGATTCCAATAAGTCGGGAATCAACGCTTCGGCACCTGCTGAATCCACCCCAAAAACGATCAGATTAGTATGATTTCTGTAAAGGGTATTGTCTTCAACCGGCAGCACCAGTTCAGCTTTGTTTATTGATACGGGACCGGAGGCAGTTAGGTTCCGAATAAAAGGAAAATTTAATCTCACTTTCACTCCCGACATTGATTGAATATAAAGTCGGTCGTTTCCGGAAACGGGGAAAGTGTTTCCAAAATCGGCAAAGGTGTAATCGTGCTCATAGTGGTTAAATCGCGGTGTTCCGGAATTGATCTCGAAAAAGGCAAATTTTGCAGTGGTATCTGTACCATTTTTATAATAAAAAACCATTTTCGACATTGAACCGAGCAGGTTAAATGACATGATACATCCCTGATCTTCAGTAGTTACATCAGCAACTTTCACCTGTATCCCTTTAAAATAATTAGTAAATGCGGTTTTGTCGGTGAAATTGGCGTCTCCACTATTAATAAATGCTGAAGCCCAGGTTTCATCCAGTTTCAACCTTAAATGCGGTGCCCTGAGCCCACCTTCTATTAACAAACTATCTTTAGGGTGCACCTCTATGGTTCCTGAAAATAATTGTTGTCCGGTGGCGAGGGTATTGGATGTGTAATAGTTTGAATCTAATACCATCAAGTCCTCCAATTGCAAAACCTGAAGATCCAAGGGCGTTAAGGTATCGCCGAAATAATCGGTATAGGCTAAAGTCAAAACGGCAGAATCCAGGATAGGATCAACGCCAAAGGAGAAATTAGTACTATTATTAGGAAGAAATATCTGAGAGTAAAAAGTGGCGCGGGTAAGGCCAAAAACATTGTCGGTGTAGCTACCAACCAGATTTAGTGGCGATACCCCTTCATCGCTTCGGAGGGAGTCTTCGATAATAGTAGTGCCATTGATAGTAATCGTATCAGTATAATACAATCCCGGTTGGCTACCATCGGGCTGCACTTCAATCCCAATAGAAGCAGGTTCTGAACAGGAATTTAAAGCCATAGCACCTGCTACAAGTATAGCAGGCAAGAGCCATTTCATTTGTTTGGTCATTCCTTGAAAATGAATTAGAAATCAGAAATCTGTTAACGTTGCAAAGGTGCGATAATTACTTTTAATGAAAAAAGGTTTTCGCTACTCTATTAAGATGGGATCTTCAACCAGCAATTCGTCGTAAAAACTGTTATAAGCATCGAGGTATTCTTCAGTCGACTTAAAATCGAGGAATTGCTTTTGGGATTTTTTGATGAAAGTTTTCAAGTTAGGACTCAACGTCTCACTTCCCTGAATCACCGCATCTGACTTAGAGATGGCGTTCATGGTGATGCCTTCCCAGTTAGGAGTTTTGAGGTCCTTCACATCTGCAGCAGTCATTCCTTCCATCATTACTTTAGTAGCATAGTCTTCGCTGAATGACTCTTCAAAATTATCATCATAAACAGAATACACCACACGAGCATCCTTAAAAATAGGGTCCTCACGGTAACTGGTTTTTATCAGCAATGGAATTAAGCTGGTCATCCAACCATGACAATGAATGATGTCCGGCGTCCAGCCCAATTTTTTAACGGTTTCTAATACGCCTCTGCAAAAGAAGAGAGTACGGTCGTCGTTATCTTTAAAGAATTTCTTTTTGGTATCTCTAAAAATGGCCTTGCGCTGGAAATATTCTTCATTATCAATAAAATAGACCTGCATACGGGCTGATTGGATCGAAGCCACCTTAATAATAAGCGGGTGATCGGTATCATCGATGATTAAATTCATTCCTGACAACCTAATTACTTCGTGAAGCTGGTTTCTTCTTTCATTAATAAGACCAAAGCGAGGCATAAAAGTTCTTATTTCTTTACCACGTTCCTGAATGCCCTGAGGTAATTGCCTGGATATTTTGCCTAAATCTGTAAGTTCGAGATATGGATGGATTTCATGGGAGATGTAAAGAACTTTTGCTTTTTTCATATTAGGAATTTTAACTTACAATGCAAAGGTACGCAATATATTCTTCTTTTGCAATTAAACAAGTCCCTTGGTAAAGTTAGGAGACAGATGGGGTTTGGGTGTTAATATATTGTATTTTAAAACTTTAGGTTATAATTAAGTTCCTAATTGAAAGCATTTAGAAAGGGTGAACGGTTTAATTTTTTTGATTAACATTGCGAGTTTTCTTGCAACGTGATCATCGCCGAATCGAAATCCCAGCTTTGGGAAGTACTGGGACCAGTAAAGCTAAAAGGTGCATCCATTGGCTTTGTGCCAACTATGGGAGCACTTCATGCAGGTCATATGTCGTTGATAAACAGGGCAAAAAAGGAGAATGATGTAGTGGTCAGCAGCATTTTTGTCAACCCTACTCAGTTCAACGACCCCAAAGATTTATCGAATTATCCACGAACACCACAGGAGGACTACCGTTTACTGGAAATGGAGGGTTGTGATGTGGTTTTTACACCTTCGGTGGAAGAAATGTATCCCGATAAGGCACTTCTTGAAATGGATTTCGGGAATTTAGATAAGGTAATGGAGGGTGCATTTCGACCGGGTCATTTTAGAGGTATGGCAACGGTGGTCTCCCGATTTTTTGAAATAGTTCGTCCGGATAGGGCTTATTTTGGGGAGAAAGATTTTCAGCAACTGGCAATTATTCGTGAAATGAACCGTCAGTTTAATTTTGGTATTGAAGTGATTGGTTGTGAAACAGCGCGCGAGGCTGACGGGTTAGCAATGAGCTCCCGGAACATTCATTTGAGTGCTGATGAAAGGGCGAATGCATCGGTTATTTATAATTCGCTTTTGTTTATTGCTGATGCTATCCGGCAAACGGACCCTGAAAAATTAAAAAAGGAAGCCATTAGAAGAATTGAAAGTGTTGCAGGCTTTAAAGTTCAGTACCTGGAATTGGTTGATTCAAAAACATTGCAACCCATAACAAAGTTGCAGTTACAAGAGGAGCAGCGCGCCTGCATTGCCGTGCTCACCTCCAAAACGCGCCTTATTGATAATATAGGTATTTAAAAAAGAAATACCTGTTGAGCCATTTGAATCGAATGATAGGATTTGATACTCAAAAACTAATTTTTTTACAGGTTAAATTCGTTAAAAGGTAGCGCGAATATTAATTCTGATTCTATCGGAATATTAATTAAAGCCGGCTATTCATTTTGAATGAATATTTTAATTTAGTTATAGCAGTTCATCAAAAATGAACGATAATAAATAATGGTTAACTAAAGTTTTTAAAAGATGTGATTACCCACCCTTATGGGCTGATACATTCGGGAAAGTCTAGAAAGTGCGAATCAACTATAAACGTTTCAAAAGTGTATTTTTCTGTATATGATTTAATTTTCGCAACAGAAGAAATTATATCAGAAAGTAAAAGTTTTGAATCACGTTTAAACATAATTCAATTCTTTTTCAATTTGATTGAAATATTCAGGTTTAATTCCATTTTTGGAAACTAAATCCACTTTCGTATTGAGTAAAATTTCAGGCTCATCGGCTAAGTCAATAAATTCAATACCAATTGGCCGATTAAATTCAACCAGGATATCAATATCGATTTCTGGTGTTTCTTGTCCACGCCCATAGCTTCCAAAAATAGCAAGGACACTTACACCATATTTGCTTGTTAGCTTGGGCTTGTTGATTTTAAGTGTATGTGTTATTTCTTTAAGTGTAGTCATTTATGTAAGGAGAAGAAATTAATCGCAGTTTTAGGATTCATTTTACACAGCGTTTTGTGAGCGGGTCAAAGGCTCGACGGCCACCCTTTTTTAAGAATTAGGATAGTTGAGTTTAACTTTAAGCTCCTCTCATGAGCAGAACGTTCAAGTTGTAAAGTTAAAGGACATTTAAAAAAAATTCAAATAATTTATTTGCCTCGCAGTTAATTAATTCCTTATTGAGTTTAATGGGAAGTTCCTCATTTGAGCTGGTGATACTCGACTAGTCATCATGGTTTTCTTTAGAGTGCCTTCAAGTCAGTTGTCGGTAATTACTAATTTGCCGACGGTAATAATTTTATTTTCTTCTGTCAAGCGAAGGAAATACAATCCACTGGTAAGATTGTCACGAAAAAGCGTAATAGTCTTCCCGGAAATATTTTTTAATTCTTTAACCGTATGTCCAAAAGAGTTGTAAATAGTCAAAGTTGCGTGATTTAAAAAATGGTCTATTTGTAAAGTTGTTGAGTAAGTTAAAGGATTAGGGAATTGTGAAAATTCTCCCTTAATGTTTGGTAAAGCAATGCCGGTGGAAAAAGTTGAGTCAAACGCATACCCCAGTTCCCAGTAATAGTTTAAAGAACCTACAGGAAGCGGGTCAACATCTTTGCCGGTGTACCACATTTTTAAAACTCCATTATCTAATAATACAGCGGGGAATGAGGCAATGTTTGCATCCCATTCGCCGGCAATACCTTTTTGAAGCACAGGGTTTAAAGATGATTTTGTCCAGTTGATTCCATCGGTTGAGTACGCATAACCGGTTTCTTGTCCATACAAAGAATCTTGGTTTTGACCGCCATACCACATGTGATAAGTGCTTCCAATTTTAATTACATGAGGGTCTTGAACAGTATAAGAATCCCAAGAACTAACACTACCTATACTGATAACCGGATTGCCTGCGTATTTTGTCCATGCAATGCCATCAGAAGAAGTTGCGTAACCGGTATTTACATTGCCATTAACTAAGCTAAAACCTGTGTACCACATTTTGTATATACTTCCGTCTTTGAGCACAGAAGGTCCTTCAATGAAACCTCCCTCCCATGATGTTGAACTTCCTATTTGCAAGACCGGTGAAGGATGTTTGGTCCAATTTATCCCATCTGCCGAATACGCATATCCAAAATCATATCTGAAAGCATTGAAGTATTGACCGGCATACCACATTTTGTAGCGTAGGCTTACCGGTGCTAAGCTGTCAATTAGAATTGATACTGTTTCTACCCCCAATGAATCCCAGCCGCCAGTATAAGAAACATCTAATACCGGATTGCCACTGTATTTAGTCCATACAATTCCATCCAAGGATTCGCAATAACAAATTCTTGAGCGAAGTAAAGTATCTGTAGGATAATTTATTCCGCCACATGTATACCACATTTTGTAAGTGGTGCCTTCTTTAATTACCCAAGGATCACTTATTGCAATTATATCATTAGGCAGGTTTGCAATTACCGTATCTCTTTTCAATACAGGATTGTTTGGATATTTTATCCAGTTTTCCTGAGCATTTGCAATGCCAAAAAATGTAAGGAATGCGATGGGTAATTTCGTTTTGATTTTGATTTATTTTTTATTCCTGATTTCAACGGTGAAAGAATTACCTAACCAAAAACTATATGACAAAGTTAAGTTCTTTTCTGCAATATGACTAAATCTGGATTGTGAAAATGCTGATTTACGCAATTAATTGCTCATTGATGCTGAAGTTTGACGTGTTTGAGTTGCATTTCCAAAACCATAATCAGAGGTGATTCCTGAAGATTTTAGGTAGAAACTAATGTGCATTGAGTTGTTGTAAATTTTAATTGGCCAAGCCAGAATTCTCTTTTGTGAGTGACTGACATAAAAGACGGAAAGGTGCATGATGGAAGAAATAATTCATTGTAGAAGAGGCTAATGGGGATTGTGGCAGTATAAATTTGAATCAATTGCATCACAGCATTCTCTTCACTAAGAAACCATTATTGTTTAATTATTGCCTTTCTGTAATTGTTGAGGACTAAACAATAAATTCCTTTTGGCAGCTTTGAAGTATTTATTGTTTCATTTGCACGGATAACAGGCATTGAAAAAACTAATTCTCCAAGTGTATTAAATATGCGAATGTTTGTTGGTGCGTTTAAATGTTTTGAGATATTGATATTTAAGAGATCAGTAACCGGATTAGGATAAATAGCAAATGAGTTTTCGGCATTGTCTGCTACTGAAGTGGTGGTTCCAAAAATATTTTCAAAGTTTTGGGCGTACTCATTTATACTTCCGCAAGTTGCAACCGCATCCCAATTCACACTCCAAGTCATCATGCCTCTTAAAGCAGGAAAGCCGGCTGGACTGTTTAATGTATAGGATCCGGGAGGTATTCCATTACCGCGCAAATAATTAATTGCAGCTTTTACTGTTGCCGAATCAGTATATCCTCCACCGGCAGCCATGGAACAAGCAGGCAACCCAACTGCAATTTTACTTGCCGGCAGACCTGCAAACATTCCGCCTGATGTATTAAAACCGTGAATGATGGCTTCGCACATAGCGACAATAAAATCAGCGGTACCTTGCGTGTAAATATTTCCGTCGATGCCATACATGGAACCGCTATTATACAGTTGCACATGCAAAATTTCAAGTGAATCTCTTAGTGCATCAATTACGGGTAAATAGGCGCCCCAAACTCCTCCATAAGCAGATTGGCCTCCCTGAACAAAAACAGTTTCAGGTGCCATTGTTAAAATTAATCGTTTATTATTGGTTGCGTAGTAATTGGCCATTATTTGTTTGATGGCATAAATGAGGTTGATTACAGGTTGATCAACAGGAGCAGCAATTGTTCCTCCGCTTACTGAAAGTGAACCACCTTCCAAGTCAATATCGATGCCATCAAAACCATAAGTGTTAATGATATTAGTCATGGAAACAATAAATGTATCGCGCTCCAAGGTGTTGTCTAAAGAAATAGGGGAGGTGGCACCACCTATACTAATAATTACTTTTCTCCCTTGAGTCTGTAGGGTTTGTATTTGTGAAATGAATGTTGAAGGCGAAACCTGGTCAGGGACAAATTCCATTTTATAATCCGTTCCTGCTTGTGGTACAGCAAATGAAATATCAATCATGTTGTAGCGCAAATCAACCTGGTCAAGTGGAACATAAGGAGCATTAAAATCTTGCCAATTATGAAAATACCCAATCAAAGCAGGATTAGGAGCTTGTGCTTTTAAGAAGCAGGGCCAACAAGAAGTTAAAATAAGAAACCCTAAATGGATAATTATTTTTTGGTGTAATTTAAGAGACATTGTTTTATAATAAATTTTTTTGCCAATAGTGTATAGTTATCAAATCGTCAAAGCAATACTCCAATCGAAAGCCGCTCGCCAAAAACGATACAAGTTGTGAATATACGAGTTTTTGAATAGCGAAGTACACTACATTTAAAAAAAGGTATTATTTATAGGATTTACTCTATCCAAATAGAGTAAAGCAAACAGGATGAAACATTTATAAACTTGTAGTCGGCTCCGAATGACTTTGGATCCTTTGCAAATTTTAATATTAGTTCCAAATAATTTCGCCTGTCAAATTGCCATGCGAAGGCATGCATGGTTTCGTTTTTAAGCTTCAGCTCTTGCGAACCCAACTGTTTCCCTAAATAGTTGAGGTGAAACGTCCGCATTCGTCTTAAAAAATCTACTAAAATAATGTTCATCTTCATAGCCTAATTCAAAGGCAATTTCTTTTACAGATTTTGACGTTAAATATAATTCTCGTTTTGCTTCTATAATTATTCGTTCAGAAATTAAATCAGTTAAAGTTTTATTAAAATGTTTTTTTGTTGTTTTTGCCAATGCTTTTGAAGAAACGTTTAATAGCAATGCATAATCATTAGCTGTATGTTTGGACTTGAAGTGGGTTTCAATGGCGTCTTTAAGGCCTTGTAGAATAAAAGGTTCTTTAACATCAGTAAAGTCTTGTGTTGCCTGGGGTATTTGTTTTGTTTTTAGTCTTGATGCTATGATGAGAAATATTTTTAAATAAGATACCAATAACTCATATTGGGCTAATTGTACATTTTTCATCTCTACTTTCATCTGCTCAAAAAGGGCGTAAAAAACGTCTAAATCAGTTTTCTCCAAAATTACAAAAGGAGGTTTGTAAATGTCATTAAATAAAACTCCATTACAAGCAACTTCTTTTTGGTGTTTGTGGATACAGAAAAAATCAGGATGAAAATTAATGACAAACCCGGCTATTTGTTTACTCGTTTCCAGCATGAAAGGTTGATAAGGCACAAAACACATGAGTGTATTTTCAGTAAAATTATGTTCAGCAAAATCTGCTTTTAACTTACCTTGTCCGTTAGTAATTACAATCATTGAATAATAGCTTAACCTCTGTAAATGATCAAAGGAGCTGTTATCTTCAAATGAAAAGACCTTAAATGCGAGGTTTCCGTTTGATGGGTTTACGAGCGTATTTACTTTTTGGTATTCAGTAGGCATAGTTATTATTTTAATTTTCGGTCTTTTTCATTAATGGCTAAATCGTTTATACTAGCAAATCGTTTCTGCATTAAACCATTGGCATCAAACTCCCAGTTTTCGTTTCCATAGCTACGAAACCACTGCCCTGCCGCATTGTGCCATTCATATTCAAACCGAACAGCCATTCTGTTTTCGCGGAAGCCCCATAATTCTTTTCTAAGTCTATAATCTAATTCATTTTCCCATTTACGTTTAAGGAATTGTTTTACCTCTTCCCTTCCGTTTATAAACTCAGTTCTGTTTCTCCATTCTGTATCAACAGTGTATGCCAAACAAATTTTTTCGGGATCTTTCGTATTCCATGCGTCTTCCGCTAACTGAACTTTTTGCAAAGCCGTTTCCAGTGTAAACGGGGGTATTGGTTTTTTAATTTCCATATTTTAATTTTTATAAAAGAACGGATAAAAATTTGTTTATCCGTTCTCTAAAGTTTATTATTAAGCGACAGTTTCCATTAATTCCACTTTCGGAAAATCGACTGTTACATTCATGGCATTGTTAAAGTAATTGGTAAAGATGTTTAGTGCTGTGTGGGCAACGATCTCAGCAATTTCGCCATCAGAAAACAAGACGTTTTTCAACAAGTCAATGTCGGCTTCACTTACTTTCCCTTTTTTTAGCACCAACGTTTTTGCAAAGGACAATGCAGCCTGTGTTTTGGTATCAACTGCATTTCCTTCTCTTGCTGAGTGAATGGTAGCAAGGTCGATTCCAACTAATTTCTCACCAATAAAACTGTGAGCCGCGTTACAATAATTGCAACCATTCACATTTGCAACTGTTAAAGCTATTAATTCACCCATTTTGGCACCAATTGAACTTTCTCCCAAAGCACCGCTGAAGGCAAGATATCCTTTTAATACAGCAGGTGAATTACCCATTGTACGCATCATGTTTGGAACCATTCCTAATTTTGATTGAACTGAATTAAAGAGTTCTTTTGATTTTCCTGTTGTTGTGTCAGGATGGAGGGCTGTAATTCTTTGCATTTTTTTAATTTTTACAAGTTATGTCATTATTGACGATGCAAAGGTGATACAGTTAGGTTTCTTTTAAAATGGACAAAGGGTGCCATCTTATGGATAATTTTTCTACACTACAGATAATTGTAATAAAATGAATTTCAACATGATATAAATTTATTGTTTGATTGTAATGAAGTAGTAAAAGTAAATTGAAATTTCGATTGCACTATATAATATGAATCATCCTATATTTTTAAGACGAACTGAATTGCAGCCTTTTTTACTAATTGGTTAAGAAGTTAAGGGTCTTAAAGGCATCAATAAATTTCGCAAAATCATCATTTGTTTTGTTGTCTGTAATTTTACCCAGCTCGTTTATTTTACCTTTTATTCCTTGTATTAATAAAACAGTTTCCTCAGTAAATTTTGTCTCAACGGTTTTCATTATCAACTGTAGTTCTTCGTGGCCTTTTTGACCGTTGGCGGAGGCGGTAATAAGTCCGATTGGTTTACGGGAAAAAACGGTGGTAGCTATACACCATTCAATTGCATTTTTAAGTCCGCTCGGGATACTAAAAACATATTCAGGGGTACAAATTAGTATTCCGTCAGCCTGTTCTACATTCTTTCTAAATTCTATCACTTCATATGGAGGATTTGAAGTTGAAAGTTCCGGATCAAAATGTGGAAGTATTTTTAAATCTTTTATAATTGTTAAATTAAAAAATTCAATTGTCAATTCAGCAAAATTGTCCACAAGTTTTTGATTAGCAGAATTATTGCTTGCGCTTCCAATAATTACAAAAATATTTTTCTTTTCTTTCATTGCTTACTGTATATTTTACTGTCAATACCGTTTAGTGTCGGCGGTAATTTGAATATCAACTAAACAATAATGAGTATGTTATTTTGAAGATATTATCCGGTAATTACTTTATATTTTCTTTTTTGGAGCCTATTTCTTCAAAAAACTCATGAGCCGTACCGGCGTAAATATGGTCCTGCAATTTTTTTACAATGGTACTTGCATTTTTTCCATGGTGATTTATTTTTTGTACATTCACCAATAACCGTTGGGCAATTTCTTTCTTTTCTTCAACATTAGAATCGTCCATTATTTCATGAGCCAATTCTTCAGAAATTTCTGAAAAGTTATTAACGAAGTTTAACGGGTTTTGAATTTCATGAGCCATTCGCTGAGCCAGCACGCCAAATGCGGCCATCTTTTCGCTCAATATTAATTGTTCTTGTGTATCTTTTAAATTCTGCAAAGCATCTACTAGTACAACATTAGCTTTTCTTTTTTCATTAAAGCGTTTGTAAATACCAAAGGCTAATAGCATCAAGGCAATTAAAGCTCCGAAGCTTGAATATTTAATTAGTTTTTGTTTTTGAATTTCCGCTTTAGCATTAATGTCTTTTTTCTCCTGTAGGGATTTGGCGGCAAGTTCTTTTTTATCAAACTCATTCTGCATAGTCGCTTCAACAAAAGTTTTTGTATTTTCTTCGTTCACTAAACTATCGCTGTACAACATAAATAATTTATGATTTTCATAGGCAGACTGCCAGTTGCCGGTAGCGCTGTCTAATTCGGTTAAGCTGTTATAGTTTGACTTTATCAGCTCTTTCAATTCTAATTTTTTTGAAAGCACTAATTCGTCATTAAGGTACTTTCTCGCATCACGATAATTTTTAAGCTGTCTATAACTATCTCCAATATTGTTAAACCAAACAGCAATTCCTCCATTATTGTCCGACTCTTTTGCCATTTTTAATGCAACAAAATAATTCTTTAAGGCCTCGGAATATAATCCCTGCTTAAAATAGATATCGCCAACATTACCGTAATCATAAGATTCCCAGATTTTGTTTCCGGTTTCCAAATCAATCTTTGTTGCTTCTGTATAATATTTGATAGCGTCAGCATTGTTACCTTGGTTGGCATAAATTGAGGCAATGTTTTGGTAATCATTGGCCATGTTAAGTCTGTCTCCAATTTCTTTTTTTATTTTTAAGGATGCAAAAAAATATTTCAATGCTTCAGGATAATTGTTTTTGGTGGAATAAAGTATACCGAGGTTAGTGTAATTGTAAACAACACCCATTTTGTATCCTATTTTCTCTGATATTTTTAAAGAAGTAAAATAATATTTCAACGCTTCAGGATAACTGCCTTGAGCCATTGTAATATTTCCAATATTTATGTATGCGTCAGCAATACCTTGTTGGTCTTTAAGCTCTTCTGCCAGGGTCAATGACTTTTTACTTTGTATCAAACCCTGAACATAGTTACCTTTAATATAATTAATCACTCCCATAGTATAATAAGCGTGAATAATACCTCTTTTATAACTAATTTGTTCTGCTAATTGTAATGATTGATTTGCATATTCAATACTCTTTTCAAAATTGTTATACCAGTATGCTTTAGATAATTCAAATAAGATATTTACTTTAACTGTATCATTTTTTTCAGGAGTATTGCCATGAATTTCCAATTTATAAGCATTAAATCGTTTCAATGCATTTTCCAAACTGTCGGTCAGGCGTTGGTCTTGGCTGTAAGCAAATTCATGTAAAACAAAAGCGAATAGGATTAGTGCCAGGTATTTGAGGGTGGTTTTAAATTTTAAGGACATCAATTTTTGTCAGTTTAAACGTGTTTATTAATTGAACTTGGATAATACAGTCTCATTAGAATAGTAGTAGACATTTAAGTAAGATTCACTTATTACTTGAAAGCTTGTGAAAATACTGATTCTTATAATAGGTTGTTCAAGAATTTGGAATTTTTTATGCAAATTCGGCATAATGCATAATAATATTGATTTTTAATACCTAAAATATGCCAAATAGCAGTTTAAAAAACAGAGACCTTCAAATAATTAGATTATTGGAAAATCGAATTTCAAATGATGACAATCTGTGTTTGATGGAAGAATTTGGAAAAAACTGATCCTGACTAGTAAAATTAATTGTTCCGGAGTAGAGGGGAAATAATACTGAAAAAATCTGAAGGCAGGTAAGATAGAAAAAGAACTTCGGAACAAAGACTAGAAGAAAACTATTTAAAATAACTCAAACATGTTTAAGACTTCCCACATTAACAAGAACTAGTGGGATACTGATTAAATGAACGGCTGGCACTTCCACGCCAGCCGTTCATTTTTATATTTTACCGTTATATTTTGGATCGAAATCTACCATCCATTCAATTCCGTATTTGTCTCTAAACATTCCAAAATAGGAACCCCAAGGACTTTCGCCAATGGGCATTTCAATAGCGCCGCCTGCGGAAAGGCCATTAAATAGGTGGTCGGCTTCTTCACGACTTTCTGCACTCACAGAAATTTTGGACCTATTTTCATTTTCATTTACTAGTCCCATTCTTTCCGGTACATCATTTGCCATTAAAACATTTTTGCCAATTGGCAAAGCAATGTGCATTATTTTATTTGCTTCATGGTCAGCAACCGGATTTCCCGGGCTCGACATATCTTTGAAACGCATTACTGTTGCAAACTCTCCACCAAATACAGATTTGTAAAAATTGAATGCTTCTTCTGCATTGCCATTGAAATTAATGTAGGGATTGATAAGTGCCATAATGTTGATTTTTGTAAAGTTAATTTATAGGTGAATTAATTTTATGAAATGAAATGTAGGAAGCCACCAAAATTCCCAAAAAGATTAAAGGGGAAAATGATTGAAAATTCATACCATCAATAGCAATAAGACTAATGGTGGCGAATATAAAGTCGAAGGAAAAACCTGCGTAAGCCCATTCTTTAACTCGTTTCGGTACTTGCGGAATGATCAATACTAAAGCACCTAATATTTTGAAAACCACAAGTGCGTTTCCGAAATATAGGGGATAACCTAGATGTCTCATGCCTTCTTTGGCAAGTTCAGTTTGTGAAGTAAATGCAGGCAATACACCTTCCATTATAAAGATTAGCGCTGTCGACACCCAAAAGATTATTTTTTGATTTTTCATAGTGGTTTTTAGTTTTTAGGAAATTTTGAAATGTCCATAAAGAAGATTTCCCAGGTATGACCATCAAAATCTTCTATTGTTCGCTGTTGCATAAAGCCATAATCTTTCATCTCGGATGGTTCTATTCCGCCTGCAGCTAAACCGGCACTCATCATTTTATTTACAGCTTCCACATTTTCCATAGATAGTGAAAAAAGACCCGCTAAATTCGTTTTGGTGTCGGCAATTGGTTTAGTTGCAAATGAAGAAAATTTTTCATGAGTCAAAAGCATCACATAAATATTCTCACTCCAAACCATGCATTGTGCTGTTTCGTCAGAAAATTTTGGATTGTTAGAAAACCCTAAGGCAGTGTAGAATTCCTTTGACTTCGTAAGATTACTGACTGCTAAATTGATAAATATTTGTTTTCCCATTTAATTTAAAATTTAATTGTTATTTATTTCCTTGCGTAATTTACCTCTGAAAGTTAGGCTTACAAAAATATTTTTCATTTTGATTTAGTTATTTTCTGAAATTTGTTTGATTAATTCTAACGCTTTAGGAAAAGTTGCTATAAAATATTTTTCAAACTCTTCTTTAATATCCATTTCCATTTTTACTTCAGTTATTCCGTTTGATTCATTTAAGAAGTAAGTTTCCATGGCACCTTCCCAGTCTACGGTAGTTTCTTTTCCATTTTTTATTTCTCCTAAATGTTTAAATGACATTTTTTCAAAAGGCAAGTTAGTTTCTATAATGCTATACATACCATCTCCTTGGCCATCAACAAATTTAATGGGGCTTCCTTGCTTCCAGTCACTTACTGCGTGTGAGTCAGGTGCGAAAACAGAAGTCCATTGTCGATAAGTGGAATCGTCCCATAAGGTAGCCCAAACTTTTTCTTTGGGAGCATTAATCTTAATAAAAAATTCTATTTTTTTCATCATACTGTTTGTATTTAAAGTGCGAGAAAATTATCAGTACAAAGATACAACACCCAATCAAAAGGAAAGATGTGTATAAAAGACAAAAAAGGGGTTGGTGACTGCTCTTGTGCTTGAGGCCTGCTCCGTCTGGCGGCCGCTGATGAAAGGCGCTTCGGCGTCCGGCTTGCTCGGCGCCTCGTTCGGGTTGATGGCCGGGTTCTTGAACAAGCAGGCGCAAAACTTGGAGCAAAGCATCTCGAACAGCCACTTGAATCGAATGTCGCCAAAGTTGTTGGTCGGACCGAACAGAGCGCACAAGGGCACGAAAAAGAAAGTGGCAAATGCGTAGCTAGTGCACATGAC
>JBBQVM010000007.1:0-29951 GCA_038211525.1 Bacteroidia bacterium
ACAAGTAATGTTAGACATGGAATACAATTCAGCTCGTAACAAGCTGAATATACCTGAATACGGACGCAATATTCAAAAATTGATTGAATATGCAATTCAGTTGGAAGATCGTGAGGAACGAAATAAAATTGCACAAGCTATTGTGAATGTAATGGGTCAGTTGAATCCACACTTGCGTGATATCACTGATTTCAAGCACAAGCTGTGGGATCATTTATTTATTATTTCAGATTTTAAGTTGGATGTGGATTCCCCTTATGAGCGCCCTACGGCTTTAACCTACAGGGTAAAACCGAAGCGGGTAGGATATCCCAGTTCTGCCATCAAGTTCCGTCACTATGGAAGAATAATTGAACAGATGATAAAAGAAGTGGTGGTTCTTCCTGATAGCGAACACAAGGATCAGATGGTCGTGAACATTGCCAATTTTATGAAGATGCTGTACGTGAATTGGAATAAAGATTCGGTGAGTGACGAGGTGATTTTTGAGCATTTGCGCATTTTATCCGGCGGAGCACTGGCGGTAAAAGAGGAAACCCGGCTATCGCAACCTGTGGATCTACCGAACAAAACAGTAATTAAAAAGGCTCCTCCACGTCAGCAACGTTCACGTGCGAGAATGCCAAATAACGGAACCGGAAAAAATTTTAGAAAAGGTTGAGTCAATTAATTTATGGGTAATAGTTTTGAAGTAATAGGAGGTAGTCGCCTCAAAGGAGAAATTACTCCTCAAGGTGCCAAAAATGAGGCGCTGCAAATTATTTGTGCAGTGCTGCTCACTGCAGAACGGGTCACCATCACCAACATTCCTGATATCAGAGATGTGAATAAGCTGATTGATCTACTGGCAAACATGGGTGTAAAGGTTTCCCGCAAAGGTGATGGCGAAGTCGATTTTCAAGCAGATAATGTCAACATCGATTTTTTGGAGACACCTGAATTTGCGCAACAGGCAGCAGCACTCAGAGGTTCTATCATGATAATAGGGCCATTACTTTCAAGATTTGGAAAAGCTAGTATCCCCAAACCCGGCGGTGATAAAATTGGAAGACGACGTTTAGATACCCACTTTATCGGTTTTATGAACCTGGGTGCTAAATTTGATTTTGATTCAAAAGATGAATTTTATCGCGTAGAAGGGAAGAATCTGAAAGGATGTTTCATGTTACTCGATGAGGCTTCTGTAACGGGTACTGCAAACATTGTAATGGCTGCCGTGATGGCGAATGGTACAACAACCATCTATAACGCGGCTTGTGAACCCTACATTCAGCAACTTTGTAAAATGTTGAACTTGATGGGTGCCGATATTTCAGGAATTGGTTCTAATATGTTAACAATAAATGGCGTTGACAAGCTCGGAGGTTGCCGGCATCGGATGCTTCCGGATATGATTGAAATTGGTAGTTTTATTGGCCTTGCGGCGATGACTGCTTCGGAAATAACCATCAAAAATGCCGGCGTGGAACATTTAGGCATTATTCCCAACGTGTTTAAACGGTTGGGAATTCACATGGAATTTAAGGGTGACGATATTTATATTCCATCACAGGAACATTATGAAATAGACACTTTTATCGACGGCTCTATACTTACCATTGCCGATGCCATTTGGCCGGGATTTACCCCCGATTTACTAAGTGTAGTGCTGGTGACTGCAACACAGGCAAATGGAACGGTGCTGATTCATCAGAAAATGTTTGAATCGAGATTGTTTTTTGTCGATAAATTGATCGATATGGGGGCTCAAATTATCCTCTGCGATCCTCACCGGGCAACCGTTATAGGCTTGAACCGCAAGCACTTACTTAGAGGAATACAAATGACTTCTCCTGATATTAGAGCCGGAGTAGCCTTGCTTATTGCTGCCCTTTCGGCTGAAGGCAAAAGTGTGATCCATAATATTGAGCAAATTGATCGCGGATACCAGAAAATAGACGAACGGTTGAATAAATTGGGAGCAAATATTAAAAGGGTATAGTTTTAATCGAAAAGTGGTATTATATTTGTGTAATCTGACGACGTAAAAAAAATTAAAAATCTAACAATGAAACGACTTAAATTTCTGCTCCTGATTGCCGGTTTAGCCACCATGACTTTCGGCTTTGTTTACCAATCAGCGCCACAGGGCACTAACATCGGCGATAAAGCAATAGATCTCGCTTTTACCAGTCCCGATGGTAAAACCATTGCACTTTCATCGCTTAAAGGCAAAGTAGTATTACTCGATTTTTGGGCATCCTGGTGTGGACCCTGCCGATTTGAAAATCCAAATGTTGTGGCTGCATACAATAAGTATAAAGATGAAAAATTTAAAGGAGCAAAAGGTGGATTTACCGTTTATAGCGTTTCCTTAGATCAAAACAAAGATGCGTGGATGAAGGCTATCAAACAGGATAATTTAGATTGGCCCAATCACGTCAGCGACCTGGGAGGATGGCAATCAAAACCTGCTCAGATTTATCGTGTGAACTCCATCCCAGCCAGCTTTCTCATTGATGCAAATGGGGTGATTGTAGGCAAGAACCTAAGAGGTGCCGCATTGGATGAAGCCATCGAAAAACTAAAATAAAAGGTTAGTTTAACCTATTGAAATAAAAACGACAGATCCGCTCAACAGCGGGTCTGTCGTTTTTATTTACTTTTGCCTGCCAAAATGACCCGATAGTGGCCATGGCAGAGTATTTGACAACCGCACCAATGAAAGTAAATTTTAAAGGACCATTTAAAAAGAATAAAATGAGCAAGGATCAGGAATCAATTGAAAATAATATTGAAA
This sequence comes from Bacteroidia bacterium, assembly GCA_038211525.1. Taxonomy (GTDB): domain Bacteria; phylum Bacteroidota; class Bacteroidia; order AKYH767-A; family OLB10; genus JADKJB01. The sequence continues at coordinate 2,780 of JBBQVM010000007.1, forward strand.
ATGAAGAACTTACGCCTACGGGAGCGCCTTTTACACCTGAAATTTCTTCTGATACATCTAAATTAGATGCCGATATGAAGGGTGATAACGTGGATAAACTAAAGGCAGATTTGGCAGAAACAAAAGATAAATTTTTGCGGATTTATTCTGAATTTGACAATTATAAAAAACGTACCCAAAGAGAGCGGGTTGATCTTTTGAAAACTGCCGGCGAAGAGGTGATCTTGTCGATGTTACCCGTTTTAGATGATTTTGAAAGGGCTTTTAAAGCGCAGAATGCAAACAGGGAATCGGAACCGGCTATGGATGGATTTTTATTGATTTATCAGAAACTGATGAATATTCTGGAGCAAAAAGGATTGAAGAAAATGATTTCTGTTGGTGGTGAATTTAATGTAGATCTGCACGACGCTATCACCAACATTCCTGCACCCGATGAAAAAATGAAAGGAATGGTAGTGGATGACCTTGAATGTGGTTATTTTTTAAATGGGAAAGTGATCCGACACGCTAAAGTAATAGTTGGAATATAAAGCGAAATACAGTCTAAGATAGTTATGGCAAAGAGAGATTATTATGAAATTTTAGGCGTTGGTCGTGATGCCGCTGAAGGAGAAATTAAAAAAGCCTACAGACAATTAGCTTTGAAATTCCACCCTGATAAAAATCCGGGTAACCATGAGGCTGAAGATAAGTTTAAGGAAGCCGCTGAAGCCTATGAAATATTAAGCAATGGTGATAAACGTAAACGCTATGATCAGTTTGGTCATCAGGGTGTAGGTGGAGCAAGTGGAAATGGTGGTGGGTATGGTATGAACATGGAAGATATTTTCAGCCAGTTTGGTGATATCTTTGGCGGACATAATCCCTTTGAAAGTTTTTTTGGTGGAGGAGGAGGTGGTGGCCGCCGTCATGTGAATCGTGGCAGCAATCTTAGAATAAAAGTTAAACTCACCCTTTCGGAAATTGCGAATGGAGTAGAGAAAAAAATAAAAGTAAATAAAACTATTGCCTGTACTTCATGCAGCGGATCCGGTGCACAAAATGGATCCTCATTTTCGAAGTGTGGTACTTGTAACGGTGCCGGACAAGTGCGGAGAGTAACCAATACCATTCTTGGACAAATGCAAACTACATCAACCTGTCCGACTTGCCAGGGAGAGGGACAATCCATTACCAACAAATGTAAGAGCTGTCATGGGCATGGTACCATTCCCGGTGAAGAGGTGATATCCATTAATATTCCTGCGGGAGTAGGTGAGGGCATGCAGGTAACTGTTTCAGGAAAAGGAAATGCAGCCGAACGAGGTGGTGTACCAGGTGATTTATTAATTGTTATTGAAGAAGTAGAAGATCCTAACTTAAAACGTGATGGTAATAACCTTCATTACGATTTGTATATAAGTATTCCTGATGCTGCTCTAGGAACCTCGTTGGAAATTCCTACTATTGATGGAAAAGCAAAAATCAAAATTGAACCCGGCACTCAAGCAGGAAGAGTATTGCGATTGAAAGGGAAAGGAATTCCTCAATTAAATAGTCATTACAGAGGTGATTTACTCATCAATATCAACGTTTGGACTCCACAAAATCTTACTTCTGATGAGAAAAAAATTCTCGAAAAACTAAAAACTGCTCATAACTTTATACCTCATCCCGGCAAAGGAGACAAAAGCTTTTTTGAAAAAATGAAGGAGTATTTTAATTGATGTGCTGATGAGTGAATGTGTTGATGTGCTGATGTGCGAATGCGTTGATGTGCTAATGAGCGAATGTGTTGATGTGCTGATGAGTGAATGTGTTGATGTGCTGGTTGATGTTGTGGTACATTGATGTGATGATGTGGTTATTTGATAGTTTGCTATTTGCCACTTGTTAATTTCCTGCTTTGCTTTGGTCGGGCAGGTTTGCCAATAACTTTCTACATTAAAACAAACTCAAAACTTCAATTACCTCACTATAATTTTTAATACCTTACTTTTATTCCCGCACTCCAAATTCAAAAAATACATTCCTGAGGCAAACTCATTCACAAAGAAATTAAATTCATTTCCTGTGAAATCTTTTTCGTAAACCATTCTTCCTTCAAGATCTGTAAAAATTAAATGATGAAGGCCAAATAAATTGGAATGAATATTTAATTGATCGCTAGCCGGATTGGGTATACTGTTAAAATTTCGGAATTCAATTCAGTCACTCCTGTAGGTGCAACAATAGTATTCACAGTTGTATTAGTTATCACCGGTGTGTTGAAATCAAAAAAAATGTTAGCAGTGTTTTCTATGGTTGTGCCAACGGTTAAACCGGAATCTATTTTTACTTTGTACTGCACATAGCCATGACTGTTAGGTTCATCATTGGTGGAATCGGGAAGATTGATATTGGGAAAACTAAATTTCACCACATTTCCATTCACTTGTATAAAAGGTTCATGACTGGAACCTAGGTAAGTGAAAGTAGCCTCCTGAATAGATGCATCCAGGGTATCGGTAACAACAATATGCTGAGCAGGAGCATTTCCGGTGTTTTGGAAATGGATCGTATAAGTGAGCCATTCCTGATTTTGTTCAATATCGCCAACCGGACTTACCGATTTTTCATTTGGATCATAGCTGGTGACTACCTGAAAACAATGAGTAAGATTATTGTTTGAAGGGTTATTGTCTCCAAAAGTAGGCGTAACATCTACCGACAAGCAAATTGATTGTCCTGCTTGAGCAGCAGTATCCGTAAGTAAATAAAATGCAAATGCAGTATTTAAATTTATAGCTCCAAAATCAGTAATGGTGTATTCTATGAAATTACTTCCAACTGTTGGTGTTAGACTGCCTACTGCAGGACTCAAATAGGCAACAGGGCCGGTGAAAGTGACGGTAAGAGTTCCTGCTATTCCGGATGAACAATGAAGATTGTAGAATGTTGAAAAATCCCCTGCCTTAACTATTACCAGACTGGAATCGCCCGGGAAAAATCTAACTGAAGTATTCACCACAGCAACTACGCCAACATCAAAACCTGGTTTGCATTGTAACCCGAAATCCATTCCTGTGTCAGTGGAATCTGTCATAGTTAAAACGGAGGTTTGTATGCCCGACGGAGGACAAGAAACAAAATAAGGAACGTCGGTTGTGTCAGGAGTATAATCATAAGTTCCCAATTGTGTATCAAGTGTATAAAAACCAGTTTGACTGGTAAATCCCTGTTGAATCAAATTTCCACTTTGAAATACATTTATTTTTAAACCGGAAAGGATTGCTTCACCAGGTTCATCAATACAGTTTTGATTATTATCAGCGTACACTTTTCCGGAAATATTATAGTAGAAATCACAACTGTTTGAATTAAATAGATCACATAATGGAACAGAGCTTAAAAGTGGAGTGCTATTGGTAATATTACCATAATTGGGTAAACAAGTAATACCGGTATTTTGCCAAGAGAAATATGTAATTTGTTTTAATTCAGGTAAACATTGCAACAATGGGTTGTTGTCGAGATAACAATAATTCAAACTATCGGGAAACTCAGGAATTGTTGTCACGTTACTATTGGTGATATATAGAAGCTTAACACTATTTGGAATGGCCGGAATTGATAGGATTAAATCATTATTTATTACTGAAAATAAATTTAATTGCGGTGGAACAGATAGTAAATTCATAGCAAGATCGTTTTCTCGTAAATCAAGAAACGTTAAGGTGTTTGGAAAAGCTGGAAAAGTGGTCAGGTCTGATTTATAAATACCTAATTGGATTAAATTATTAGGTAAAACCGGCGTAATAGAAAATCCGGGATTTCCAAATGAAAGTGACAATAAATCGGGTGGTAAAACAGGTAGCGAAATTAAATTACAATAGGCAACGTCGAGAGTTTCTAATAGTATTGGAAGTGGAGGAAGTGTATTTAAAGGGTTAGTACCACATTGAAGGAGATTCAGCGTATTAGGCAGTGTTGGTAAAGACGAAATTTGATTTTTACCACACGACAAACGGACTAAGTTGGTTGGAAGCGGCTGTAACGATGTGAGTTGGTTATCTGAAATAAATAAATTGATCAATAATGCTGGAAGAACAGGAAGAGAATTTATTTGGTTCACATTTGCATTAAGAGTAATTAAATTGTTTGGTAAATTTGGTAAACTGGTTAAGTCGTTTGAATTTGCAGTTAGTGATGTTAAAGAAAATGGCAAAGTTGGTAAGGATGTAAGTAAATTATTCGTGCAATCAAGAATTGTTAAATTATTTGGTAAAGATTGAATGGAACTCAAATCATTATTAACGCAATATAATTCAAGTAGGGCGGAAGGTAATTCATTCAATGCCGTTAAATTATTATTTGTGCAATTTAAAGTTTGTAAATTATCAAAAAAATTAATTCCATAAAGATCACCTATGTTTTTATTGGAACAGTTTATTGATGATGCACCTGTAATGTTAGAACAAGTAGTATCCATTTGGTTGCCATTCATGCACCCCGGAAAATTGGTTTGCAGGAATGTGACAAAATTTGCATCCGGAATAGTCACGTACTGCGCCATAACATCTCGACTAAAAAAAAATTCAAAAACCACGAAAATAGAAATCAGTAAATATTTTTTCATGAATATATGATTACGGGTTTTCAAATGTAGTAGTTCTCAAACGAGTTTCTATCCATCAAAAGCCTGATTTTAAAGTTTGTTTTGAATTGAAAACCATTAGACCAATTTTAGAATTTATTAAATGGTCTATAATTCCTGTAAACTTTTAATTCATTGAGAATCAAATAAATAAAACATGTTTGCTGCAATTCCATTCCATTCACTAATTTTACCGCTTCATCAATGAACTTATGATTTTAAACATTCAACATGTCACCAAGCAATACGCTACTCACAAGGCATTGGATGATGTTTCTATGGACATCCCTCAAGGTAGTGTTTACGGATTGCTTGGACCAAATGGGGCGGGTAAAACTTCTCTTATTCGAATCATTAACCAGATAACCGGCCCCGATCAGGGTGAAATATTATTTAAGGGTGAAAAACTTCGCCAAAAGCACATTAGTAAAATTGGCTATCTGCCGGAAGAAAGAGGCTTATATAAAAAAATGGAAGTAGGAGAACAAGCTTTATACCTGGCTCAACTAAAAGGAATGAGTAGGAGTGAAGCTGTTTTACGTTTGCGCGAATGGTTCGAGAAGTTTGAATTGCAAGGATGGTGGCGTAAAAAAGTGGAAGAATTGAGTAAAGGAATGCAACAAAAAGTACAGTTCATAATAACTGTTTTGCACGAACCTGAATTACTGATACTCGATGAACCTTTCACCGGATTTGATCCTATTAACGCCAACCTTATCAAAGATGAATTATTAAAACTTCGTGATAAAGGAACCACCATTATTTTATCCACTCATCGCATGGAATCGGTTGAAGAGCTATGCAGTCATATCGCTCTTATTAACCGCTCCCATAAAATTTTAGATGGCTCCGTAAGGGAAATTCGTAAAAATTTCAAATCACAGAAATACGAAATTGAATATGTTGGTAATGGCGTTGCTTTCGCGAATGCACTGTGGGCCGGGTATGAATTGATCACTCATGAACCTCATGGCGATGTGATGAGAGCAGTAGTGAAAATGAACGAAGGTGCTAAAACAAATGATTTGTTGCAGGCACTTATTTCACAAGTGGAAGTACATTCATTCCGTGAAATAATTCCCGGTATGAATGATATTTTTATTTCCCTGGTTAAAGAAAGTAACAGTTTAGAAACCGTAATTTAATTATGAATACTATATCGCTGATCATAAAACGTGAATACCTTACCCGAGTGCGTAAGAAGTCGTTTATTATTATGACCATTTTAGGTCCGCTATTAATGGCCTCGTTGTTTATTGTGCCGGTATTAATGTCGAAATACGATTCTGATAAAGTTTCAACTATTCAAGTTATTGATGAATCAGGCCTTTTCAAAGATAAGTTATTGAATTCAGAAAGTATGAAGTTTGAAATGGATAGCGTTTCGTTACCAATTGCCAAAACTATTTTCAATCCTGAAAAATATACAGCTATACTTTATATTCCCGGAAATATATTGAACAATTCTAATTCAATCATGCTTTTTTCCGCAAAGCAAGCAAACTTGAATATGGTTACTACCATTGAGAAAACCATTCAGAAAGAAATTGAAACCATGAAGCTAAAAGCAAATGGAATCAATCAGGAAACACTCGATCAAATTAAAACAAAAGTTCAGGTAAATACCCGGAAGTTAACTGATAAAGGGGAAGAAGAAAGTAATGCAGGATTAACTACTGCAGTGGGAATGATTGGTGGCTTACTTATTTATATGTTCATCTTTTTATATGGTGCACAGGTGATGAGAGGTGTTATTGAAGAAAAAACAAATCGTATTGTTGAAGTAATTATTTCTTCAGTAAGACCCTTTCAATTGATGATGGGAAAAATTGTTGGTATCGCATTGGTAGGTTTAACACAATTTCTGCTATGGATCGTATTAACATTTGCAATTTCCTCGGTGGTGACCAAAATATTTGTTGATCCAAATCAACTGAAAGAACAAATGGCTCATAAGCAAACTCCTTTAGGGACTCCCTTGCCGGATGGTATCGAAGATGGAGCAACAAAAGTAGACGGTGGGGGATTTTCTGAAACTTTGAATGCATTAGATTCTATCAATTTTCCATTGCTAATAGGCGCCTTTTTATTTTATTTCCTTGGCGGATATTTATTGTATGCGGCCCTCTTTGCGGCCATTGGAGCTGCTGTTGATGGGGAATCGGATACTCAACAATTTATGCTTCCCATTACAATTCCACTCATTCTCTCGTTTGTAGTAGCACAATCTATATTGCAAAATCCTGAAAGTAGTGTTGGCTTTTGGTTTTCGATGATACCCTTCACCTCTCCGGTAGTTATGATGGTTCGAATACCATTTGGCGTAGCACCTTGGGAGTTGGCCTTGTCGATGGTAATGTTAATACTAGGATTTATTTTAACCACTTGGCTCGCAGGAAGAATTTACCGTACCGGAATATTAATGTATGGAAAAAAAGTAAGCTGGAAAGAACTCGGCAAATGGTTGTTTTACAAAGAGTAAATTGAAATCACTTTAGCAGATTGAAATTAAATTCACTGTTAAAAATTTTATAAAATTTGTTCTTTTTTGCATCTAATATCCAAAGGTCTCCATTTCAAATATTTAAAATTCATTATGTTGTTTGCTATTCTTGATCTCGGAACCAACACTTTTCATTTGCTGATTGCAGATGTAAAGAAGGATGGCACCTGGAAGGCGGTAATGAAGGAACGGGTGACAGTTAAAATTGGTCAAGGAGGCATTAATAAACGAACCATTGCACCTGCTCCTTACCGAAGGGGAATTGGTGCTTTAGAAAAATTTAATTTAGAAATAAGAAAGAGAAATATAAAAAAAGTAGCTGCCTTCGGTACCGCTGCTTTAAGAACTGCCGATAATGGGAAGGAATTTATTTCTGAAGTGCTTCAAAAAACCGGTATTAAAATAAAACTAATTTCGGGAAAGGAGGAAGCATCATTAATTTATAGTGGAGTTAAGCAAGCAATTAAAAAATGGAAGGGAAAAATTCTGGTTATGGATATTGGTGGAGGTAGTGTTGAATATATTATTGCTGATGAAAATAAGTTGCTCTGGAAGCAGAGTTTTAAACTCGGTGCTGCACTACTGCTCGATAAATTCCATCCTTCAGATCCCCTGAATAATTCTAATTTGCGAATTATTAAGCAATACCTTAACAAAGAACTCGTTGAACTTTATAATGCATGTGTTAAATACCAACCTGAAACATTAGTGGGTTCGGCAGGATCATTTGAGACATTTGCGAGTATGATCCGACATAAATTTCCTGAATCGGGATCACATTATGGAAAAACCGAGCATCCAATTAGTTTAAAACATTTCAATGAGCTTTACAAAGAATTAATTGTATCTAATAAGCAAGAACGGTCCGTTATGAAAGGTCTCATTAAAATGAGAATGGATATGATTGTTCTAGCAGCGATAATTCTTAAAACCGTACTCGATAAAACAAAAATTACCACCATAAAACTTTCTGCCTATTCACTAAAAGAAGGTGCCTTAGTTTCAATTACAAAATCAAAAACTTAACCTATTTTATTTAATTTTTAATTCTCAATTTTTAATTTACATCCCTCTATGGCCAAAATATTAATTATCGACGACGAAAAAAGCATACGCAACACATTAAAAGAGATTCTGACCTATGAAGGATATGAGGTAACGGAAGCACAGGATGGAATTGAGGGATTGAAAATAGCTGAAAAGGACAAATTCGATATCATTCTTTCTGATATTAAAATGCCGAAGATGGATGGGATTGAGGTATTGGAAAAGCTTCAGGAAATAACACCGGAAACACCTGTGGTTATGATATCCGGACATGGAAACATTGAAACGGCCGTTGAAGCCATCCGTAAAGGAGCCTTTGATTACATTTCGAAACCTCTCGATTTGAACCGCATGCTCGTCACGATACGAAATGCAATGGATCGCTCTGTTCTGGTAAAGGAAACCAAAACACTTAAGAAAAAAATTTATAAAACTAACGATATAGTAGGCGACTCTGAACCAATCATACAAATTAAAGCCATGATCGAAAAAGTGGCGCCTACTGAAGCGCGAGTACTTGTAACAGGTGGAAATGGATCGGGAAAGGAACTGGTAGCAAGATGGATTCACGAGAAGAGTAACCGTTCTGCCTCTCCATTGGTGGAAGTAAATTGTGCAGCAATACCTTCTGAACTTATCGAAAGCGAATTATTTGGACATGAAAAGGGTTCGTTTACATCGGCCATCAAACAACGGATTGGCAAATTTGAACAGGCAAATAATGGAACTCTCTTTTTGGATGAAATAGGTGACATGAGTCTATCCGCACAAGCGAAAGTATTACGCGTTCTTCAAGATGGAAAAATTACCAGAGTGGGAGGTGAGAAGGATTTTTCAGTCAATGTAAGAGTGATAGCTGCAACCAATAAAGATCTTCGTTCGGAAATTGATAAGGGTAACTTTAGAGAAGATTTGTACCATCGTTTAAGTGTAATTGTTATTCATGTCCCTTCACTCAACGAACGTCGCAACGACATACCACTATTAGCTGATCACTTTTTGAACCAGATTTGTCAGGAGTATGGTATGCCTGTGAAAGAATTTACTAAAGATGCCTACGAAGAACTTAAGAAAATTGATTGGACGGGTAATATACGTGAATTGCGTAATGTTGTGGAACGACTCATCATCCTTTGTGAAAAACAAATTAATGGAAAAGATGTTTTGAATTTTGCAGTAGTTAAGAAATAGAATTAAGTTGGTTGTTGACAGTTTCGACAACTACGTACTCACACTTTTGCTAAGCTACTCTTTCATAAGGATTTCTTTGCCTAGAGAGATAGCTTTTTCAAGTCCTGCTACATTTTTACCCCCTGCAGTGGCATAAAAGGGTTGTCCACCACCGCCACCTTGAATTTCTTTAGAGATAGTACGGATAATATTGGAAGCGTTTAAATTTTTATCTTTAACCAAGTTATCACTCAAAATAAGCGAGAGATGAGGCTTCCCATCGATGACAGTTCCAAGAAGCAGAATTAAATTATCGATCTGATTTCGCAAATCGTATGAAATATTTTTAACTGCATCAGAGGAGGGCAGATCAATTTTTTCAGCTATGACATTCAAACCATTTACAACTTGTATTTTTTGTTTGAGCTCATCGCGCACCACGTTTGCTTTTTCGAGAATCAATTCCTCAATTTTCTTTTTCAAAGATTCCTGCTCTTCCAGCAATGATTGTATTCCTTTCAAGGGAGCAGCAGGATTATTAAGCAATTGTTTGATCTCATTTAATTCAGTATTTTGATCACGCATAAATTGCTCGGCACCAATACCTGTTATTGCCTCAATTCTTCTAACACCTGCAGCAACTGAACTTTCAGATATAATTTTGAACAAACCAATTTCACCGGTTGCATTAACGTGAGTGCCTCCGCAAAGCTCAACGGAGTAGTTAGGGTCAAAGGTAATCACTCTCACAAACTCACCATATTTTTCGCCAAACAATGCCATCGCGCCAAGCTGTGTAGCCTTAGCAATTGGTACGTTACGTTGTTCGTTCAGTACTATGTTTTCGCGAATTTTAACATTCACCATTTTTTCAATCTTTTCAATTTCTTCGTCGGTAACTTTGGTGAAATGAGAAAAATCGAAACGGGTAACTTCATCATTTACCAGCGAACCTTTTTGAGCAACATGCGTTCCTAAAACGTTCCGCAAAGCTGCATGCATCAAGTGAGTTGCCGAGTGATTGCGAGTGATATCTGTTCTGCGGTAGGATGTTACTTGTGCAATAAAAGTTGCGGTTAAATGAGTCGGAAGTTTTTCACAATAGTGAACAATTAAATTATTTTCTTTTTGAGTATTAATAATATTGATAGTTTCTTCTGCAGTACTTATGGTTCCGGTGTCGCCAATCTGACCACCACTTTCAGCATAAAAAGGCGTATGGTTTAAAACCAGTTGGTATTGCGTTTTACCTTTTGTTTTTACTTCCCGGTAACGGATAATTTCACATTTACACTCCAACGTATCATAACCAACAAATTCAACTTGCTCATCATCACGAACGCTAATCCAATCGCTCAGATCTTTTTCAGCATCCGCCCGCGAGCGAGATTTTTGTTGAAGCATTGCTTTATGGAAACCATCCATATCTACTTCAAGATTTCGTTCACGAGCCATCAACTGAGTGAGGTCAATTGGAAAACCAAATGTGTCAAAAAGTTCAAATGCAAAATCACCATCTACTTTTGCATTTTTATACTGATCAAATTTTTTGATACCTGTTTCAAGAGTTTTTAGAAAGGCATTTTCTTCTTCTTGAATTACTCTGGCAATAAAATCTTGTTGCGTTTCCAGTTCCGGAAATTGTCCTTCAAAAGTTTTTGCCAACACCGGAATAAGTGTACAAAGTACCGGCTCTTTAAAATTCAAGAAGCTGTATCCATAGCGAACCGCACGGCGTAAAATTCTTCTTATCACATACCCCGCCTTGTTGTTGGAAGGCAGTTGTCCATCTGCAATAGCAAAAGCAATAGCACGAATGTGATCCGACATCACACGCATAGCGATATCAGTTTTTTCACTTGCACCATATTTAATTCCACATCGCGAGCTGATGAACTGAATCATGGGTTGAAAAATATCTGTATCATAATTACTGGTTTTTCCCTGCAAGGTCATACAAAGCCTTTCAAAACCCATTCCTGTATCAACATGTTTTGCCGGCAAGGGTTCGAGGGAACCATTTGCCAGCCTGTTATATTGCATAAAAACGTTATTCCATATTTCAATCACCTGAGGATGGCTCTCATTCACGAATTTTTTTCCATCAATCTTTGTGCGTTCATCATCACTTCGGAGATCAATATGAATTTCGGAACAAGGGCCACATGGACCGGTATCACCCATCTCCCAAAAATTATCTTTTTTATTTCCTTTTAGGATGCGATCTTCATCGATCCATTGTTTCCAAATATCATAAGCTTCTTGATCGAATTCTAGATTTTCTTTTACATCACCTTCAAAAACAGTCACATAAATTCGGTCTTTAGGTATTTTGTAAATAACCGTGAGCAGCTCCCAAGCCCATTCGATTGCTTCTTTTTTGAAATAATCGCCAAACGACCAGTTACCTAACATTTCAAACATGGTGTGATGGTAAGTGTCAACGCCCACCTCTTCCAAATCGTTGTGCTTTCCGGATACTCTCAAACATTTCTGGGTATTGGCAATCCGGGGATATTTCACAGGGCTGTTTCCCAGGAAGATGTCTTTGAACTGGTTCATACCGGCATTGGTGAACATCAAAGTAGGATCATTTTTGATCACCATGGGTGCTGATGAGACAATTTGGTGGCCTCTCGCAGCAAAGAAGTCGAGGAATGCTTTACGGATTTCAGTGGAAGTCATCATTTATTTTGCTTTTTTCGAGCCGGAAATTCATGTTAAATGTTGCAAAAACTTGTTATTTTTGCCAATAACCGGAAAGGCCTGCAAAATTAAGGTTTATCCCTTTAAGGACTATGCCTAAAGCAAAATATTACTTTAATACCAATTCACTCAAGTACGAGAAGGTGGTTATTCCCTGGGGAAAGCGGATACTTCGCGCTTTGGGCTTTTTGGCTACAGCGGTGGTTTTTAGTGTTATAATTGTTGCTATTGCCTATGCTTACATCGACTCTCCCAAAGAAAAGCAGTTAAAGCGAGAAATTAGTCAACTCACTTTACAGTATGAAATTTTGCAGCAACGGTTTGATCAGGCAGGACTGGTTCTGCAGGATTTACAACACCGCGATGACAATATATACCGGGTTATTTTTGAGGCAGAGCCGATCCCAACTTCCATCCGAGAGGCCGGCTATGGAGGTATTGATAAATATAAGGCTTTAGAAGGCACCGATAATGCCGATTTGATTATTGAAACCACCCGTAAACTGGATAAACTGACCAAGCAAATGTATGTGCAGTCGAAGTCGTTTGATGAGATTGTGGATCTTGCGAAAGATAAATCGCACATGCTCGCTTCCATTCCTGCAATTCAACCCATTTCTAACAAAGATCTTACTCGAATTGCATCTGGTTTTGGTTACAGGATTCATCCTATTTACAAAACTACCAAAATGCACGAGGGAATTGATTTTACTGCACCTACCGGAACTGATATTTATGTTACGGGAAATGGTGTGGTTAAATCTGTCGACTACGATTCACGTGGATATGGAAACCATGTGATTGTTAGTCATGGCTTCGGTTACGAAACCTTGTATGGCCATATGAGCAAAATAAATGTTCGTCCGGGACAAAAGTTGAATCGTGGTGATATTATTGGCATCGTTGGTAGTACAGGTGCCTCCACGGCTCCCCATCTTCACTATGAGGTCATCAAACAAGGAACGAAAATAAATCCAATTAACTTCTTCTACAATGATCTTTCGCCGGAAGAATTTGAAAAAATGATCGTCATTTCTTCTCAGTCTAATCAGTCATTCGATTAATTTAGTTGCATCTGTAATAAATTGAAGTCGCTAATTATTAGGAACCTATAATTATTGTCAATTTGTGAAATATTTGTACATTCGTTAAAATTTTTAGTCGAAAAAGCAGGTTATAACTTCATAAATAAAATTACTCCTTGCCATACAAAGAAACCGAAACCGTTAAACTTTACTACACTATTGGTGAAGTTTCCAAAATGTTTGATGTGAATTCATCACTGATTCGTTTTTGGGAAAAGGAGTTTGAGGTGTTACAACCTAAGAAAAATAAAAAAGGCAATAGACTTTTTACCGCAGAAGATGTTGCCAATTTGCGTATCATTTTCCACCTGGTTAAGGAGAGAGGATTTACACTTCAAGGAGCAAAAGCTAAATTAAAAGATAATAAAACCGATGTTACCGATACCACTGAGTTGTATGATTCGTTAAGTAGGATCAGGAATTTTTTGGTGGAGTTGAAAGAAAATATTTGAAATTTAAATTATTCTTTTTTTTCACTAATCAAATCAACTTAAGCAACAATTCTTGTTTTTCAATTGCCGCTTTGTAGCCAATATTAAAAATATCGCGGGCATGACTGGTATCGAAAACACTGTATTTACTTAGTGTTACGGGTTCAATAAAAAGATTGCAAAGATCAATTTTTGATTTTGTAGAGTTCATTATTGCCATTTGGAAGCATCGTTCTAAAAGTCCTTTAAAACGCATTCCTTTAAAGACTGCCAGTGGGTTAACATGTACTCCAATTATCTGATCACTCTTTCCTAGTAACGGTTCAACCGGAAAATTATTCAGGAGTCCTCCGTCTACCATTACATTTCCATCAATTATGGTAGGACTAAAAATGAAAGGTATAGAACATGACGCAATCAAAGGATCCATGAACGGTCCACTATTTACAAAAATAGTTTTGGCATCGGTAAAATCGGTTAAACAAACCGTAACAGGTATTTTTAGTTCTTCAAATGTTTTTATTTCCAGGTTATTTTGAATTATCTTTTTAAAAGATTTAGTTTTCAGCAATCCTTTCATATCGAAACTTAGCCCTCTCACGTTAAAAAGTTTGGTCTTGCTCATTATTCCAACCATATTTTCAGGAGGTACACCTGCAGCATACAAAACACCAACCAGAGCTCCTGAACTGGTGCCAGAAATACTTGAAATACCAATTCCTAGTTCATCCAATGCTTTTAATACCCCTGCGTGAGCCATTCCGCGGGCACCACCGCCTGAAAGAACAAGGCCAATTGTTTTCTTTTTCATTTTTTTGATACCCTGAATGAATAGAATTTATGAATTATGAAACTTAAAATTCCAATCGTTAAAGCTGAAACAATTCTTGCAATGGTAGGAAACCATTCGAGATTTTTAATAAGAAAACTCATGAAAAGATAATTGATGAAAAGAATAAATACTGCAACAAGAACGTAACGCATTAACTGATGAACTCCTCTTAGATCTGATTCGGTAAAGACAAGATATTTGGTGATCAAAAAATTAGTGATTAATCCACAAGTATAGGATAGCATTAACGAACCGGTTGGAGCTGATAATACAACGAGGTTAAATAAATGAATGTCTTGCTTTTGATAAATAAAATTAAAAGCAACAAAATAAACTGATACATCCACAACAGTTGCGGTACCTGCTGAGAAAAAATATCGAACTATTTTATTGTCGAGAATTTTCCTAATCATAATGGCTAAAAGTACCTATGAGGTACAAGGAAATTAGTCACGTAATCATTTATTCCTTCTTCGAGCGAATGGAATTTATAGCTGTAACCGATAGCATGTAATTTATCCATAGCGGCTTCAGTAAAATATTGATATTTTTCTCTGATGTCTGTAGGAATATCTATAAATTCAATATTTACCGGAACTTCTAAAGCTGTGAATGTAGCCTTGGCAAGATCAAGGAAGGAACGGGCCTGTCCGGTACCAAGGTTATAAATTGCTGAATTTTGACGATGGTTCATTAGAAAAAGACAAACATTAACAACGTCTTTAACATACACGAAATCACGCAATTGTTTTCCATCCTCAAAATCGGGACGATGCGATCGGAATAGTTTTACCTTGTTGTTTTCACGAATTTGATGGAATGAATGGAAAATAACTGAAGCCATTCTGCCCTTATGATATTCATTTGGACCATAAACATTAAAAAATTTTAGTCCTGCCCAGAAGTAAGGTTTTCGCTCTTGCTGAAGCGCCCAGATGTCAAAATCATTTTTTGATTTTCCGTAGGGATTCAAAGGCTTTAAGCTGGGAATTATTTCATGATTATCATCGTAACCTAATTCTCCATCACCATAGGTTGCAGCAGAAGAGGCATAAACAAGTGGTAAACCAAATTCTACACAACTATTCCAGACATCTTTTGTGTAATTCAAATTAAGCTTGTCGAAAATCGCAACATCAAATTCCGTTGTATCTGTTCTTGCTCCAATATGAAAAATAAATTGTACTAACTTATGATTTTCTTTTAACCAACTAATAAATTCATCACGATGAATTTTATGAGAGAATATTTTCCCATCCAGGTTGTTGTGTTTTTTTTCCTGACTAAAATCATCTACCACAACCACATCATTAAAACCTTCAGCATTTAGCTTGCCTACCAAACAACTACCAATAAACCCTGCAGCACCTGTTACTATAATCATAATATATTTTAATTGAAAATTGGTTTTGTGATGGAAGGCAGTAACCCTAAATCCGCTCCCTTTTTCAAAAGGAATTCAATAGCGTTTCTTCCTTCAGTGCCCAAATTTAAGGAATATTCATTTACGTATAATGCAATATGACTCTCAATCACATTTTCATCCATTTCGACGGCATGTTCACGAATATATTGTTTGCTGGCAATTGGATGCTTAAATGCATATTCAATACTTGATTGAATTATTTTATTAATGTGGTTCTTATCTGATTGTGAGATAGATCGGCGAGCTGTAATGCACCCCAATGGTAATGGAATCTGAATTTTTGCTTCCCATACTTCTCCTAAGTCAAAAAGTTTATGAAGACCTTTTTGGGAATAGGTGAATCGTCCTTCGTGGATGAGCAAACCAGCATCTGTTTCTCCTGTTAAAACACTATCCTCAATAGCCGAAAAAATCATCTCGGTTTTGTTTCTAATCTCAGGAAAAAAGGTGGATAGCAGTAAATTGGCGGTAGTATTTTTACCGGGAATGGCTACGTTGACAGTGCCAAATAAATTTTGGTCAATGGGATATTTACTCACTAACAAAGGACCAACCCCTTTCCCCAAGGCACTGCCGGAATCAAGTATAACATAGTTGTTACTTATCGCGGCATAGGCACCAATACTAATTTTCGTAACATCAAGGCGGGCATCCATTGCCATTCTATTCAGTTCTTCGACATCTGCCAATACCGGTTCAAAAATAAAATCACCGGTATCGATTTTGCCATGAACCATTGCATCAAATATGAATGTATCATTCGGACAGGGAGAGTAGCCTATGGAAATATTTTTCACCGGTTAATTATTTGTGAAATTAAAAGAAATTCTTTTTTCGTGATTTTAGTTTGTCTTCTTCGCCAATCAAAAATCCGAAAGGTCTCAATCCTTCTACATTATCAAATATAACTTTTAACATACCAAGGTAAGGAATAAATAACATCATCCCTGCAACTCCCCATAGCATTCCTCCAATTAAGAGAGCAATCATGGTAGATAAAGGATTAATTGAAACAGCTGAGCCTACTACTTTTGGAGTGATAAAATTATTATCGAGAAATTGTACAAATACACATACGCCTAAGGCGCCAACGGAAAACCAAATTGAATCTTTTGTGAGCAGAGCCATAAAAATAGGAAAGATGCTTCCTATCAAAACACCTATGTATGGAATAATATTCAACATTCCTGCAATTACTCCAAGTAATACCGCATGTTTAATGCCCAATGCAAGGAAGCCGATGCTGTTTAAAATACTAAGAATGGTTATATCAATAATTAAACCTACAAGATATTTCTGTGAAACTTCAGATGTGCGATGCATAACTCCTACCAAATGAACGTGCTTATCATTGGGAGTTAAATATTTCATGAAATCAACAAATTTATGTCTGTAAAATGTGAAGAAAAAAATATAAATTGGAATTAATGTTGCAGAAGCCAAAAAGTTTCCGGTCGCACTAAATATATTTCCAAATAACTGTCCGCTTGATTGCATCGCGTTGGTTAATTGATTTTGTAACCAGACTAATTGTTTTTTTTCACTTACATCAAACCTGTCAGCGATCAAACCTTGAAAAGATTCAAATTTATTCGCAATTTTTTCTTTCAATAATGGCAAATCTTCCGAAAATGACATCATTTGGTTGCTAAGAAAAAAAATCAATCCTGCTATCACAATTATCATTAAAATAATGCTCATTACTATAGCAAGTATTTTGGGAATTCGTTTCGATTCCAACCAGCGGCTCACAGGCAATAATAAAAATGTTAACAAAATCCCTAAACTAACCGGTATCAATAAGGCTCTGCCAACATACAACACAAATATAATCATGATGATAAGAAACAGATAGACTGTAGATTTTATGTATAGTGGGTATTCTTTCATATTAGATTTACAATTCAACCTCAAATGTAAATAATTACCATCACATATTGTAAGAATTTAATAATCAAACCTTTAAGAAAATGAAGATATTTGATAAAACACCTGTTTTTTTTGGTGAAAAGTATACTGTTTCTTGGTTGTTCTTATAATTTTGTAAGGATTTAAATATCAAATCCAAACACTCACTAATTTAAAGTGGTAAAGCCTTGTCAATGGCATCACTTTAAGTATTAAAAATCTGTAACCATTAAACACTTTTTGCGTTAATAAATTAATTGTAATAATGGGTACTAATTTACCCTTCTGAATCATATAAAACTCTGATTTTCAATAATGGCCGACCTTAGTAAAGAACAATTATTTCTTTTAAATCATTTTAATGCTACGGATGCTTCCTATCCCGAACGCATTTGTTTGGCACAGCTTTTCGAGGAACAATGTGATAAAACTCCGAATGCAATTGCTGTTGAATTTAATGGTATGCAGCTTACCTACGAACAGCTGAACAGCAAAACGAATCAAGTTGCTGCCTTCCTGTTAAAGCAGGGAATCCAACCTGATCAAATGGTTGGTTTATGTTCCGAGCGGTCATTTGACTTAGTCATTGGGGTGCTTGGTATTTTAAAAGCCGGTGCTGCTTACGTCCCGTTCGACCCGTCCTATCCTACTGATAGAATTGAATATATGTTGAAGGAATCGGGAATTAAAACGGTGCTCCTTCAGGAACAATACAGAAATATTTTTAAAAGTGAAGGTATTATTACAAAGGCTTTGGACAGCGAATGGAATGACTTTGATAAGGAATCAAATGCCAACCCTTCTGTAAAACAGTTTCCCGATCATCTTGCTTATGTTTTATTTACTTCCGGCTCCACCGGAATGCCAAAAGGAGTAGGGATGGTTCAAAAAGCGTTGATGAACTTGATTGCCTGGCAAAAAAACAGTACAAACCTGGGAGTAGCAGCTCGCACTTTGCAATTTGCTCCCATTAGCTTTGATGTCTCTTTCCAGGAATTATTTACAACCTGGACAACCGGAGGAACACTGATTCTTATAAGCGATGAAATGCGTTTGAATGCAATCAGATTACTGGAGTTTATTCAGGAAAATAATATTCAACGCTTATTTTTGCCTTTCATAGCATTGCAACACCTTGCCGAAGTTGCCGATAATAGTAAAATATGGCCTCTAGGATTAAAGGATGTTGTTACAGCAGGTGAACAATTGCAGATTACCAAACATATTGCAAGTTTCTTTACTCATCTGCCAAATTGTAAATTGCATAATCATTACGGTCCTACCGAAACACATGTGGTTACCGCTCTTACTCTCGGAGGTACTCCTGAAACTTGGCTATCGCTTCCGCCTATAGGAAAACCAATTGCTAACACACATGTTTATTTGCTTGGCGCGGATATGCTTCCGGTTGATCACGGTAAACAGGGTGAAATTTATATTGCAGGAATCGCTTTGGCACGTGGATACATCAACAGAGATGAACTAACGAAAGAACGTTTTATTCTTAACCCTTTTGAAGAATCAGGTAATTTAAGAATATATAAAACCGGTGATATTGGTAGGTATTTGCACGATGGGAATATTGAATACTTAGGAAGAGTAGATAACCAGGTTAAAGTAAGAGGTTATAGAATTGAATTAGGCGAAATAGAAGTTGCACTAAGCAAACATCCTGCTGTTACTCAAGTGGCAGTGACTGTAAGAGAGGATGAGCCCGGTGATAAACGGCTAGTAGCTTACCTCGTATTTGATGGAAATAAAAAAATTACAACCGGTGAAATACGTAAATTTATTTCAGATAAATTGCCGGAATATATGTTGCCTTCATCGTTTGTTTTTTTGAAGACATTACCAAAGACACCAAGCGGTAAAATTGATAGAAAATCGTTACCTAAACCGGAGGAATCTCGCCCGGATATAGGAACTGCATTTAACGCACCACAATCCCTCGAAGAAAAAATTATTGCTAAGCTTTGGTGCAGTCTGCTTCATATTGAAAGCGTTGGTATCGACGATAATTTTTTTGAACTTGGTGGAAACTCGCTTCTTGCATTACAAACAATTGCTCGTTTGCGACAAGAACATGGAATGGATGTTCCGGTAGTGAAAATGTATCAGTTCCCAACCATAAAAGGATTGCTTAACTCACTCTCCGATTCTTCCAATAAAAAATCCTCCTTCGATAAGGCAAAGGAACGCCAACTTAAACACACTTCCCACCAAAAGCAAAATAAATCTGTTGAAGATGGAATTGCTATTGTAGGTATGTCAGGTCGATTTCCCGGTGCAAAAAATGTGGAGCAGATGTGGAATAATTTGCTGGAAGGAAAGGAAACAACTAAATTTTTTACGTTAGACGAAATAGATTCTTTTATTGATCCATCCATCATTATCGACCCGTCTTATGTAAAAGCTAGAGGTGTTATTGATGATGCCGATAAATTTGATGCAGCATTTTTTGGAGTTAATCCCCGACTCGCTGAATTGATGGATCCTCAACAAAGAATATTTCTTGAAGTTTGTTGGGAAGCTCTTGAAAATGCCGGTTATACATCAGCCGGTTACGATGGTTTGATAGGTGTTTATTCCGGAATGGGAAATAATACTTATTATACTAATAATGTAATAGGCCATAAAGATGCTATCGAAAAGGTAGGTGGATTCCAAGTGATGGTTGCTAATGAAAAGGATTATATAGCAACCCGAATTAGTCATTTTATGAATCTTACCGGTCCCGGTTTAAGTGTTCATACTGCTTGCTCTACTTCTCTAACGGCTGTTGCTATGGCGTGTCAGAGTTTATGGAATAACCAATGCGATATGGCTATTGCCGGTGGTATCGCTATTACTTCTCCTGTTAATAGTGGACATCTTTACCAGGAGGGTGGAATGTTTTCTGAAGATGGCCACACAAGGTCGTTTGATGATGATGCCCGAGGTACTGTTTTTAGTGATGGTACCGGAGTAATTGTTTTAAAAAAATATCGTGATGCTGTTGCTGATGGAGATGCTATTTATGCTGTTGTACGAGGTGTTGGTATTAATAACGATGGTGCTGAAAAAGCCAGCTTCACGGCTCCCTCTGTTCAAGGACAAGCAGATGTAATTGCAATGGCTCAAGCCGATGCAAATGTTTCTCCTGACTCTATATCTTATATTGAAACGCATGGCACAGCTACTCCTCTGGGTGATCCTATTGAAGTGGAAGCCTTAACACAAGCATTTCGTGGCGGTACTGATAAAATTGGTTTTTGTGCGATTGGTTCTGTAAAGTCTAACTTCGGACATCTAACTGCTGCTGCCGGAGTTGCAGGTTTAATTAAAACAGCTTTATCATTAAAAAATAAAATACTTCCTGCCTCAATTAATTTCAGTAAACCAAATACTAGAATTGATTTTGCAAATTCCCCATTTTATGTCAATACTAAATTAGCAGAATGGAATTGTGATGGACCTCGTCGTGCCGGCGTAAGTTCTTTTGGTGTTGGAGGTACTAACGTTCACCTTATTGTTGAAGAAGCACCTTTGCAATCTCCATCAGGAATTTCAAGATCAAAACATTTATTGTTGCTTTCCGCGAAAGGTGCCGAGAATTTGGAAACAGCCACAACTAATTTGAAAAATTATTTCAATTCTCATCCTGAATCTGATATTGCTGATGCAGCTTATACACTTCAAACTGGTCGTGTTGCATTCTCCAATCGTAAGTTAGTGGTATGTGATTCTATTCAGGATGCCATACAGCAACTGCAAGAAAAAAGTCCGGTTAAAACTGCTTCCCGTTCTTTAGAAACTGTTTCAGGAGGAGTAGCTTTTATGTTCCCAGGGCAAGGCTCACAATATGTGAATATGGGAAGCAACCTTTACAGGGATGAAATAGTTTTTCGTGAAGCGGTTGATAGATGTGCAGAGATTTTAATTTCACATCTCGGACTAGATATCAGAACAATATTATATCCTGCCAAAGAAGGTGAAGAGGATGCTGCGAAAAAATTGCAGGAGACTTGTTACACACAACCTGCATTATTCACTGTTGGTTATGCCTTAGCAAAATTATGGATGAATTGGGGAATTTTACCTGCGGCACTTATTGGTCATAGCATTGGTGAGTTTGCCGCTGCGTGTATAAGCGGAGTAATGAGTTTAGAAGATGCACTCATGCTGGTTGCAAATCGTGGTAAAATGATGCAGTCATTGCCAAAAGGCTCCATGATTTCAGTTCGTAAATCAAGTGACGATATTGCTAAATTACTAACTCCCGATTTATCAA
Source organism: Bacteroidia bacterium (assembly GCA_038211525.1). Classification (GTDB taxonomy): domain Bacteria; phylum Bacteroidota; class Bacteroidia; order AKYH767-A; family OLB10; genus JADKJB01. The sequence goes on from JBBQVM010000007.1 coordinate 24,776, forward strand.
TTGCAGCAATCAATGGTCCTTCGTTGTGTGTTGTCTCAGGAAATGATATAGCTATCGAAAATTTGCAAAAGATTTTGGATTCAAAGGAAATTATAAATAAAAAACTTTTCACATCTCACGCATTTCATTCACCAATGATGGATCCTATAGTGGAACCCTTCCGTGAACTGGTGAGTTCAATAAAGCTAAATGCGCCAAAAATTCCTATAGTATCAACTGCAACATCGCAATGGTTAACCAACGAGCAAGCTGTTGACCCCGGATACTGGTCGCGTCATTTACGTTTAGGTGTTTTATTTGCTGATGGTATTAAAACAATATGGCAAAAAAATCCTACTTTTTTCTTGTTAGAGATGGGTCCTCGAAATACGGCCGCTACACTCGCCAAACAACAAGCTACCGATTTAAAAAAACAACAAGCGGTTCCATCATTACCTGATAATTCCCAAGATGATGCAGAATGGGGTACTATGTTATTTGCAATCGGACAACTTTGGTTATCAGGGATATCAATCGATTGGAAAAACTTTTATGCGCTTGAGAACCGTAAACATATAGCATTACCAACTTATCCGTTTGAAAAAAAACGTTTTTGGGTAGATCCTGTGAATACTGCTGCCCCACTGAATACTTTTCATCCTTACAATCCATTTGCAGAGAACGCACTTTTGCCAATCAACGATTTACAAAATAATAGTGAAAATACATCAAATTTAATTTTAACGGATATGAATATTCCTTCGCGAAAAGAAAGAATTATTGCTGAATTAAAAAATGTTATGGAAGAAGCTTCCGGAATTGAACTAGCTTCTGCCGATGCCGATTCAACATTTATGGAATTGGGTATGGACTCCTTATTCCTCACACAAGCTGCTCTTACTATTTCAAAAAAGTATGGCGTTAAAGTAACATTTCGACAATTGAATGAGAGTATTTCATCAATGGGATCGCTTGCGTCACATCTCGATCAAACACTTCCTGCCGATGCACTTCCTGCACCTGTAGCCACTCCTTCAATAAATAATGCTGGTCAGTCTGTTCCGAATAGAATGCATATTCCCGCTCAGCCAACAGCAAATAATGCAGCTCCAGGTTCGATGCAGTGGTTAATTACCCAGCAACTTCAGGTAATGCAACAACAACTTGCCATGATGGGAGGAATGAATTCTTCAACCACGGCTCCTATTCAGGTTCAACAAAATATCCCGCCTCAACCTGTTGCCGATAATAATTTAAATACAAAAAATTCATCTGTAAAAGCCGGTCTGGCAGAAGTGAGTGAGAATGAAAAAGCTGAGTTGTCAAAACCTTTTGGTGCCATTGCCCGAATTGAAAAAGCTTCTTCAACGGAGTTAACTGACAATCAGAAAAAATGGATTAGTGAATTTACAAAACGTTATAATTCCAAAACCACCAAATCGAAAACATACACTCAATTCCATCGACCTCACCTGGCCGATCCACGAGTGGTAACCGGATTCAAACCTACTATCAAAGAATTAATTTATCAAGTTGTTGTAGACCGTTCAAAAGGTTCTAGATTATGGGATATAGATGGCAATGAATACTTGGATGTATTGAATGGATTTGGTTCCAACTTTCTTGGATACAATTCACCCATTATTATTAAAGCTGTTGAAGAACAACTTAAGAATGGTATTGAATTGGGTCCTCAACATCCTCTTGCCGGTGAAGTTGCGAAATTGCTTTGTGATTTTACCGGTTACGACAGAGCAGGATTCTGCAATACGGGTTCTGAAGCAGTTTTAGGCGCTATGCGTATAGCCCGTACCGTTACAGGAAGAAGTACTATTGTTTGCTTTAACGGATCTTATCACGGAATTAATGATGAAGTGATTGTTCGCGGGACTAAAAAATTGAAATCATTTCCTGCTTCTGCTGGTATCATGCCTGAAGCAGTGGAGAATATGCTGGTGCTCGATTACGGTACCGATGAAGCACTTGAAATAATTCGTGAACGTGCAGGTGAAATAGCTGCTGTAATGGTGGAGCCAATTCAAAGCCGTCGTGCCGATTTTAAACCAAAAGCTTTTTTACAGGAAGTTAGGAAGATAACGGCTGCGAATGAATGTTTACTGATTTTTGATGAAGTAATAACAGGGTTTCGATTACTACCCGGAGGGGCTCAATCTTTTTATGATATTAAAGCCGACTTGGGTACCTATGGAAAAGTGATTGGCGGAGGTATGCCAATTGGTGTTATTGCAGGCAAAAAAGAATACATGGATGCTTTAGATGGCGGACAGTGGCAGTTTGGTGATACCTCTGTTCCGGAAGTAGGAGTAACCTACTTCGCTGGCACATTCGTTCGTCACCCTCTGGCATTAGCAGCAGCAAAAGCGGTATTGATACACCTCAAAGAACGGGGTATGGAGATTTATGACAAATTGAACGGATATGCGAACCGTTTTGTTGAAGCTGTAAATGCAAATGCATCCAAAACCGGTGCGCCCTATCACATGGTTAATTTTGGGTCGCTGTTTAAAATGAAATGGGATGTGGAACAGCCTTTCGGGGAACTCATTTTCTTACTACTTCGCGATAAGGGTATTCACATCTATGATGGATTTCCTTGTTTCTTTACGGATGCATTTACCGATGCAGATGTTGATAATTTGATTGCGAAATTTATTGAAGTGACTTCTGAATTGCAAGCTGTTGGATTTCTTCCTTCTCAAAGTAATGTTAATGAACCAACTTCAAATGGATTATTAACTGGAGGTAAAAGTCACGATGGGCCTCCTATTCCGGGTGCTAAAGCCGGAAAAGATGCTGACGGTAATCCGGGTTGGTTTGTAGCCGATCCTCAAAAGCCCGGTAAATATATGCAGGTCTTTAAATCGTAAGAAGATTAGAAAAATATTTTTATAGTTAGTACTCTTGATCATAACATGAACCCGAATCAATCCGGTAATAAAGATAATGTTGTTTACCAATCGGTCGAATTTGATCCATTTGCTGAACGACAAATAGTTCTTGTCCCTACCACAGAGGCTCAAAGAGAAATTTGGACCAACGTGCAGTTTGGTGGGCATGCAGCAAGTTGTTCGTACAATGAATCAGTATCATTGCATCTTGATGGTGATTTTAATGTGAATGCTTTACGGAAAGCAATTGATATTTTATTTACACGTCATGATGCCCTGAGATCTACTTTCAGTGAAGATGGTTTGTGGATGAAAATTGAGGAAAATGTATCTATTCAAATTCCATTAATTGATTTTAGTAATATTTCAGGAGATGCACTTCAAAATGCAATTGGTGATATCCTTGACCAGGAAGCAGAACATGCTTTTGATCTTGCAAAAGGTCCACTGGGAAAAATTTCTGTAATCAAAATTTCAGAAAGCAAGTTCCAGTTAATTCTTACCTTTCATCACATCGTTTGTGATGGCTGGTCGTTAGGGATTATTATGCAGGATATTGGAAAAATTTATTCTGCCTTCAAACAAGGATTGCAATATATCGCGGAGCCGGCAATTTCCTATGTGGAATATGCACATGAAGAACAGAAATACCTCAAAAGTAAGCAGAGTTTAGATGTTGAAGATTATTGGTTGCAGCAATACAAAAGTGCCATTCCTGCTATGGAAGTGCCCATCAATAAACAACGACCTCCGTTAAGAACATATGCTGCTAAAAGACTCGATGTAGTAGTGGATCCTCAACTTATTGATTCCATAAAGAAAATAGGTGCAAAGCAAGGCACCTCCTTTGTAGCAACTTTGGTTGCAGCTTTTGAGGTTTTTATGCATCGTATTACCGGAAGTGTTGATGTAGTAGTTGGACTTGCAGCAGCCGGACAATCTGTTGATGGAAAACAAAATTTGGTTGGCCATTGTGTGAACTTATTGCCCTTAAAAAGTCACATTAATTCTTCATTTACTTTTATTGAATATCTCAAAACACGTAAGCCTCAGATTCTTGATGCCTACGATAACCAACGATATACCTTCGGAAGCCTTATTCAAAAATTAAATATTCCCCGAGATCCTAGTCGCATACCTCTTGTTCCGGTATCCTTCAACGTGGATCTTGGTATTACTAATGGTGTTAGTTTTGAAGGTTGTTCCTATTCCTTTTCAACTAATCCACGGCACTATGAAAATTTTGAGTTTTTCATAAATGCCGCTGGTTCAGGTAAGGATATGACACTTGAGTGTACCTACAATACTGATTTGTTTGATGATGAATTAATGCAACTTCGCGTAGAAGAGTTTGTTGAATTGCTGAAAAGTATTTCGGAAAATCCTGAAAAAAAACTCGCTTATTTAAATTTACTTACCTCTTCAGAAAAGCAGTTTTTGTTTGTTGAAAACAGAGGAAAGGAAACTCGTTTTCCTGATGTTTGCATTCATGAAATAGTTGAAGATATTGCTTTGAAATTTCCGGATAACGAAGCCTTGATATTTGGGAAGGAAAAAATAAGCTACTCAGAATTAAACAATCGTGCAAATCGAATGGCTTCATTCCTCACTACAAAAGGAGTAGGTCCTGATGTTATGGTGGCTGTTTTTATGGAACGTTCCGTTGACTTAATGATTACTATCTTTGGTATTTTGAAAGCTGGGGGTGCTTACGTTCCAATCGATTTGTCTTATCCTGCCGACAGAGTTTCTTATCTGCTACAGGATTGTAATGCACCTGTGGTAATAACACAAAAAAAATTAATTCAAAGAGTAGAAAATGATAATGTTGAAATAGTTTGCATTGAAGATTTTAATGAGACGAAAAAATCAATTTTGCAAGTTAAGCCTGTTGTAAATATTGCACCCAATCATGCATGTTATGTAATTTACACTTCCGGTTCAACCGGAAAACCTAAAGGAGTAATTATAGAGCATCGATCTCTTGTAAATTATATTTTGTGGTGTAATGAATACTACTTTAAAAGTAAAGATATAGGCCACTTTGGATTATACAGTTCGTTATCTTTTGATTTAACCGTAACAAGTATTTTCTGTTCTCTCACTAGTGGAAAGTCTTTGACAATATTTAATCAAAATGAGGAGGTAACTGAAATACTTCGTGAAACATTTTCATCGACAAATAAAATGGATGTCATCAAAATGACTCCTGCTCATATTTTATTATTGGAAACTCTGGAATTAAATAATTCTAAAATAAAAAAAGCAATAGTTGGAGGGGAAGAACT
>JBBQVM010000008.1:0-27003 GCA_038211525.1 Bacteroidia bacterium
AAAAGAACTAAAGGATTTTTTATTGTCACAGTTTCGCGATAATACGAAAGCCCGTGTAATTAATAGGAAACAGGATAATCTTTATAAAAAATCAACTTCAAAGACAACATACAGAACGCAAGAAGATTTTTACAAATTGCTACAAAAAAAATTAAATTAATTGACTATTTTTAATGCCGTATTAATATTCCTCCCTATTGAATAATAAAGAGATACTTCATTTTGCATCAGTTGACATAGGTTCCAATGCCATTCGATTATTACTTTGCAATATTTATGAGGGCGGTGATGAACCTTTATTTAAAAAGGCTGAACTTATCCGGTTTCCATTACGGTTAGGGGAAGATGCGTTCCTGAAAGGATATATCACTGAAGATACCATTCAAAAACTGATTAAGGTGATGACCGCCTTCAAGGCACTAATTGATGCATATGAAGTTATCGCTTTCCGCGTTTGTGCTACCTCGGCAATGCGTGAAGCTTCTAACAGAAAAGAGGTGATTGAAAGAGTACGACAAGATGCCGGTATCAATATTGAAGTAATTGAAGGACGACTGGAAGCTGAAATTATTTATTCCAATCACATTGCTGAACATCTTGATAACGATCATTCTTATCTTTATATTGATGTAGGTGGTGGTAGTACCGAATTAACTATTTTTTCTAATGGAAAGCTTGTTTCTTCTGCGTCCTACAACATCGGAACTATTCGTTTGCTACACGATAAAATATCTAAGGATCAATGGCGCGATTTTAAAGATCAGGTGCGCAAACTTGCCGAAGGTCATCAGCCTATCGTTGCAATTGGTTCAGGTGGGAACATCAATAAAATATTTAAACTCGCTAATCGAAAAGAAAATCAATTTTTAGCTTACATTAAATTCAAAGAGTGTTACGATTATGTTAATAGCTTTTCTTTAGACCAGCGTATTCGGGAGTTGAAATTGAACCCCGACAGAGCAGACGTAATTATTCCTGCATTTCGTGTTTTTAATGCTATTATGAAATCGGCACAAATTGAACGTATCATGGTTCCGCAAGTGGGTCTTTCTGATGGAATTATTCACCTACTATATGAGGAATATAAAACACGGCAAGTGCTTTCTTCCATTTGATTTTCACTTAAATTCAATTCCTATTTAAAAAAAATTGAGAAACGAATCTTATAGTCATGTTAACTGAAAATTAAAACAAAAACGCTTTTAAGTTAATTCAGTTTATTTTTTCAGAAATTTAATGTTAATTCATTCTGAAGTGATTGTAAATCCAATGTTTGTGGCTTAACAATGAATTAAACCAGGTATAACATTGAATTAATCAGGGAGTACTTCTTTTGCAGCGTGATAGTATATCACATTCAAAAACTCTTAACCGGAAATTATCAAGTCAATGAAATCCTATTTCAATTACAAACAAATTAGTCTGATATGCATTCTTTTGTTTTCAACCTTTAGCATATATGCACAAACTGGTAGTATTAAAGGAAAAGTAAGCGATGTTACGGGGATGGGACTTCCCGGTGCCAGTGTAGTAATAGATGGTGCTACACAAGGTGCCATGACCGACATGGATGGGAACTTTGTAATTCCGCAGGTAAAAATTGGAACTGTTGGAATTAAGATTAGTTACGTAGGTTACATTACTGAAAGCCTTTCTAATATTTCAGTTTCGACTGGTGTCGATAAAAATATTACGGTAGTATTAAAAGAAAATATTAAACAACTTCAAGGGGCAGACGTTGTTGGCCAGCGTAGTACCCACACCGAAAACGCAGTTCTGATGGAAATTAAACAGAGTGAACAGGTAGTGAACGGCGTTTCTAATCAGCAAATCAGCAAATCGCAGGATCGTACAGCAAGTGAAGTGTTAAAACGTATTCCCGGAGTTACTAAACGCGAAAATGGTTTCGTTTTGATTCGGGGATTAGACGAAAGATACAATGAAACTTATTTGAATGGCATTATCGCTCCAAGTATGGAAGCCGATAAAAGATCTTTTGACCTAGACCTTATTCCAAGCAGTATGCTTGATCGTTTGTTGGTTTTTAAAACTGGAGCTCCGGAATTACCAGGAGATTTCACCGGAGGTTTAATAAAAATAGTTACTAAAAATGTTTCTGACGATGATGAGGTAAATGTTAGTTACACTACGGGTGTAAGAGCTAACACTACTTTCAAAGATTTTTATCAGGCTCCTAAAGGAAGTAAAGATTGGTTAGGGACTGATGACGGAACTAGAAGTTTACCCGGTGATTTCCCTAAAAGTTTGTATGACGTAAACTCCAATGCTGAATTGACTTCGCTTGGCAGACAGCTTCCTAATGCCTGGACCGCTGCTAAAATAAAAGCAGGTCCCGATTCTAAATTTAATGCTGGTTTCGTTAAGAATTTTAAATTCGGAAAAGTTAGAGCCGGTAATATCACTTCTATTAAATACGACATGACCTACGAATCGGCTAGTACTGAAAATATTAGTTACAATGCATTTGATCCCATTCAGCAAAGAAGCGATACTATTTATAAATACAAGGATGATTTGTACAAAGAGAATGTGCGTCTTTCATTGATTCATAACTGGTCGTTTATAGTATCTCCTAAAACGAAACTCGAATTCAGGAACTTTTTTAATCAGCAGGGTTCCAATCAATCTATCATTCGCTCGGGCGTGAATTATGAGGAAGGAAGTCTGGTGAAAAGTTATGCATACCGTTATCAGGAAAGAACCATATACAGCGGGCAGTTGCATGGTTCACACGACTTGTTTGCAAACCGTGGTAAACTCGATTGGACAGGTGGCTACTCTTACGCTCATTCTGCCGAGCCAGACTTCAGACGCATCAGAACCAAAAAGGATATCAATGCCACCAATGATAGCATTCCCTATTATGTTATTATCGCTCCTTCCGCTTCTATACAAGATGCCGGTCGTTATTACTCAGATCTTAATGAGAATACTGGAACATTTGCAATGGACTATGAACATTCATTAAAACCGCAATCTGAATTATTGATACCAAAAATTAGAGGTGGGTTTTATGCTGAAACTAAGCAACGTGATTTTAGTGCAAGGTGGATGTCGTACAAAGCTTCGCGTTTAACGCAATATGACGAAGCCTTAATTTATTTGCCATTAGATCAAATATTTTCTTCTCAAAATATTAATGATTCTACCGGTTTTAAGTTGGAAGAAGGTACTAATCCATCTGATAAATATCAGGCTTCAGCACTATTACTTGCAGGTTATGTTGGTGGTAGCTGGCCCATAAATACTAAGGTAAATGTTTCCGGTGGAGTGAGAGTGGAACAATACAATCAACAGTTAACGAGTAGAGATTATGCCAATAAAAAAATTGAAGTGAATAACGATGTTACCAGCGTACTTCCTTCGATTAATTCTTCATTCAATTTTACAACTAAATCATTAATAAGAGTGGCCTATTTTAAATCGGTAAATCGTCCGGAGTTTCGGGAACTTGCGCCTTTCTCCTATTACGATTTCACTTTTAACAATGTATTGTATGGAAATGCTGATTTGAAATCTGCTTCAATAAATAATTTTGATATCCGATACGAAATTTATCCATCAATAAGTGAATTAGTTTCAGTAGGTGTTTTTTATAAGAATTTTACCAACCCTATTGAAATGTTTTTTGTTCCGGGATCAGGTTCAGGTGGAACCAGAAACTTTACTTACCAGAATGCTGATAAAGCAAATAGTTATGGTGTGGAAGTGGAAGTTAAAAAGAATTTTGTTTCGTTATTTGATACTTCAGGAAAGGATCAGGGTGCTTTTATGAGAAAGTTTTTGTCTCGTACCGGAATTTTATTTAATACCGCTTATATTAATAGTAGCGTTTCGTTAGGTGATAAGGCAGTGGGGCAAAATGAAAATCGTCCTATGATGGGGCAATCTCCCTATATTGTTAATGCTGGATTGTTTTTTTCGAACGTTGAACAGAAATTCCAAGTATCAGCTATTTATAATGTGATTGGAAAAAGATTATTTGCAGTTGGAACCTTTGGCACACCCGATATTTATTATATGCCACGTAATCAAATCGACCTAACCATTACTAAAGGATTTGGAAAATATATTGAAATAAAATTTGGTATACAGGATTTACTGGCGGAAAAAGAAAATTATAAGCAGGATTCTAATGAAAATGGAAAAATTGACGCTGCCGATGAAACAGTATTTTCTGTTAAAAAAGGAGCCTACTACTCTCTTGGAGTTGCAATGAAATTTTAATTCAATTAACAATTAAAAGAATTTGACTTAATAGTCACGTAACAATCAACAACCAATTTTGCATCAAATAAAATAAATAAATCATGAACACAACAACAACTATTACTACAAACGGAATTTCCTGGTTCCGTAAACTTGCCCTGGCTGCAATTGCAATAACTGCTATTTCAGCAACAGGTTGTAAAAAGGATGATAATAATCAGGATAATCAAGGACCTACAGGTTCAACCATTGAAGTATCCGGAGACATTATTACTAACCAATTTATGACCGCTAACAATAAATACATCCTTAAAGGATTTGTTTATGTAAAATCAGGTGCAACACTTAACATTGAACCGGGTACTATTATTAAAGGCGACAAAGCAACCAAAGGTGCTTTGATTATTGAAAGAGGTGGAAAAATAAATGCGGTTGGAACTGCACAAAAACCAATTGTATTTACATCTAATCAGGCACCGGGAAATCGTTCTTACGGCGACTGGGGAGGAATTATTCTTTGCGGAAAAGCTCCTATAAATCTCCCGGGCGGTGAAGGAACTGTTGAGGGTGGAACCAACGCTTTGTTCGGTGGAACTGATCCTGCTGATAACTCCGGTAAAATGAAATTCGTTCGTATTGAATTTTGTGGAATCGCGTTCCAACCTAATCAGGAAATAAATGGTTTAACAATGGGTGGTGTAGGTTCAGCAACTGAAATTTCTAACATTCAGGTTTCTTATTCAGGTGATGATTCCTATGAGTGGTTTGGTGGAAGTGTTAGTGCTTCTAACATCATTGCTTTCCGTGGATGGGATGATGATTTTGATACTGATAACGGTTTCTCTGGTAAAATTCAGTTTGCTGTTGGTTTGCGCGATAAAGATATCGCTGATCAATCAGGCTCTAATGGTTTTGAATCAGATAACGATGGCCAGGGAACCACTGCAACTCCTATCACTCATCCTATATTCTCTAACGTTAGTATCTTCGGACCAATGGCTGATGCTTCAACCGTAATCAACGGTCAGTTTAAGCGTGCTGCTCACTTACGTAGAAATACTAAAACTTGTATCTACAATTCTTTCCTTGCAGGATATCCAACCGGTCTTTTCATTGATGGATCTACTACTGAAACTAATGCAGCGTCAGGTGATCTTCAATTCAGAAACAATATCATAGCCGGCTGCCCTAGTACTTTGGAATCATCTGCTTCTTTCGATATCAACGCCTGGTTCAATACTGCAGGATGGAATAATAGCATTCTTCCTAATTCTGGTGATCTGCTTTGTGGCTATCCTTTCAACCTGGATGCACCTAACTTTGTTCCACAAAATGGCTCTCCACTATTATCGGGTGCAGATTTCACTAACGGTAACCTTCAGGGATTTACTCCAGTCAATTACAGAGGTGCATTTGGAGCAATAGATTGGACCTTAGGATGGACTAATTTTGATCCGCAAAATGCAGTTTACTAGAATTTATTGTTTGCTTTAAAAGGGCCGTTCAGAGTTGATTCTGAACGGCCTTTTTATATTCTTTAACAATGTTAACCAAGCGAATTTGCAGATTTAAATCGTAAATAGCTGTATATCACTACTAAAGAACCTCTTAATGAAATTGTAACTAGTTAATAAAATTCAAAATATGACACAAAATTAACCATAAAGTATTAGTGGCAAAATGTTGATTTTCCTATCTTTGCATACAATAAAACATAAATGCGTTTCTTTAGGATTACTGTTATCATTTTTGTTGTGCTTTTTTGCACTTTTCATCACTCCTTCGCACAAGTTTCGATTGCAGGTGCTAATGCGGCTACTCCAAATGGAATTTACGCTACTTTAAATGCAGCATTTACTGCAATTAATGCAACCAATCAGGCAGGTTTAAATATTACCATTTCTATTACTGCTAATACCATTGAACCTGTATCTGCTGTTTTAAATCAGAATGCAGGACCCTGGAATTCGTTACTGATTCAGCCTGTTGGTATTGTTACTGTAAGTGGTACCATTTCAGGACCGCTTGTCGATCTTAATGGTGCCGATAATGTTACCATCAACGGATCAAATACCTTAACATTCGAAAATTTTACCGCTACCACTCTTGCCTCTACAATTAGATTCGTTAACGACGCCCAGAATAATACACTTACCAATTGCACAGTAAAAGGTTCCGGTACAGGAGTTCCTGCTACCTCCGGCGACGGTGCTGTGGTGCTTATCGCCGGTACGGGAGTTTCAGGTGCAACAGGAAACGATAATATTATCATCAGCAATAATGATCTCACAGCCTCTTCAACTATTCCATATGTTATAGTGAAAGGCTACGGCTCCACCAGTGCCGGAAACAATGGAGTGGTAATTTCAAATAATCTTATTCACGATTATTTTTCAACAGTGAATAGTTACTGTCGTGGAATTTATGTGGGTGGAGGAAACTCAACCTGGAATATAGATGCGAATCGTATCTATCAAACTGCCGACCGCCAATGGCTCACTGGAAGCTCTCCAAATGTATATGCATGTATCGATATACAAAATTCAAGTTTTGGTAATGGAAATAATTTTAATATCACCAATAATATTCTTGGTTTTGGAAACTCATCAGGTACCGGTTACACCGTACTTAAAAATGGCGGAACTTCAGCTACCAACATTGCATCTAATTGCCATGTAATTATTTTTAATGCCAATGGTTCCATTAATAATTTGATTAGTGGAAATACAATTGGTGGCATCGATCTTAAATCAAGTCGTGCTACTGCTACTGCCGGGGATAATATTTTTTTGGGAATTTATATTAAATTAGGTGCCGTAAATGTTTTAAATAACATCATAGGCTCTAGCACTGTTGCAAATAATATTTACATCAGATCAACTGCTACAACAGCTCCCAATCCTGTTCCCGCAGCAGGAATTTATGTAAGAGGAACAAACCCTGTTTCTGTAATTGGAAATTCAATAGGCGGAGTTAGCATGTCCTTCGAAGCTCCCGGAAATGCAGGTAGTGATCGTATCTCATTCATAGGAATTTTCTCCGAAAACTCTTCAACAAACCTGATCAGAAATAATTTTATTGGGGGAACAAATGCATCCAATATTTTTATGCCTTTTGTAAATGCCAAAGTGATTGGAATTCAATCATCAGGTGGAGGAGCTACCAAAGTGACCGGAAATAAAATTCAGAACATTGTTCACTCCGCAATACGTACCACCTTCACGGGTATCAATGCAAACATAGTTGGAATTTTAGTTAGTCCCGGTGCTGTTGGCGATTCCATTGCTAAAGATACTATCACCGATCTATATTCTTCTGCCACTACCGTTTCAGGTAATAAATCCATTGTTGGCATTTACGCTGATGCATCAAACACCTCTCCCGGAACAGTTATCAGCAAAAATATAATTCATACTTTTAACACTACCGGTGGGCCCGGATATCTTACCGGCATCAATGTTACGGCCGGTAAATTTTCAATCAGCAACAACATGGTTTCTTTAGGTGCAGGACAAACCGGAGCCGACTATGTTTACGGTATCGAACAATTTTATAGCACTAATGTAGAAGCCTATTTTAATACCTTAAAAGTTTCAGGAACATCTTCAGGAATAGCAACCGCTGCATATCGTACCAATTGTACAGCCGGCCTTCCCGGAATTGTGTTGTTAAGAAATAATATTTTTTACAACGATCGTATTGGAATATCTTACGGATATCTAATTAGTACTAATACCACCTATTCTGGTGATCACAACCTAGTATATGGAAGTCGTTTTGGATTCTATCAGGGAGTTGCTTATTTATCAATTTCAACGTGGTTTACTGCAACATCACAAGACGATCCAGCATTTAGTAAAAGTGCGCCGGTGACTTTTGTTTCAGCAACCGATTTACATACTTCCGATCCTGTTGTACGAAATTCTGCAGTAGCCGTTTCAGGAATTGTTGATGATATTGATGATTTCTTAAGAGGAACTTGTATCGATTTAGGTGCCGATGAAACAGATCCAACTACCATTCCGGGTACTGCCTATACCTGGGTAGGAGGGGCAAGTAATTTGTGGTGTGAACCCTGTAACTGGGACCGCGACGCAGTACCTCCCGCTACTAGTGACGTTATAATTAATTATGCCTGCTTAAATTATCCCTTTTTGCAAACAGGTTGTGGTGATCAGCAAGTAAATGACTTTACCATGCTTCCGGGTGCAACTGCCGTTAATAGTTCCAAAATGGATATGGGTCAGTTTACGTTGTCGGTAAATGGAAATGTAACTATCAACGGAACGTGTTCCTGTACAGGAGTCACTGATGCAACGATTGTAACGGAAGGATTGCTCGATATCACTTCAACTACATCTCAACAGTTACTGGATATCAGAAACAGTTCAGGAAATTATCCCGGTGAAGTTTGTAAACTACGAATTAATAAAACTGCTCCAACTGCTGTTGCTGCAAATAAGCAAGAAGCAATTCTACTGGGTAACTTGCGTATTTTATATCATCTTGATTTTAAAAATGGGGTATTGCTTTCACGAACAGGTGCTACCTACGATGCTGATGAAAACACTGCAACTAATTTTAAAACGATTACTCTTCTCAACGACGATCCTGCCGCCGTTACACGACAAAATATTCCATCTCAAAATACACGTAATGGATTTTTTATGGGTCGTATAAATAGAAAAATACAATCCGGGACTATTGCTAATCAATATCTCTATCCTCTTGGCTTCCGGCAAACGGGAGGATCAGGAGTTGTAGGTGATTACTATTATGCACCCTCTATGGTGGCATTTAGTAATGTTACCAACGCCGGATTTCTTGCAGGCACCTACCTGAACAACAACAGTAATTTCACGGTTGATGGAAGCAATATAGGATTCACAGGCCATGGATGTTTCAATCCTTTGGAAATTGACGATCAGGGCGGCAACACTGCGGTGAGTTGTTTCAGCAAAGAAATTGATATGATGGCAATGAACTATTGGGACTTCTCTGAAGGAACCGGTCTGCTTGCCAATGGTGACCCTAATTTATTCTATGGTGCGCTTGGTGCAGTGAATTTTAATATTGAATGTGCCGGTGATATTTTTGCGCTCACTGCCGTGGATGGATTAACGGGATCACAACTGCGTTTAATGAACAGGGGAGGGGTCACCTTGCCGGGAAATACGGGTCAGGGTGCTTGGGTTTCAACTGCAGGGACTCATTCAGGAATTAATATTAGTGGAAATACAGGAATAAGCATGTATTCATTGGGGCTATTACAAGGCGCCAGAAGAAATGGTGTTACCAACTTCGGTGGTTTCGGTGGGGCCGGAAATGGCGTTTCACCTTTACCGGTTGAGCTGTTGTTTTTTGATGCACAAAAAAATAAGAACGGTTCGGTGTTATGTTCCTGGTCAACTGCCTCTGAAATTAATTGTGATTTTTTTGTTGTTGAAGCAGCTACCAAAATTAGTCTTAATGGAAATCTTGAATTTAATGAAATTGGTACTGTTAAAGGTGCAGGAAATTCAACTAACAGCATCAACTACTCTTTAACCGATTACGCTGCTTACACCGGAGTTGTTTACTACCGATTAAAGCAGGTAGATTTTGATGGTGCCATTCAGTATTCTTCAGTTGTTGCAATTAATTTCAATCATGCTTCCGGTGAAAACAACCTTGTTAGTGTTGCGCCAAATCCTGTAACTATAAATTCAGAAGTTGCAATCTATTCTGAATTCGAACAAGCAGTTTCAATTTCGTTGAATGACCCTGCAGGAAGAGTGGTACTAAAGCAAAATTATATTTTGCATGAAGGAATAAACAGCATCAAAATATTTGAAAATTCTTTACCCTCATCCGGTTTTTATTTCCTGAGTATGGAAAGCACTTCGAAAACTTCGGTAATAAAAATTGTTGTTCCTTAAAGAAAAACAAAGCCATAAAAAAACCCGGTTTAACCGGGTTTTTTTATGGTGATTTATTTATTTAATTTAATTCAGCAACTTTTTCATTACTAAAAACAAAATTATTTGATTTATCAACATCAATTTTAATACTATCATCACGATTGACAGCACCTGCAAGAATTTGCTTACTTAATTCATTCAGAATTTTTTTCTGCATCACTCGCTTCAAAGGACGAGCACCATACTGAGGATCAAATCCCAGTTGTGCGAGCCAATCAATAGCCTTTTCACTTGCCCTAAGAATGACACCTTGCGATGCAAGCATTTTACGAAGTCCGTTCAGTTGAACTTCAACAATTTGCCTGATCTCATTTCTGGTTAACGGATTAAACATAATTATTTCATCAATTCTATTCAGGAACTCCGGTCTAATTGCTTTTTTAAGTTGTTCATAAACGGCTATTCTTGTTGATGCAATAACTTCATCATGATTCTGATCATTCAGATTTTCAAAATTTTCTTGAATCACATGAGCACCAATGTTGGAGGTCATAATAACAATGCAGTTTTTAAAGTTTGCAGTCCTTCCTTTATTATCTGTTAACCTGCCATCATCTAACACTTGCAACAAAATATTGAAAACATCCGGGTGAGCTTTTTCAATCTCATCAAGTAAAATCACAGAGTAAGGTCTTCTACGAACTGCTTCAGTAAGCTGACCGCCCTCATCATAACCCACATATCCGGGAGGCGCTCCAATCAATCGGGAAACTGTATGGCGTTCCTGGTATTCGCTCATATCAATCCTGGTCAAAGAGTTTTCATCGTTGAACAGGTATTCTGCCAAAGCTTTTGCCAATTCAGTTTTACCTACACCTGTGGTTCCTAAAAATATAAATGAACCTATTGGTCGTTTCATATCCTGTAATCCGGCACGACTTCTTCTCACGGCATCAGCCACAGCAGAAATAGCATCTTCTTGTCCAATTACACGTTGATGTAATTCATCTTCGAGGTGGAGTAATTTTTCGCGTTCACTTTGCAACATTTTCTTCACCGGAATTCCGGTCCACCGAGCTACTACTTCAGCAATATCTTCACTATCTACTTCTTCCTTAATCATTGCACCTTTCGATGTTTGCATCTCTTGAAGCTGCTTCATAAATTCATCTCTTTTTGCTTCAGCATCCTTGATTCTGCCATATCGAATTTCGGCTACTTTTCCATAGTCGCCTGCACGTTCTGCCTGATCCGCTTCTAGTTTAAACTGTTCAATTGCTTCTTTAAGATTTTGCACTTTATCAGCAGCCGATTTTTCATTTTGCCACTGCGATTTAATTTCATTTCTCTTATCACTCAGGTTGGCAATTTCTTCATTCAACTCATTCAATCTTCTTTTGTCATTCTCCCGTTTTATAGCCTCACGTTCAATTTCTAGTTGCATAATTTTGCGTTGCACCTCATCCAGTTCTTCAGGAACTGAATCCATTTCAAGACGCAATTTAGAGGCTGCTTCATCAATAAGATCAATCGCCTTATCAGGGAGAAAACGGTCAGAGATATAGCGTTCCGAAAGTTCTACTGCCGCAATAATAGCTTCATCTTTAATCCTGATCTTATGGTGCATTTCATAACGTTCTTTTAATCCTCTCAGAATGGCAATTGCATCTTGAGTACCAGGCTCTTCTACTAAAACTTTTTGAAACCTTCTTTCAAGGGCTTTATCTTTTTCAATATACTTTTGATATTCATTTAAGGTAGTTGCACCAATTGCCCTTAGTTCACCTCTTGCTAACGCAGGCTTTAATATGTTAGCAGCATCCATGGCGCCTTCGCCACCACCTGCCCCAACAAGCGTATGAATCTCGTCAATGAATAAAACTATCTGCCCCTCTGCAGAAATTACTTCTTTAATAACCGATTTCAACCGCTCTTCGAATTCACCTTTATATTTTGCACCGGCAATTAAGGCACCCATATCAAGTGAATAAATATTTTTCGATTTCAAATTTTCAGGTACATCACCATTAATAATGCGATGTGCTAGTCCTTCAGCAATAGCAGTTTTACCAACTCCGGGTTCACCAATCAAAATTGGATTGTTTTTAGTCCTCCTCGATAAAATCTGAAGTACTCTTCGAATCTCCTCATCTCTGCCAATAACAGGGTCAAGTTTTCCCTGACGGGCCAGTTCATTTAAATTTTTAGCGTATTTGCCCAACGAGTTATAAGTATCCTCAGCACTGGCACTGGTTACACGTGCTCCTTTTCTCAATTCCTGTATAGCGGCACGAGCATCTTTTTCGGTCACTCCGGAATCTTTCAATAGAGTTGCTATCTTATCTTTACCTGCAAGAAGTCCTAAATTTAGATTTTCGAGAGAAAAAAAATCATCTTTAAACTCTTTAATTAATGAGGTAGCTTTTTGGACAGCCTGTGAAGCATCAGCAGATAAATACTGAGTGCCTCCTGAAACTTTTGGGTATTGATTTAAGAGCTCCTGCAGTTTGGTCTCAAACATAGACAAGTTTACATTCATTTTCTTCAATATAAACGGAACCACATTCTCATCAGCATCCATCATAGTGGCCAAAATGTGACCGGTTTCGATAGATTGACGACCGCTTTCCATGGCAAGGTTTTGAGCCTGCTGGATGACCTCCTGCGATTTGATGGTAAAATTATTTAGATTCATAGTATTTGATTCTTTGATTACTATTCCGATTCATCGAAAACCCTACCAAACGAGTTTTATTTCAATTAGTAGCCATTTTGACAGTCAAATTCTTTATTTATTTGACAAATTTTCAGGTGAAAAAGGATGGATCTCTTTTTTGAGTTGCCTCCCAACTATAATGATTATAGCCTATTTTTGTGGCCTTATGGATTCCATCACACACATAGTTACAGGTGCAGTAATAGGCGAACTTCTCCTAGGCAAGAAAGTGGGTAAAACAGCCATGCTTTGGGGCGCAATTGCAGCAAGTGCACCCGATATTGATGTAATTAATAATTTTTTTGTGAATGATGTTGATGCCGTAGTGTTGCATCGGGGAATAACGCATTCTGTTTTTACAGCTTTACTATTTGGTCCGGTGTTCGGATGGCTACTTTGGAAATTTCACAAAAAAAAGGAGGCCACTATTGTTGGATGGACTTTGTTGGTAACAGTTAATCTTTTGTTTCATCTTTTTTTGGATACCTGTACTGTTTATGGAACAGGTTTGTTAAATCCTTTCACTACTTACAAATTTGGTTTGGATAATATTTTCGTTGCCGATCCGGTGTTTACCTTGCCATTTATTATTGCTTTTATTGCATTGTTGATATTGCATCGCGGAAATGGAACAAGAAGAACATGGGCGCTGTCAACATTAGCTATTGGTGCAACCTATTTGATTTTTACTTTTGTGAATCATCATAAAGCTGAGCGAGCAATTCAAACTGCCATACAAAAACAGGGAATAAATTCGGAAGGTACCATTGTTTCACCTACTTTATTGAATAATATTTTGTGGAACTTAATGGCAAAAGACAGCACCGGATATTGGTTAGGATATTATTCGATTTTTGATGGTGATAAAATTCCGGAATTGTATTTTGTTCCTCAAAATGAGAAACTGTTGGTTAATGTTGTGGATGATGCTGATTTGAAAAAACTGAAACAATTTGCTCAAGGATATTATTCCGTTAATGAAAAAGATGGAAAGCTTTGGTTCAACATTATGCGTTTTGGACAAATAAACGGTTGGGATAACCGTGATGCTAATTTTGCTTTTGCTTTTGATTTAACTCCCGGTTCTGATAATTCAATTGTTGTGCAGGCCGGTAGGATAGAGGGTTCGAAAAGTGCTGTTCTTCGTAGTATGTGGGAGCGATTGAAAGGATTAGAATAACTTTTTTACTGCCGGGAATTAATTCAGCATTTTTAATCATCAATCCCAAATATGCGATTCAGTACAAACAACAACCTTAGCGATAAACGTACTGCCTGGTAAGCAAACCACCTTCTTAATTTGGAAAAAACAGAAGATTGTCGAAAAAATAAATCACTGGTGACTTCCACGCATTCATTTTTCATAACATCTAATAAGTGATTGTGAAAATCGGAGGTGAATTGATGATTTACAATATCGAGATTTAATTCGATACTGAGATAAGCACTCAGGTGATTTTGATTATAAGAACCAATTGTCGACCAGGTATCATCCACTAAAGCTACTTTACCATGAACCATGGAAATCTTAGATTCAAAAATTTTTATTTTATTTCTAAGTAAAAATCCGTAAAGATAATCGGACGCGTATTTTACGGTAGGAACATCCGAAAAGTGAGTCATAATTATACGTATTTCAACCCCTCGTTTAGAGGCATTAGAAAGTATTTTGCGATATTTTCTTCCCGGTAAAAAGTAACCGCCCACAATGGTTATCGATTTTTTAGCAAGACGGGCGGATTTATTATAACTCATAGTTATTTCCCTCCGGTTCCTAAGCCAATCGTTTTTTCTGATTCTAACCCAAACATCCGCATCAGCGTTAAGTTTTTTACCGCTAACATTTATAATAGGCCAGCGTGGAATTGACGTGCCGAATTTGCGATCCATAATACGCATGCAAACTCTAGTTATTTCTTTACAAACCGGCCCTTGAACAAAAACACCATAATCTAACCAGGCAGGTTCGAGATCTGTCCCGTGGTATCTGTTGGCCACGTTTATGCCTGACACCATGGCATATTTATCATCCACCACCATTACCTTGTGATGCATCCTTCTTCCAACATAAAATTTCTCAGAGGAGATAAATGGTTCAAATCTTTTCACTGTGATACCAACATCGGTGAGCAGTTTTGCATCATTCTCCCCAAAATTCCCCGATCCAAAATCATCCACCACCAAGTTCACTTCAACACCTCTTTTAGCGGCCTCAATTAATTTTGAACATAACTCTTTGCCCGTTTCATCGGGACTAATAATGTATATCTGAAGGTGAATGATGCGTTCAGCTCTATCAATGAGACCGTTCATGTAGTCAAAATAAGCAGCGCCGGCTCGCATCCATTTGGCCTGGTTGCCACCTGAATAATCGAAAATATCACTCCATTCGTGGGTACTCATTGTGTAATTTTATGCTCCAAATCAATTCAAACACCGTAAAAATAGCCTTTTCGGAACGAATATTGCGACATGATTTTGATCTCAAATATAAAATGCTGACATTTGAGATTCGCACACAACAATATTTGGTAAGGTTATTCGCTTTTGTAGTCGAAAATCCAATACCGTATCTAATCGATCCGGCAGTTCATGAAAGGAACACATTGTAATAAATCAGTGGTTTAAGGTTAAACTTAAAGCGATTCTAAAAGTATTACTATATTGCAATGACAGTCAGAACCCAAACAATGATGATGATAAACCTGAATATAGGAGGATGTTTACTTGCCCTTGCCCTACTTGGAGGCTGTGATAAAAATCTTGCAGCAGAAACAGCACCTGTAAATGCAAGCCCGGCCCCTGAATTTGTTGAGAAAACCGTTATTGGCTTTGAAGGTACCCGCACCCATAAATTCATTAATAATGCTCAAGTTTATACTGAAGGTTGGGATACCCTCGCTCAGGCTCGTTTCTGGCAAGATATAATTGCCCTGTCGCACGATTCTATGATTATTAATGTGGCTTCACTAAGGATGCCTCTGGATAAAATTCCAACTTCTGAATGGCATTGTCAGTCGGAGGTTGAAAAAAACGATTACAAAAAGAATTTGGTCACCAACAAAAAATTGTGTGACTCTACCGAAATTTATGTTACCAGTGGAAAAAAATTCTTTTTCGAGTACAAGAAAGCATTACCGATGATTTCAGAAGCAATTCCCGTGTTTGAAAACAACAACACCGATCCGTGGTATGCACAAACCATCCTCTTGATTGAAAGTCCGGGTAAAACCGAAGCCAGATCCTATGTGGGTGCACGTGGCCCCTTTCAGCTAATGCCTTACGTGGCGCGCAAATACGGACTTGTAGTTTCCAAGCAGCGCGATGACAGAACCAGTCTTACTAAATCGGCTCTTGCAGCGGCGAAACTCATCAGTAATGTGTGTATTCCCAATGCCCGTAAAATTCTGGATGAAAAATCTATTTCCTACAATGAAAAAGATTTGTGGTTTCGTTTATTTGTGATGCATATTTATCATGCAGGTGCCGGTAACGTTGCAGCTGTCATAAACAAAATAGATCCTACCGAAGGCGGAATGCCGCTTATTCGCTTAATGTGGCTTAATCAAGCGGCAGGGTTTAAAAATGAGTCACAAAATTATTCTCAGATCGCACTTGCTTCTATCATTAATTTTGACCGATTAATCAGTCAGGATATGGATACAGTTTATCTGGTAGAAGGCGATAAGAACATGAAATTTTTTCATGATAAAACTAAAATTTGCGTGGATACACTTGCATTTTTTAACCAATGTATTGCTGCTTATGAGTCGGATTTAGTGGAAGGAGCCATTCCATTTGATTATTTTGCATCAAAAGTAGCTAAGGTGAGAGGCGAACTCGAAAAGTACGCATCCAGACATGGTGATTCGCAACGCTCTATGGCTATAGTTGAATCAGAACGGCTTCATAATCTCGGAAATGAACTCATGTATAAACATAAGTTTAATGAGGCCATTCAGGTTTTTCAGCTTGGGCTGGAAAGAAATCCTATTTCGCCGGCTACTTATGATAGTCTGGGAAAAGCGTATAAACTAATTGGCAACAACGATTTAGCTATTAAATATATCCGTAAATCAAAGGAAATTACCGATAATCCTGCTGCTTATTATCGATAATTTTTCCCCATGCTGCCAGACTAATGTTTTAATTAACAGTTTATGTAAGATTGTTGATAAAATTGAACTGCTTTTTTGCTTTAATTTAACTTGATTTGCATTCTTTAAAGATATAATTTAATTTTAATAACAAACTTGATAATATATATTCCATACCCATGAAAAAAATTCTTACGATTTTCGCAATGCATTTTTGTCTGATGGTTGGCACATTCACTTCTGCCACAGCACAAACTTATTATTATGATTTTAGAAACACATTAGATGAGTTCGGTGGACAAGGTCCTTCCCTTAATGTGTTGGGCACAGGAGCATTCGTAAACGAAGGTCTTACTGAATTATCCTGTATTTCCCGACCTGTTTACGGATTTACTCAAAACAGTGGTGTTCAATTTGACAACGCTGCTGCCGGTAATTTTATAACAGGTACCTATTCTGTAGAAATGTATTTCCAGTTTCTGGATAATTCGGGTTTCAAAAGGATTCTTGATTATAAAAATCAAACTTCTGATTTTGGTTTGTATATTACTGCTACTTTAATGCAGTTCTACGACGTATTCACAGTTAATACCACAGCTTTTGTTGCCAACCAATATGTTCATTTGGTAGTTACCCGCGATTCAACTTCGAAAGAAGTTAATATGTATGTTGATGGTAGTTTGCTTGGATCGTTTACCGATTCTACAGATCTTGCAACACTAGACGGTGCCAACGTATTAAATTTCTTTCAGGATGATTTGCTTTTTGGTGGTGAGGCTCGTCCGGGACGAATTGCACTTCTGAAAATTTACAGCAATGCCATAGATTCCGCTACTGTTGCAAGTAACTTTAGTTCATTGCTCGCTACTTCAGCCACTTTGCAATTTCAAGCAGACATCAATACTGCTTGTCTTTCAGGTAATATTTTCAATTTCACCAATACTTCACTTAATGCAGGTGGTGTTTCTTATACATATGATTTTGGTGATGGATTAACCGATGTGGGACCGAATGCGACTCACAGTTATGCTGCTGATGGAAATTATACGGTTACTTTATTTGCAGATGATGGATCTGGTTGTACCGATTCTGTTTCATTGGATGTCCTGGTTTATCAGCAACCACCTCTTGATTTGGGACTGGATGTTTCAGTTTGTGATGGAGATTCAGTGGTGTTGGATGCCGGAGCCGGATTTACAAGCTATGTTTGGAGCGACAGCTCTTCTAATCAAACACTTACTGTGAGTGCCTCAGGAATTTATTCTGTTGAAATATTGGATGGAAATGGATGTGCAGCAAACGATTCCATTGAAATTACTTTGGTGTTGCCTCCTGTAGTCAATTTGGTTAATGACCTTACTATTTGCTTTGGTGATTCAATTTCATTAATAGCCCCTTCCGGTGAAGCAAGTTATTTGTGGAGTACCGGCGATACCACCGAAACCATTACCGTTTCTGTAGCCGGTGTTTATGCAGTTGAGGTATTTAATACCACAGGTTGTTTTGCAACGGATACTGTTGAAGTATTTATAAATCCTCAGGTAATTGTTGCCTTAGGTGCCGACACTGCAATTTGTGTTGGCGATACGCTGATTCTGGATGCAAGTGCAGGATTTGTAGATTATTTGTGGAGCGATAACTCTACTTCGCAAACTTTGGCAGTTACCGCCACCGGTTTGTTTGATGTTTATGTTTCAGATATATTTGGTTGTAAAGGCTATGATACAATCAGTGTTGTGGTTAATGCACTTCCACTTGTTGATCTTGGTCAGGATACTACCTTCTGCGGTGGAACTGTTTTTAACCTGGATGGAGGTCCCGGTTTTGTAAATTATTTGTGGAGCGACGGAACTCAAACGCAAAACATCAATATTACTTCTAGTGGTACTTATTCATTAATTGTTACTGATATAAATGGTTGTTCAGGTACCGATGAAATAATTGTTAATGCAACCCCACTTGTGGATCTTGGTCCTGATTTAGTTCAATGTGATGGTAATGTGGTAACCCTTGATGCCGGTGCCGGAATAGATTTTTATTTCTGGAGCGATGGATCAGGTGGACAAACGATTGATGTAACCACTTCCGGCATATATACAGTAACCGTTAGTGATAATAATGGATGCATTAATACCGATGAAATAGGTATTGTATTTAACTCACTTCCTGTTTTTGATTTAGGTGTTGATCAGTTTATTTGTGACGGATCTTCCACTACCCTCGATGCAGGAGATAACTTTTTCGCTTATTTGTGGAACGATGGCACCACTCAACAAACATTAACAGTTAATACTTCAGGAACTTATATAGTAACCGTTTCCAGCGCACCTAATTGTAATGTTCAGGACACTGTAACCGTTACCGTTTTGCCTGCACCAATTATCAATTTAGGTTCAGATACCACCGTTTGCGACGGAACAATTTACACTCTTGATGCCGGTGCCGGATTTACTAACTATTTGTGGAGTGATGGAACCTCCAATCAAACATTGAATGTAACTTCATCCGGATCTTATTCTGTATTGGTTACTGATACCATCGGCTGCTTTGGTGTTGATACCATTATGATAAACTACGAAGCAATTCCTTTCGTAGAACTTGGTCCCGACCAAACTATCTGCGATGGAACAGCTACCGTTCTGGATGCCGGTTCCGGACTATCCACATACCTTTGGAACGATGGTACGAATTCTCAGTTTTTACTCGCATCAACGGCAGGTATCTATACAGTTACTGTTACCAATGCAGCAGGTTGCTCTTCCAGCGACAGCACATCAATTATTTTATTACCTCCTCCGCCAATTACATTAGGAGCCGACACTACCTTGTGTGATGGCGTTGTTTACACACTTGATGCCGGTGCCGGCTTTAATTTTTATATGTGGAACGATGGCTCGATGATGCAAACGTTAGCTGTTACTGCTGCAGGTTTATACACGGTTACTATTACAGATGCAAACGGTTGCGTGAATATGGATGATGTGGATGTGAGTTATTTCGGTCCTGTAACTACTCCTGTGATTACTCAAAATATTAATGTACTTCAGTCAAGCCTTGCTGCAGGTTACCAATGGTATCAAGTGCCGGGTGGACTAATTGTAGGTGCTACTGCTCAGACTTTTTCTCCCGGTCAAAACGGAACTTTCTATGTGGTGATTACTGATAGTAATGGTTGTCAATCGGCACAATCGGCCGATTACAATTTCTTGCTTAATGGTATTCCATCCATAACAGGTGTTTCTTTATCCATCTCACCTAACCCTGCTAACCAGTCGGTAATAATTGAAACAAATGGTATCACTTCAGGATCCTTTACGCTGAATCTGGTGGATATGCTCGGCCAAACTGTACACCATCAGGAAATGAATGCGAATGAAAAAGTAAGACTTGATGTATCTGAATACGCAGAAGGCATCTACTTCGTACGTATTATTGGAAATGGTTTCAGCACAACACAAAAGCTGGTGATCAATAAATAGTTTAACAATATTTAATAAAAAAGTCCTTCGCACAACGAAGGACTTTTTTATTAAATAGATTTTGTATTAAAAAATCAGGTAATTTTGTATCCTTAAAAAACAGCGAATTATGAAAAAATTCATGAAAACCTATTTCAGTAATGATGGTGCAGGAGTATTTGCAATGCTATGGGTGATTATAATCGGAGTTTTTCTTACCTTTCTAATTACCAAAGGTTTATAATTAAACGAAGCGTTTAATTATCCTCAAATTGTGGGTATATTTTTTGGTCTCTGTATTGAAAATACCATGATGGTCGAGACTATCAATCCTTACTTTTCCGGAAGCGTGAATGATTTGATTGTTCGGTAAAATAATACCAACATGCGTAATCTTACCCTCCTCATTATCAAAAAATGCCAGATCGCCTTGGCGGGCTTCATCAATAAGATGAATTAAAGTTCCCTGTTCTGCTTGTTGCCAGGCATCTCGTTTTAAACGGATGCCGGCCAGTTTATAAACCAATTGAGTAAATCCCGAACAATCAATTCCAAATGGCGTTCTTCCTCCCCACAAATAGGGCGAATGCAAATACATGTAGGCATTTTCAACAATCCCTCGTGTAACCATTAACTTTTCCGGGCATTTTACATTCCCTTCAAAACGATAAGCGGTATCACCAAGGCGACAGGTATGGTCCTTAAAATGAGGCATTGAGGAACCAATCACAATAGAAAAAAGTGAGTTTTCGTGGATCATGATTTGAACCAGATCTACCGAAACACAATATTGTTCTTTGTTGAGTTTGATATATTCTTCTAAATTGATGGCAGTAATTTGCGAAAATGCAATCCATCCCTCATAATGATCATAGGCTAATTTCACTCTACACCAACCATTGGTATTTTCAAATACTTCGAAATGTTCTCCAAAAAGAACTTGCGAAACCATCTCACTTCGGTGTGAGGGTTCTTTCCGCAAAGGAATAACCGTTAAACTGCAAATACCGTGTGTCAAGGTAAGGGTGTATAGCTGAAATTACATATTCTGAATAATCATGGCACTGGCACCACCGCCTCCGTTACAAATTGCTGCTGCTCCGTATTTTGCCTTATTTTGTTTCAACACATTAATTAGAGTAACAACAATTCTACTTCCTGAACTACCCAGTGGATGACCTAATGCAACAGCACCGCCATTCACATTTACTTTGGCAGGATCTAATTTCATTTCACGGTTATTGGCTATCGCAACAGCACTAAAAGCCTCATTAATTTCAAAGTAATCCATATCGGAGTAGGAGAGTCCTGCTTTTGCTACGGCTTTAGGTAATGCTTTTGAAGGAGCAGTGGTGAACCATTCAGGTGCTTGTTGTGCATCTGCGAAAGCAATAATTTTAGCTAGTGGCTTTATCCCCATCGCATCTGCTTTTTCTTTACTCATCAATATAACGCAGGAAGCTCCGTCGTTTAGTTTAGATGCATTGGCAGCGGTAACAGTTCCGTCCTTTTGGAAGGCAGGTTTTAAAGTTGGGATTTTAGTGAAATCTACTTTTTTGTATTCCTCATCTTCAGCAACTTTCATAGGATCTTTTCCTCTTTGAAGAACCTCTACCGGTACTATCTCTTCTGCGAAAGCACCATTAGCATAAGCTTTCGCTGAACGTTTATACGATTCAATAGCATACGCATCCTGTTCTTCACGACTTATTTTGCATTCGGTAGCGCATAATTCAGTAGCATTTCCCATGTGGTAATTATTATACACATCCCAAAGGCCATCTTTCACCAGACCGTCAATAATTTGACCATTCCCTAAACGGTAACCATTACGGGCTTTATCAAGATAATAGGGAACATTCGACATGCTCTCCATGCCCCCGGCAGCTACAATATCATTATCACCCAACATAATGGATTGCGCGCCTAACATGATCGCCTTCATACCCGATGCACAAACCTTATTCACGGTGGTACCGGGAGTTGTATTAGGTAGGCCGGCAAAAATGGAAGCCTGTGTTACAGGAGCTTGACCCACATTGGCTGAAAGTACGTTTCCCATGAACACTTCCTGGATATCTTCAGGCTTCAAACCCGACTTTTTAACAGCTTCTTTAATCACAATGGCACCTAGTTGAGTTGCTGTAAAGGAGCTCAATATACCTCCAAATGCACCAATAGGCGTGCGAGTTGCCGACACTATATATACTTCTTTCATAATGACTTATGTTCTTTTTAAGGGATAATTAAAATTATAGAGTGCAAAGGTAATCATTCTCCTTAAAAGACTTTATTCGTGTGAACCATAGTTAATTGCCAAAATTAAGCCTACCTTTGCACCGAATTTACCTGATTTTCAGGTATTAAAGACAAAAAAATAGAATGGAATCATTTAAATTGCTGGGACTTAGTGAAAGGGTTCTGGAAGGAATTGAAAAATTGGGTTTTGAAAACCCTACACCAATACAAGAGCAGGCGATACCCGCACTGCTAAAAGGCGATCGAGATTTTATAGGACTGGCTCAAACGGGTACAGGAAAAACGGCTGCTTTTGGTTTACCACTGTTGGAGCTGCTTGATTTTGGTCAGAAGAAAACACAAGCACTCGTGCTGGCACCAACCAGAGAGTTGTGCGTGCAGATTTCAAACGACATGGAAAAATTTGCGAACGGAATGAAAGGTGTTCACATTGTTCCGGTTTATGGTGGCGCAAGTATCACCAAGCAAATGGATCAGATTAGAAGAGGTGCTCAAATTATTGTGGCTACTCCGGGTCGATTGATTGATTTACTGGATAGAAAAACGATTAACCTAAACGAAATTTCATTCGTTGTGCTTGATGAGGCGGATGAAATGCTCAACATGGGATTTCAGGAAGATATCGATTATATTCTCAAAAATACGCCCGATACACGAATGACCTGGTTGTTTTCAGCTACCATGCCACCTGAAGTAAGGAATATCTCCAGAAAATATATGGAGAATCCATTTGAACTAACGGTTGGTAAAAAGAATGAAGGTGCTGCGAATATTGAACACGTTTATTACGTAGTACATGCGCGCGACCGTTATATGGCGCTTAAAAGAATCGTCGACTCTAACCCTGATATTTTTGGTATTGTTTTTTGCAGAACGAAAATTGAATCTCAGGATATTGCTGAAAAATTAATTAAAGATGGTTACAGTGCCGATGCTATTCACGGCGATCTTAGTCAGCAACAACGTGATAAAGTAATGGGTTCTTTCCGTAACCGCTCTCTACAATTGTTAATTGCAACTGATGTAGCGGCAAGAGGAATTGATGTGAGTGACATCACCCACGTAATCAATTACGAATTACCCGACGATACCGAAGTTTATACCCACCGTAGTGGAAGAACTGCTCGTGCAGGGAAGTCAGGTATTGCAATCGCGATTATTAACATGAAAGAGATTGGAAGGGTACGTCAGATTGAAAGAATGTTGAATCGTAAATTTACGCAGGCAAAAGTTCCTGATGGTTTTGAAGTTTGTGAAAAACAATTGATGCACCTTATTCAAAAAGTGCATTCTGTTGAAGTAAACGAAGCTGCCATAGGTTCTTACCTTCCGGGAATTATGGAAGAGTTAAAAGACCTTTCAAAAGAGGAGGTTATTAAACGATTTACCTCTTTGGAATTTAACCGCTTCCTCGATTATTATCGCAATGCTCCCGATATCAATGTGGATTCATCCCGTCCTGGTGCAGGTGCTGAAAGAGGTAAAGTGCGTAATTCCAATCAAGATACTTTATTCATTAATCTGGGTTCAGCAGATGGTTTTGACCCTAGTAAAATGTTAAGATATATTTGTGATACTGCCGATATTAAAGGCGGTTCCATTGGTCGTATCGATATTAAAGGTGTCTATTCTTTTGTTGATATCGATAAAGAAATTTTACCGGGTGTTCTTACTGCTTACGATGGTGAGGTTTTTAAAGGACGTAAAGTTCGTGTCGACATATCACAGGGAGGAGCAGGAGGAGGATCTACCGGTGGTGGCGGAGGTCGTAGCTACGGCGGCGATCGCAAGAGAAGTGGTGGTGGTGGCGGAGGATACCGTGATAAGGGTGGTTATTCCGGAGCTCGTTCTGAAAGTGGTGGTGGGGAAAGAAAATACGGTCAGGAACGTGAAGGGGGATACCATAGTCGTAAAGCCGGCAAAACCGGTGGCGACGGCTACAAAAGTGGTGCTCCCAGAAAAACGCGTCGTGATTAATCAGGAACCGGTTGTATCATTCGGCATGACCAATGCAAGAATGATGTACACCAATAATCCCGATCCGAAAATGAGGAACGCTATCAGAAACAGTGCGCGGACAAGTGTGGGATCTACGTCAAAGTAGTAACCAAGTCCACTACATACACCAAATATTTTTTTATCTTTTTTAACTAATCGCTTTTGCATAAGGAGGATGTTTTATCTTTAGTTGTAAAAGTACTAGTTTTTTGAAATAAAAAAAATCATTAAAAAAGGGAGCATCACGAAAACGATGCTCCCTTTTTTAATAGGTTACACTTTTAGCCCTTTAAAGATAATTATATTTTAAAATCAGCATGATAACAATACATAAGACCGCCACCATAACAATGGTTTTAAACCATTCGTAATAATAAAGAACAGTCATTACCAGAAGTCCTACGGAAACTACCGTAGCGGCAATAATAAAAACTTTTAGCTGATCAAAAGATAAAACCTCCGTAGCGAAATAGTGCAATCGTAACGGCTCTGTAATGGTACGAATCAATGCAATAAAAATAATGATGGTTGCAATTTTAGCATTTCGTTTTTCGTTTTTCATTTGTCAGGTGATTTTAATATCCTTTCGGAGAATACTTTTTGATTTTGCGAGTAAATTTAAAATTTTCTTAGGTTAATATTTATTTCATCGATAATTTTTTTCGGTGAATTTTTACAAGAAGGAAAAACAGAGTTAAGTTATCACTTCACGTGATTAAATTTCATAGCACATTCTTAACAAAAATAATTTCCTCAACTTAATTTTGAGTTTGAACGAGTTTGGTGGAGGGCTAAAAGCCCGATTTCTAGTCTTAGTCCTTCACCGCCCTGAAGGGCGGAGTTAGTAAATTAATTTGTTAATGGAACAACACCTTTTCGTTGGCGCAATTTGCCCTAAAGAGAAGAGCTAGAGGAAGAATTCGCTATTGGATGGACATCTATTTTGATCGAAAATGCGGAGTAAGTATGAGTATTGGTTGTTCGATTGACATTAGTTTTCGGACAAATTCATAAAAGGGCTAAAGCCCGAATTCTTGTCTTAGTCCTTCACCGCCCTGAAGGGCGGAGTTAGTAAATTAATTTGTTAATGGAACAACACCTTTTCGTTGGCGTAGTTTGCCCTAAAGGGCCGAGTCATCTAAAATGTAAAACTCGTATAGGGGCTTCAGCCCTTATTCGAGAGAGCAGAAATCAACTCGATCAATGAAATTGCTCGGAGCCCAAAAACAATTTACTAACTCCGCCCTTCAGGGCGGAGAGGAGATACGACGACCAACCACTCCCGCAGACGAGTGTTGTTAAAGCAACGAATTATTACCAAGGGAGGAGAACGAAAAGCCTTTCGTGGAAACGAGGTTTATCTTAATCAATGGATATTGCCATTTCCAGTGAAAATTCTTACTTTTACACCTGACAGGTGTAAAACTCTCATCAATCTTGTTAAGAGTGCCAGGAACCGGAAATGTCGTTTGTGATGATTATTCTGATCAGAGAAGTAGAGATGAGCTTTATGGTGATGTGGTTTACGATTCGTTGCAGTTTGCAGAATATGTTGACGAGAATACTTATATTGCAAGAATGAACACCTATCTGGCCTTGAAAAATGATACGAGCATCCTCTATTTAAGTGAGCCTAGTGATACTACGTATCAGAATTTTTATTATTCCATGCAATCCTTAAATATTGGAGAGCTGGCACGAGTAAATGAATTGAGTGTTTTACCCGATTCGGTTTTAACTGCCTTAGGTGTAAACGATGCAGTTACCGAAGATAATGACATTGAATATTACAAAAAAACGGTGAATCATATTTATCTGAATACCATTGCCATTGATTCGGCAATGAGTTCCACAGATTCAACAACTCTGGAATCAATTGCATATATGAATTGGTACCAATCCGGCGATGCTATGTATACCGCAGCTCCCATGCTTTTTTTGGAAATTCATCCCATTGTAACTTCTGCCAGAATTTCAAATAATGAAACAACGATTGAAATACCTGTAACACCTCTTGTTGAATCTGTTTCTGCTATTCCAAATCCAACGCAGGAGTTTGTAGTAATTAATGGAATCAATACTGCATTCAAACTAGTTGAATTTTACGACACCAAGAACAATCTTCTAAAATCGATTGCAGGAGACATAAGAGGCGAGACTGTGGGTATTAATTTTGTTCCCGGCATTTATTTTATTAAAGTAACAGATATAAACAATGTAGTTTATTTTAAAAAGATTACTGTAATAAAATAATGAAAAATAGAATTTTAATTTTACTGTTAACGTTCCTCCCCTTTTTTGTCTTCGCACAAAAAAGGGGAAACGTTTGGTGTTTTGGGCATGGT
>JBBQVM010000009.1:0-26289 GCA_038211525.1 Bacteroidia bacterium
GGCAGAAATCAAATTCACATCCCATGAATTAGGAGCTGAATGCGGATTGTTAGTTGCTCCGTAAGCAGGTGATCCAAGTTCCCAAATAGTTGTTGAGTTTCCTGGAGTTAATGTACTCCATCCAACGTTCGGACCATCAAAATTGTCAATATAAGGACCTGTGTAACTTAATGGAATTACAGGAACACCAACACTCTGTGTACAAGTAGTATCATTTGAATTATCGGAATCACCTGGCAATTCAGTCCAAGCGCAGAAATCAAACTGTCCGGATGGAACAGTAAAGGTTGGCATACTGAAGGTTGCTACAGCATTAGCTGCTAGGTTACCATTGAAGGTAGCATTTACAGGAGGCTGAGCGTCTATTTGGTACCAAACAGGAATTGTTACTTGAGGAGCAGTACCAAAGTTTCTTAATTGAACGGTAACGTTAGAGGTACCACCGGCAGGGCTGTTAGGAGTAGGTTCGGTAATAAGTGTAACACCTACATCATCAGGACCAGGTTGTTTAACACAGAAATCATCGATACTAACACCATCATTAGGAACTCCGTTAAAGGCACTTTCAAATTCAAATCTAAATTGAATAAAAGTTGCACCGGAAATATTGATCACATTTTGGAGGTAGTAACGAGACTCTTTCCAGCCTCCTGAAGAGCCATCCCATCCGGCATTACCGAAGTTCAAAGCAGGGTTGTTATACCAGCGGAATCCATCAGGATCACCTACGGTACCAAGCAACACCCAGTTTCCTGAGCCATTTGCATTATAGTAAACACGTAAACCTTCACCGCCTGCAGTATTTTGATTTCTCCAAAAAGAGAGGTAAGGATTTACAGCACCAACAAGATCATAAATAGGAGTGTTTAAAGTAGCAATAGTACCAAAACCGTAACCATTATTCAGGTTAATATCCCATGCATTGATACCTGAATGAGCTCCTGTAGTTGCTCCAAAGTTCGGAGTTCCTAATTGCCATTCTGCAGAACCAACATTGGTAGAAGCAGTCTGGTAACCATTATTTCCGTTTTCGAAATCGTCGCAAGCAGTAAGGGTAAGTACCGGTATTCCCAAAGAGGTACTACAAGTAGTATCATTAAAATTGTTGCCATCACCAGGTAAACTGGTATAAGCACAAATAGAATAAACACCAACGGGAACAGTAAAGCAAGGGATGGTTACCTGTGCAGTTGCGCCTGGCGTAAGAGTTCCGGTATAAGTAGCAGTACCGGTAAGACCTCCAGGATTAACTACATAAGTTACAGGGAAGGATGTTTGGGTATTCAAACCATAATTTTTAACGGTTACGATTACATCCAAACAGTTTCCTGCAGGACCTGTTGAACCTGGTTGTGTTATAGCTGCAACACCCACATCTTCAGGTTGAGGAAGGGTGATACAGAAGTTATCAATGGAGAATCCATCCAAAGTAACCGATGCATCAGAAGTAAACACGAAACGGAACCAACATGAAGGAAGGTTATTAAATTGTGTACCTAATAGAACTGATGATCTAATCCATCCTCCGGAGTTGCCATCCCAACCAGGAAGTTGACTCGAGTTTAAAGCAGGCTGTGTGTACCAGTTTTCACAATCTACACACAATGGATCGGTTTGCACATAAGGTGATAATACATTCCAAAGCAATAAGTCAGTTGACCACTCAATACGCACTCCATCCCAAAAAGCTTCTGTATTATTATTTCTCCAGAATTCCAATTTGGCACCGGCACCAATGTTAAAGCTTAGTTCAGGTGAAAGGAGGTAAGCTACTGCGCTATTGTTATAGGCAGTAGTAAGATTGATATCCCAAGAATTAGGAGCTGAATAAGCGGAGCTGGTGGCTCCAAATGCAGGCGTTCCTAATTCCCATTGAGTTCCCGGGGTTGCTGTAGAATCAGTCCATAGGTTGGTAGTAATATCAAAATTATCGCAATAAGGAAAAGATATACCAGCCTGTACATCAAAGCACTGCGTGTCGTTAGGCCCTGGGCCGGGGAAATAGTTTATGTTGGCACAGAAGGAGGCATCAGTAACTTCAATATTAAAACAGATAGAATCACCCGCAGCAATAGAATCTCCATTAGCAAGAACAACCGGAATTTGACCTAAGTAGGTACTGTCAGAAACATTAGTCATTAAAACTCCTGCCTGGGCAACACCATTTACAGTATAATTCAAAATTGCAGATGCAATTAAAGAGGCATCTGTAAACTGAGCTTGAATATTATAAGGTCCGAGGTTATAAACAGTACCTGAATACTGAGCACCATAAGGATATACATTTGGAAGGTCTGTTTCACACAGTGTGGCAGTAACAACGATATCATCAATTGCCCAACCATTTCTACCTGCACCACCGGAGTTATTTCCATCAGCAAGTACAAAACGGAATCTTACATCCGAATTATTTCCCGCTAAGTCGGAAACATCAATAGTTTCAGCTTGCCACCAGGTATTATCTGGAATGGTAGATTGACCCGGTTGCCAAGCTCCATAGCTGGCTTCCTGGAAGCGACTTCCCTGGGTGCGGAATAATCCGGTTCCGTTGTAATGACAGTTGGTGAATCCACCTGCATTATCTTCTAATTGGGTCCAGGTAGTACCACCATCTACAGAAATTTCGATAGTAGCATTATCAAAGAACTCAATTTTACAGATCTGGTTGAATTGCAGCTTAACAAAAAAGTTAAAGGAGCAATCGATCGGATCCGTTTCCAGATAACTAACACTCCCGGGTGCATCAACAAATGAAGTATCACAACTAGTAATACTGGTGTACAATCTGGTGTTGATATCAAAACCGGGTGCTCCACTCGAGGTTACCGCATAAGGAGGAGTTTCAAAATCCTCAACGTAAACCTGGGCTCTCAGCAGAAAAGAGCTGCTTAATAGTAATAATGTAAAGAGTAACTTCCTCATGTTCATGGTTTTAGGTTATTCAATATATGCATTAGGTTAATTTATACGCATTTAATAGCAGGTTCAAAAATACGAAATTAATTTTAGGAAGCCGCATTACAGATATATTTATTGCAAGAATTGAAAAATGGATTAAGACTTAAATGTCACTTTTGTACCACAGATTGACGCCAGACCTATTTAGAGGGTTGCATCTGTTGAAAAAAGTTACAATTATCTGAGATAAAAGCATCAGATAGTTGGCTTAAAATAGCTGTTAATGGAGCCACGACTTATAATACGAATCATCTGATATCTGGAGCGCTTCTTCTGTGAGCCACAAGGGTTTGAAGGTATCAATCATTACTGCCAACTCTTTAGTTTCCTTGGCGCCGATCGATTTTTCTACAGTACCGGGATGAGGTCCGTGAGGAATTCCTCCCGGATGCAATGTTATTTGACCGCGTTCCACATTTTTTCTGCTCATAAAATCACCATCCACATAATAGAGTACCTCATCGGAATCGATGTTACTGTGATTATAGGGAGCTGGTATTGCCTGAGGGTGGTAATCGTACATTCTGGGCACGAAGGAACAAATTACAAAGTTATGGGCCTCAAAGGTTTGATGTACAGGCGGTGGCTGGTGCACCCTACCGGTGATGGGCTCAAAATCATGAATGGAAAATGCCCATGGGTAATTATTTCCATCCCATCCAATGGCATCGAACGGATGATTAGCATATATATAAGTGTAAACGAGTCCCTGCTTTTTAATTAGCACCTTAAAATCACCTTCTTCATCGTGAGTAACCAGGTTTTGCGGTTTTCGGATGTCGCGCTCGCAAAAAGGAGCATGCTCCTCCAATTGTCCGTACTCATTACGGTAACGCCGCGGTATTTCAATAGGGCTGAAGGATTCTACAATTAGCAACCGATTAGTTGACGTATTGAAATGGAGCTGAAAAAT
Organism: Bacteroidia bacterium; assembly: GCA_038211525.1. Taxonomy (GTDB): domain Bacteria; phylum Bacteroidota; class Bacteroidia; order AKYH767-A; family OLB10; genus JADKJB01. Next base: position 3,872 of record JBBQVM010000009.1, read on the forward strand.
GGTGCCTCTTGGTATAATGAGGTAATCGCCGTAGCTGAATTCAATGCTTCCGTAAAGGGAGTGCATAACACCGCTTCCCTCATGCACAAAAATGAGTTCATCTGCATCAGCATTTTTGAGGAAGTAATCGGTGATTGATTTTCTGGGTGCTGCAAGGGAAATCTGGAGATCGTTATTTACCAGTACCTGCTTTTTACTCATGATATAATCATCTTCGGGCGCGACCTTGAACCCCATAAGACTGTAATGGCGAAGAAAGCGTTGATGTGCTACTTTAGGTTCTCTGGAAAAAACAGGTCCCAATTCTTTAACAATCGTAGGCGGATAGAGATGATAAATGAGGGAATACACACTTGAAAAACCGTGGGTTGAAAATAATTCTTCTGAATACAGTTCCCCATTTGGTTTACGAAATTGAGTATGGCGCTTGTGCGGAATTTGACCTAGGGTATGGTATTGAGGCATGATTAATTCATTATTTTGAGTTACAAATTTAAAGAAAATAGATCACTTAGGTGTGAAAATCTGTTTTAACGATCGTTGTTTTTATAAAAAAATTCAATTTTCCCTTTCAAGTAGCGGCCTAAAAGTTATTATATTTTGTAATTCAAAACTAAAGTCGTGCATATAGCTTTATCTAATCAGAGAATATTAAATTTGCCTAAGAAAGATTAATATTAAGAATCTAGATATGTTTCGCAAAATAATGCGGTGGTTAATTGGGATAATGGTTGGAGTGATGGGTCTCCTTTTTCTTGTTGCGGTTATTTCTTTCACCTATATTTACTTTAATCAGGAGCGAATTGTGAAGGAGGTTACCGATGCCATTGGTGATGAATTAAATGGGGAGGTTCGAAGTTCCGATTTTAGTTTTAACATATTTAAATATTTTCCTGCTACTTCTATCAACTTAAAGGAATTTTCTGCCCGGGATACCATGTATTCAAAACACAAAATGGAATTGTTGCATGCTGAAAATGTATTTATAAAAATAAATATTAAAGATTTGTTGTCTTCTAAATTGGATATTGAAAATATTACGCTCGAAAATGGAAATCTTTATGTCTTTACCGATTCGACAGGCTATTCGAATAAATACCTTTTAGAAAAGAACAGTGCTGCTGGAGCAAATACCTTTCAAACGCGGTTCAAACAATTAGTATTTAAAAATTTCAGATTCATCTACCGTGATCAACCGAAACAAAAATTTTACAATGTGTTTTGTGAAGAACTGAAATGCGATTTTCATTTAGAAGGAGAGGAGAAATTCACTAGTGTAGAAGCCAATGGAATTATAAAGTTCCTGGGATTTAACATTAGTAAAGGATTGTGGTGCAGGAATGCTGATTTTAAAACCACACTAAAAATTAACTATTCTCCGATTAAGAAAGTGTTAGAAATTCCAACGTCAACTATTGTTTTGAATAAACAATCTTATCAAATTAGTTCCAGTATCAATTTGGCCGATTCGGGTTCTATTGCATTAACAATTGGTTCAAATGATGTTGTTTTTAATGATGTTCTGAAATTGGGTACAGATAAATTGGTGAATCGGTTATCAGCTATAAATTTCAAATATCCTGTGAATTTCGAAGCACAGATTACCGCCAAGCTGTCTTATGGCAGTTTACCTGAAGTAAAAGTGCACTTTGTTACCCACAAAAATAATTTAAACTACAAGTCTAATGAATTTAATTCCTGTAATCTGATTGCCGACTATTCCAATAAGTTGGATACTTTATTAGCACCCTCTGATACTAACTCATTTATTGCGATAAAAGAATTTAATTCTGTGTGGGAAAATATTCCTGTTAAAGCCGAACTGATATTGATTGAAAATCTCATCAAACCTCATATTTCAACTACTCTATCAGGTAATTTCCCTCTGAAGTTTGTAAATGATTTAGTAGGTGCACAATTATTTATATTTTCAAAAGGTACCGCCTCGTACGTACTTTCGGTGACAGCCAACCCCGTTGAGTCCAAACTAAATGCATTAGTAAAAGGAACTATCATTATTCAAAATGGAAGTGCACTGTATGGACCACGATCAATGCCATTCAGTAATATAAATGGCAAAATAACTATTAATAACTCGGATGTTAATATTGAAAAATTATCCTGCAACTCGGGCTCTAGTCAATTAGTATTAAAAGGAGAAGCCCCAGGCTTAATTGATTTCATCAACAATAAAAAGCAAGATGCAAAATTATCATGGAGTATCAGTTCGCCTTATATAAACATAAAGGATTTTTTACCATTTTTATCAGAGAGAAAATCTACCGGAGTTGTTAAACAAAACAAAAGTTCCAGGTTCTTTACGGAAGGAAGTAAACTCGATAATTTTTTAAATGCAAGTGTACTTGATATGAAAATGGAGGTTGCTAAAATTGAATTTAAAAATTTTATTGCAACGAACTTTTCTGGAAATGTGAAGCTTATTAAGAATGAATGGAAACTAAATAATCTTAATTTTAATCATGCAGATGGAAATGTTCGATTGAGTGGCATATTAAAAGAAGTTAATCCGAATTTATTTTCTGTACATGCTGATGCCAACATGAAATTGCTAAATATTAAAAAGGTGTTTACCTCTTTTGACAATTTTGGACAAACAATTATTACGGGAAAAAATATTGATGGAATATTTAATGCTCAAAGTGTGATCAGTTTTGAGATGGACAACAAAACCGAAATAAAACATAATTCACTAATGGGAACGGTGGATCTTTCCATTACTAATGGTGAACTGAAAGGTTTTCAGCCAATAGGTAAACTAGGGCGATTTATTTTCCCGAAAAGAAATTTTTCTGACATAAAATTTTCAGAAATATCAAATAATTTTTCAGTGAATGGAAATGAGATTTATTTCGATAGGATGAAAGTAAATTCTTCTGTCTTAGAAATGTATTTGCAAGGAAGTTATTTTCTAGATGGAAAAACTGATATGACGATACAAATACCTGTTGGGAATTTAAAAAAACGGGATTGGGATGAATTATCGGAGAATGTTGTTGACAAAGGAGCTAAGGGAATGAATGTTTTCATTAATGCAACAACTGATAAAAATGGAGATATAAAATTTAAATATGATCCTTTAAAGAGAATAAAAGATAAAAAATCAGCCGGTTTTAGTAAATTCATCGACAATTGAAAAAGGTAACAAGTTTCGTTTAGTATTGTTATTCAATTAATAGCAAACAAATAAGGTCGTAAATAGCGAACGATTCTGAATTATTGCAAATCGGTTTTAAAATTTAATAAATTTGTAACCAATTATACTATTAACACACACACCTTTTTAAAAATTTAAAATTATGAAACTTGTAACTTATCTAGAATTTGGCAAAGAACAGCTCGGATTGGTCATCAACAACAAAGTTTACAATCTTAAGCTGGCCGCTTCGGTAAAGAGTGCCCTTAAAATGCCCGATAACATGAAGGATTTCCTGAAATCGGGTCCTCATGTTATGTCGGTGGCAAAGGACATCGACAATCTTATTAAAACCGGTATGATGGGTACCCGTTCTTTGGACATGGAAAAATTGCAGATCATGGCCCCAATCACCAGGCCTGCTTCCTTAAGGGATGGTTATGCATTCCGCCAACATGTTGAAGCTGCTCGCCGCAATCGGGGAGTTGAAATGATTCAGGAGTTTGACGAATATCCCGTTTTCTATTTCAACAACCACCGTTCAGTAGTTGGTCCCGGCGATGTTTATTGTATGCCTGATCATTTCGAAAAATTGGATTTTGAGTTGGAGTGGGCATGTATTATTGGTCGTAAAGGTATCAATATCAAGGCTGAAGAGGCGGAAACTTATGTCGCAGGTTACACCATCATGAATGATTTAAGCGCGAGAACACTGCAAATGGAAGAGATGAAATTAAATCTGGGTCCTGCTAAAGGGAAAGATTTTGCCACTGTAATCGGACCAATGCTAGTTACTTCCGATGAATTGGATGCTTATAAAATTGCACCGCCGGAGGGACATACCGGAACAAATTTCAACCTAGAGATGAAATGTTGGGTAAATGGACTTGAAGTATCAAGCGGCAATACCGGTGATATGAATTGGACCTTTGAAGAGCTTATTGAACGAGCATCCTATGGAACGTACTTATATCCGGGCGATGTAATTGGTTCGGGAACGGTTGGCACCGGATGCTTTCTGGAACTAAATGGAACGGGAATGTTGAATGATCCCAAAAACTTTAACCCACAATGGTTAAAGGAAAATGATGTAGTGGAAATGGAAGTAACTGCTTTGGGTCGACTCACCAATACCATTCGTAAATTTGAAAGTGATTTCTCTATCCTTGCAAGAAAAAAATCTGCATCGCAGGTAGCCAACTAAGCTTCTTAATTGTTATTTTTGAAGAGAAAGCAGAACTTGATTTGTTAGATAAATCCACATCCTTAGGAGTGCCTGTGCTGGATCAGGAAGCTGAGAATAAAGAAATTCTCAAACGTTACCGATCCCTTCTCAGAGCATGTAGAAATAGTATCGATAAAGCCGACCGGAAACAGATCCGGTTGGCATTCGATACTGCTTTGGAGGCACACAAGGATATGCGGCGACGTTCCGGTGAGCCCTATATTTATCATCCTATTGCTGTGGCTCAAATAGCGGCTGAGGAGATTGGATTAGGAGCCACTGCTATTGTTTGTGCTCTTTTGCACGATGTAGTGGAGGATACACACCTTACTTTGGAAGATATTCGCGGACTTTTCGGTCCGAAGGTGGAGAAAATTATTGATGGCCTCACAAAAATTTCAGGCGTTTTCGATCAGAAAAGTTCGTTGCAGGCTGAAAATTTCAGGAAGATGTTGTTAACACTTTCCGATGATGTAAGGGTAATCTTAATCAAACTTGCTGATCGGTTGCACAACATGCGAACTCTAGGTTCATTACCCAGAGAAAAACAACTCAAAATAGCTTCTGAAACCGCCTATCTTTATGCACCGCTCGCTCACCGTCTCGGATTGTATTCAATCAAAACTGAGCTCGATGATTTGGCGCTGAAGCATACCGAATCCGAAGTTTATAGAACCATTGCTGAAAAACTTCAGCAATCAAAAAAAGATCGCGACAAGTTTATTTCAGAGTTTATTAAACCCCTCAAAGAGGAATTTTTACGGATGGGATTTAAGGCCGAAATTAAAGGCAGGCCTAAATCTATTAATTCCATCTGGAACAAAATGAAAAAACAACAAGTTCCATTTGAGGAAATATACGACCTTTTTGCCATTCGAATTATATTGGATGGTCCTCAGGAACAAGAGAAGGCCGATTGTTGGAGAGCATATTCAATTGTTACTGATTTTTTTGTCCCCAATCCCGATCGGCTCCGTGATTGGATTTCCACTCCCAAAGCTAACGGTTACGAATCGTTACATACTACCGTAATGAGTAATAGTGGTAAATGGGTGGAGGTTCAGATTCGTTCTGTGCGGATGGATGAAATTGCTGAAAAAGGATATGCGGCACATTGGAAATATAAAGAAACAGCAGCAGAAAATGCTTTGGACGATTGGTTGGGCCGTATTCGGGAACTGTTGGAGAATGCCGACCCAAATGCTATTGACTTTATCGATGACTTTAAACTTAATTTGTTTGCAGACGAAATTTTTATTTTCACTCCTTCAGGAGATTTAAAAACACTTCCATCTGAAAGCACAGCGCTTGATTTTGCGTTCGAAATCCATACAGATATTGGTAGCCGATGTATAGGTGCAAAAATTAATCATAAACTGGTTCCAATCAGCCATAAGTTACACAGTGGTGATCAGGTTGAAATCCTCACTTCTACAAAGCAACATCCTAAGGAAGACTGGCTGAGTTTTGTAGTTACAGCAAAGGCTAAATCCAAAATTAAAACAGCCCTCAAAGAACAAAAGAGGATGTCGGCTGACGAAGGAAAGGAAAAACTGGATCGAAAACTTCGTAGTCTGAAAGTGAATCCTTCAAGTTTTCATATTAATGACCTGCTTCTTTTTTACAAAGTGCCTACCGCTATCGATCTGTATCATCGCATAGCCATTGAAGCAATTGATTTGAAGAACCTTCGTGATTTCTTTACGGAAGAGGGAGTTCCAAAGCAAAAGGCTGTTCAAAAGCCTGAAGGCCAATCGTTTGACGAGCTTGTGAAAACAGTTCGCGGTTCAGCTGATATGCTGGTAATTGGCGAAAACATGGATAAGATCGATTACAAGCTCTCTCCATGTTGTAATCCTATCCCGGGCGATGACGTTTTTGGCTTTGTAACTGTTGGAGAAGGCATCAAAATACATCGAACCAATTGCCCAAATGCCATTCAATTAATGTCGAAACACGGGTATCGTATTGTAAAGGCGCGTTGGACCGGACAAAAAGAAATTGCCTTCCTTGCGGGTATTAAAATCACCGGAGCAGATGATGTAGGAGTTGTGAACAATATTACCAGGGTAATTTCAAATGAATTGAAAGTCAATATGCGATCGATTAGTATCGACAGCAACGAAGGGCTATTTGAGGGGACTATTATGCTTTTTGTGCATGATACAGAGCACCTTAAGAAATTAATGGCGAAATTGAGCCAAATCAATGGTATTTTAAGCGTATCACGGATGGATACGAATCAGTAACTTTGCGAATCTGACATTGATTTTTAAAAATGGATAGTACTAAAGAAACAGTAAAGAAAATTTTCTCAGTTTTCCTCGAGGAAAAAGGATTCCGGAAAACACCTGAAAGATTCACGATACTCGACGAAATTTATTCTATCAACAATCACTTTGATGTGGAGTCGCTGTACATTCACATGAAAAATAAAAAGTATCGCGTAAGCAGAGCAACTATTTACAATACCATTGAACATTTATTAGCTTGCAGCCTGATTACGAAACATCAGTTTGGAAAAAACATTGCTCAATTTGAAAAATCGTATTCATTCAAACAACACGATCATTTAATTTGTATCGATTGCGAACACGTGCTAGAATTTTGTGATCCCCGTATTCAGCAAATTCAATCGATGATGGGCGAGCTATTAGATTTTAGTGTTCAGCATCATTCACTAAATCTATTCGGCAAATGCAACAAACTTTCAAGAGATGGACAATGTGAATTTCAAAATAACAAAAAAAACAACAACCCAAAAACTTAAAATCGAATATGGAATTTAGCTTTAAAATTGAAGAGAAAAAAGATTATTGTTTAATACATTTTGCAGGTAATCTTATTGAAAAAAATCAAGCTAACGATTTGCTCGAAAAGCTGGATGAACTTTTTAGTAGGGATATTAAAAAATTTGTAATTGATATGGGTTCTTTCCGTTACATGAACAGTACCGGATTAAATACATTACTTATGATTTTAACCCGTGCAAGAAAAGCAGGAGGAGAGGCAATTATTTGTGCGGTACCTGATAATATTAAATCGTTGATGTTAATTACCAAATTAAATAATATATTCACCATTGTTCCCAACGAAGATGAAGCAATGCATTCATTGTTGAAAGAAGCATAAACAGTCGGTAAATTTTAAATTTCACAAAAATGAAAGTAGACGTATTATTAGGGTTACAATGGGGTGATGAGGGGAAAGGCAAAGTAGTTGATGTATTGGCTCCGCGGTATGATGTGATAGCACGTTTTCAGGGTGGGCCCAATGCAGGGCACACACTGGAATTTGAAGGTATAAAACATGTGCTTCACACTATCCCATCCGGAATTTTTCATCCCGGCAAGGTAAATATTATTGGAAATGGTGTTGTTATTGACCCGGCTATTTTTAAAAAAGAAGTTGATGCACTTACTAAAATGGGTGTTGATATCAACAAAAATCTTTTTATTTCCCGTAAGGCGCATTTAATTCTTCCTACGCACCGCATGCTTGATGCCGCTTCTGAAGCAATTAAAGGTAAGGGCAAAATTGGTTCTACACTTAAAGGAATCGGCCCTGCTTATATGGATAAAACGGGCCGTAACGGTTTGCGCGTAGGTGATATTGAACACAGCGGTTTTATTGGTCGTTATAATGCTTTAGTTGCCAAGCATAAGGAATTATTGAATTTTTATCATTTCGAAAACAGTATTAAGGAATATGAAACAGGATTCATGGAAGGTATTGAAATGATTCGTTCTATGAACTTAATTGATAGCGAGTATGAAATAAACGATTACTTAACAGAGGGTAAATCAGTCCTTGCTGAAGGAGCACAGGGTTCGTTACTCGATATCGATTTTGGTTCTTACCCCTTCGTTACCTCTTCTAATACTATCACTGCAGGAACCTGCACAGGATTGGGTGTAGCGCCCTCTAAAATAGGTGAGGTTTACGGAATTTTTAAAGCGTATTGTACCCGCGTTGGAAGCGGCCCTTTTCCTACTGAATTGGAGGATGAAACGGGAGAGCTGATTAGAAAAGCAGGGAATGAATTTGGAGCAACAACAGGCCGTCCACGCAGATGTGGGTGGCTTGATCTACCTGCTTTGAAATACACTATTTTGCTAAATGGTGTTACTAAATTGATCATGACTAAGCCGGATGTGCTGAGTGGTTTCAAAACAATTAAAGTATGTACGCATTATATTTTTGAAGGGCGAAAAATTGATCGCATGCCATTTGATATTGTGAATAATGAAGTTGAACCTGTGTTGTTGGAATTACCGGGGTGGATTTTATCCGGCAAACAGTTGCATGATGTGAGTCAGTTGCCTGTTGAGTTATCGGATTATATCAGTTTCCTTGAAAAGGAACTCGGTGTTCCTGTTGTAATAGTATCAGTGGGCCCTGATAGAAAAGAGACCCTGGCAAGGCATCCTGAATTTGCCTGACCTATCAATGAAATGCAGACGTAAAACAAATTTTTTCTGCCTCAGCTTTGCAATCTGTGTATTGCTCTGTTTTTTAGCACCCTTTTCTTTGCATGCTCAAAATAAATCACAGGTTGAAATTGAAAATGCCGATACCTTTGAAGGTGACGAATCGCTGGGTAAAAATGTTTCCCGATTGCTCGGAAATGTAAGATTCAAACATCAGGGTGCATTGATGTATTGTGATAGTGCCTATCTATACCAGGAAACCAATAGTCTGGATGCTTTTGGCAAAATTAAAATTGTTCAAGGTGATAGTATACAACTTACCGGCAATTTTTTGAAATATGATGGGAATTCCCGTGAAGCAAAGGTAAATGGTAATGTAGTGATGACCGATAAAACGATGGTGCTTACCACCGATAACCTGAATTATAATATGAATTTGGAAACCGCCGATTATTTTGACGGAGGAAAGATTGTTGATAAACAAAATGTGCTTACCAGCAATAGCGGATCCTACTTTTCAAAAAACAAAATGTTGTTCTTCAAGGATTCTGTGGTACTTACTAATCCTAAATATGTAATTTATGCGGATACCTTAAAATACAATACCGAATCAAAAATTGCAGGTTTTGAGGGTCCAACAAGAATTTATTCCACAAACGCCGACAGTGCCAGAATTTATTGTGAGAAAGGTTGGTATGATACTGTCAATGAAAAATCTGCATTTACAAAAAATGCCTGGATTATATCTAAAGCCAACAAATTATCGGGTGATAGTTTGCTTTACAATAATAAAACAAAAACAGGATATGGATTTGGAAACGTGGCCATTTCTGACTCGGTTCAGAAAGTTACTATAACAGGTGAAATGGGTTATAATAATGATTTGGATAAAAGGGCATGGGTGACAGGGCAATCAATGCTTATAAAAGAGTTTGAAACTGACTCCTTGTTTCTTCACGCCGATACACTTTTCGCTAGCGAGGATACGGTTTCTAAATTCAGAAAATGGATGGCTTATAAGGGAGTTCGTTTTTACAAAACAGATTTTCAAGGTAAATGCGATTCATTGGTTTATACCACTTCCGATTCAACGCTTTCATTTTTTACAGCGCCTGTGTTGTGGAATGGACAGAACCAACTTACTGCCGATTTTATGAATATGCAAATGTCGAATTCTGAAATTAGTGAGATGAGACTTTTTGATGCAGCATTTATCACTTCTGAAGAAGATACTTTTCGTTACAACCAGATAAAAGGTAGAAATATGGTGGGGTTTTTTTCTGAAAATAAATTGAGAACTATTAATGTTGAGGGGAATGGGCAATCTGTTTATTATACCCGTAATGGAAAAAAACAACTAACCGGTGTAAACAGAGCCGATTGTTCTGATATGGTAATTCAATTGAATGAAAATAAAATTAGCAGTATTACAATGATTACTATGCCCGATGCCACTTTGTATCCAATAAATGAATTAAGCGCAAATGAGCTAAAGTTAAAGGGATTCAATTGGTATGAAAAAATACGACCTATGGATAAGCAGGATATTTTCAGAAAACCCTGATTAAGTGATTTTCAGAATAACGCTAAACAGCAGTTGGTTTTCGGCGCATCAACAAAGCGCATAACACTGAAATAATTAATCCAATTGGGAACACTTCCAGAAAAGTAAAGAGTGACATCACAGCAGGGTCCTTATAGTTTTTCATGTTAGTGGTAAAGGCATCAATTTCAGTTTTTATTTCAACAGCAGTTTTGCCACTGGCATTTAATTTATTTACATAAAATGAGGTGTAGTTTTCGATAAAGTGATTTTCAACAAAATTGAAATAGTACATCCAACCTGCCACATAGCAAAGGCTGGCAATTAGTGATATTAAAATTCCAACCCTGAAGGCCTTGTTGAAGGTGATTGATCCGCCTAGGTGTTTGTCACGATAGGAACGGATACCAAAAAACACCATCGAGAATGCCATGACCATAGAAATATAACCTATAGACTCACCTTTATCGAAATTATTGGTATCGCCAACAAGCCATAACATAAAATAGATCATTACAATTAAAATGGCACCGGCAATGAAGCCGTGAATGAGCACTGTTTTTTTCATAAATTTAATAGAAGAATTATTCTACAAGTGTTACCCTTCCGGTATAATCTTTATAGTCGCCATTGAATGTTTTTACTCTAACGGTATAAATGTAAACACCGGTTTCACATTTAGTGCCTGAATAAGCATCAAAGCCATTCCATCCGTCGTTGACATTTTCTGTAGTAAAAATTTTATTTCCCCACCGATTAAATATTGACATCTGAACACCATCAATACCAATACCGGTAACATTAAATACATCGTTTATTCCATCGCCATTAGGCGTAAAGGCATTAGGTATATAAACTGTAGTGGTACCTTCAATAATAATCTCGCTATACGCTGTATCACTACAGCCGAAATCATTCATCACATAAAGTAGGATATTATAAATACCTGTTTCCAGGAAGGAATGTTGCACATTTTGTTCAGCCGATAATGCCGAGTTGTCGCCGAAGTTCCAGTTCCACCAGGTAGCGCCGGAGCCGGTATCATAAAAGCTAATTACCGGATTTAGAATGCTGGCAACAGCAGGAGTGGTACCAATTCCGGCAACAGGAACCGGATAAACTTTAACAGCATCAGGCAATATCAATTGAGCCTCACACCCTTCAGCAGATATTGCTTTCAAAGTCACGGTATAATTTCCAGGTTCAGAATATAAATGTAGCGGCTCAAAATCAGAGCTTCCGGCTGAATTATCACCAAAGTACCACTGAAATTGAGTACCGGTTGTAGCGGTATAAGTACCATTATTAAAGAACACCTCTAATGGTGCGCAGCCTTCAAAAGGTACCGGTGTGAATTGTACAACCGGCAATGGGTTCACTACTATTTCCACATTGGCAGTCGCGGACGGAGTTCCACAACCATCACTAACGGTAACTATATACGTTGTAGTAATCGGAGGTGAAACAATTACTTGAGCGCCGGTATTGTTTAAGCCTGCCCACACATAAGAATAAGGTCCACCATTACCACCCGAGGCATTTGCAACTAGTAAACTTTGTTCACCTTCACAGATGGTATCGGATGGAGAAATTCCGAGGGCAAGTGATGGATTCACTACAACAACAACAGGAGTACCTGCGGCGGTACATCCCAACATATCGGTAACTGTAACTGTATAAGGTGAAGTTATTATCGGACTTACCAACTGGCTTAATCCTGTAAAGCCATTGCTCCATAAGAATTGATATCCTCCATTACCTCCAAATGCTGATGCGCTAATAGTAGTAGACTGGCCGATACAAATGGTTTCTGAACCATTAACATAAACAATGAGTGGAGCAGGTTCCTGCACTGTTGCAGATGCGGAAACGGAACAATTGTTTGCATCTGTTACAATCACGTTGAAATTGCCACCTGGTAAACCGGGAGCGATGGCAGTAGTAATACCGTTATTCCATACAAATGAATAAGGTGTGACGCCACCTGAAACAGTCACATGTGCACTGCCGTTAGCATCACCATTACAGGTAACGGCAGTTGTAACCATAGTAGTGCTAAGTGGGTCAGGACTGGTAATAGTTTCAATAGTTTCTGAGGTACATCCATTGGCATCAGTAACAGTAACGGTGTAGGTTCCTGAAGCTAAATTCCCTGCATTTGCATTAGTTGTATTATTAGACCATAGGTAAGTGTATGGCGTGGTCCCACCCGTAACAATTGTAGTTGCCGTACCATTTGCAGAACCAAAACATAAAGTAGAAGTAGGTATCGTGGTAACAAGAATTAGGTCCGGTTCAGTAATCTGATACGATTGAGAAGTGGAACAACCATTTGCATCATTTACAGTAACAGAATAATTTCCGGGGAGGAGTCCGGAATTATCATGACCCGATAATCCGGATTGAGTCCAGGAATAGGTGAATGGTGCTGTTCCCCCTGAACAACCTAAGAGGATGGCACCATCCGACAATCCGTTACAGCTCACATCTGTTATTTGATCCTGAATAGATAGAGGAAGTGGTTCTGCAACAGTTGACGACATAATAGCAGTACAACCATTAGCATCAGTTACCGTTACATCATAAATACCGGCTGCAAGATTGGTAGCTGTTTCATCAGAAGAACCACTTGTCCAGAAATAGGTGTAAGGTGCAATGCCGCCGAGCACAGAAACAGAAGCCGTTCCATCTGCACTTCCATTACAAAGTGTTGCATTTGAAAAAGTATTCAACAATATTTCAGAGGGTTCAGAAATAGTTGCTGATGTAGCAACTGAACAACCGTTTGCATCCAAAATTAAAACATCATAAACCCCCGGTGACAAACTATTGAAATCGTTTGTTGATTGATAAGAACTACCATTATTAATGCTGTATTGAAGCGGCAAAGCGCCACCACTTGTATTCACTGAAACAATTCCATTATTGGCACCATTGCAGGTTGCATCAGTTCCGGTAATTGAAATTACAGTAGGAGCAGGGGAATCGGTAATTAGAATGGAATCAGTAACCATACAGCCATTGGCATCTTGTACAAAAAGTGGATAAACCCCAGAAGTAATATTACTAAAATTATTTGAACTCTGATAAGTTAATCCTCCATTAATACTATAGTTCAGTGATCCGGTACCACCACTCGCATTTAAAGATATAATGCCATTAGCATCACTGCAAGTGGTATTGGTAACTATTGCTGAAGCTTGCAACGGCAGTGGCTCAGTAATGGTGAAAACACTATCAACTTCGCAACCATTCGCATCAGTAATGTTTATTGAAAAATTGCCGGGAGCAAGATTCCCGAAATAATTAGTCATCTGCGTATTGACTCCACCGTTAGTACTGTATTGAAAGGGGCCTGTTCCTCCGGTGAGTTGAACCGTTACAGATCCATTATTGGAATTGAAACAGGTACTAGGAGAAACCGGTAATCCGGAAATACCCGGACCAGGAATATTATTGATAATTGTTACCGAAGAAGCACTACAATTATTTATGTCAGTAACTAAAATTGAATAATTTCCTTGAACTAGATTAACGAATGTTCCAACTGGCTGGAAAGAAGTACCGTTATTGATTGAATATTGCATTAATCCTGTTCCTCCTGAGACCAAAGTCTGAATTTCTCCATTTGAATTTCCACATGTTGATGCTACTGGAAGAGTATTCAATACAAGCTGATCGGGCTCAATAATTAAAATATTGCCAGAAGCAATACATCCATTTGAATCTTCAACAATAATATTATAATTGCCTCCTGACAAACCTGAATAATTTCCATTTAACTGAAAATTAATTCCATTATTGATGCTATAATTTAAACCACCTGTTCCTCCGGAGGCATTAATAGTGATAGCGCCATTTGCTGCTCCAAAACAAGTTATGTCAATGCCTGAAACACTGGTGATAACCGGTGCATTGGTATTGTTAACAGAGGATACATAGGTAGAAGAACAACCTGATGCATCGGTTACGGTGATATTATAATTTCCTGCCAGAAGATTATTGAAGTTGCCATTCGACTGCGGAGTGCCGTTGTTAATGCTGTAATTTAAATTACCAATACCCCCATTGGCATTAACTGTTAGTGAACCATCAGCATTTCCGCAAGTGGCATTAGTAGTGGTTGCATTAACTAAAATAGCTCCGGGTTGAGTAATTGTAGCAGTAGTAGTTGCATCGCAATTATGAGCATCATTCACGATAATGTTATAAGATCCGGGAGCAAGTCCGGTAAAATTACCGTTCGGAAACCAGGTGAAGCCACCATCAATTGAATAGGTGAGTGGATTAAATCCGCCTGTTGCATTTATAGTTAACGTGCCGTTATTAAGTCCGAAACAGGAAATGTTTACAACAGGAGTACTTATAATGGAAGGTGCCGAGGTGTTGTTAATAATAACGTTGTTTGCATAAGTGCAGTTGCTTCCATCACTAACAACAATATAATAACTACCGGCAGGTAAGGTGTTGAAAGTATTGGATGGTTGAAAAGTGATTCCGCTATCAAGGCTGAAAGTATAATTTCCATCTCCTCCGGTTGCATTTATAGTAAAACTACCATCGCTATTGCCACAATTAGCATCTGTAACCAAAGAACTAAAATTGATTGAGGATGGTTGTGATAAAGTGGTGGAGGAAGTAAACGTACATCCATTAGCATCAGTAACTAATATATTATAATTGCCAGGTGGCAATGAATTGAATACAGAAGTTCCAACATTAGTGATTCCATTATCAATACTGTATTGCAGTGGCGCCGTTCCACCATTTGTTAAAATAGTTATGGTGCCATCATTTGCTCCATTGCAACTAATATCGCTGGCAACTAAAGTATTTAGTACAGGGCCGGGTGCATTTGGTACTGTGTTATTTAAAGAAAATGAACATCCATTAATATCGGTTACTACAATATTGTAAATTCCTTGCGAAAGATTATTGAATAAATTAGTAGGATGGAAAGTAGTTCCTCCATCAATACTGTATTGAATAACTCCTGTGCCGCCTTGAGGATTTATTGTAATAGTTCCATTACTATTTCCACAGGTTGCAGTAGTATGTGATGCATTAGCAGTTAATAATGCGGGCTCCAATAAACTTACCTGGTTGGTGGCATCACAACCATTAATATCTGTAACAACTATATTATAAATGCCAGGAGGTAAATTCTGAAAAGTGTTTCCTGGTTGAACCGTGTTTCCGTTATTAATACTATAGGTTAATACTCCGGTGCCTCCTGAAGCATTAATCACTATAATTCCATTATCTGTTCCATTACAAGTAATGTTTGTAACCACTGTATTTTGAATAGCTGGTGCCGCTGCATTATTTACCGTGGCTAAGATGGTGGTAGTACACTGATTGATATCTTTTATTATGATAGAATAATTTCCTGCGGTGAGGGAATTAAAGTTTATTGATGACTGGAACGAAACACCATTATCGATGCTGTATCGTAAAGTCCCTGTTCCACCCGAAGCGTTTATCGTTAAAGTTCCATCAGCATTTCCACATGAAGCATCTGTTGAAGAGAAACTGGCTGTGATAGCTGCAGGTTCAGTTACTATGGCTTGAGCTGTGGTAGTGCAACCGTTAGCATCAGTAATTAATACATTATAATTTGCGGGTTGCAACGAAGTGAAAACAGTAGCTGCCTGATTGCTAATTCCATTATTGATACTAAATTGTAGAGGAAGTGTTCCTCCATTGGTGTTAACCGTGATGGTTCCATCATTGAGACTGTTACAACTAACATTAACAACGTTCACCGACTGTATAACCGGTGCAGGTGAATCAGTAATTGAAACCGGATAATTGACCTGACAATTATTTGCATCTTCAATAATTATTACATAATTACCGGCAAGCAGGTTGTTGAAATTAATTGATGATTGAAAAGAAACGCCATTGTTAATACTGTATTGGTACGCACCTGTACCGCCGTTAGCGTTAATTGAAATTCCACCATTATTTGCACTACATGTGGTATTGGTATTATTAATGACAGCGGTAATTTCTGTTGGTTCAATAATAGTAATGTTGGATGTTGCCTGACAACCATTAACATCCTCAACAATAACAGGATAATTTCCTGGAGTAAGGTTGTTGAAGGCGTTCCCCGGTTGAAATGTAGCTCCGTTATCGATGCTATATCCAAGTGCACCGGTTCCACCGTTAGCTGTTATTAAAATGGTTCCGTTGTTGGAGCCAAAGCAGGTAACATCTGTAAACGCAGTAGCGGTGATTGCAGGAGCTGCTGCGTTGCTTACAACACCATTTCCAGTAGAGGAACAATTATTTGCATCAGTTACAACGACTGAAAAATTGTTTGCCGGTAAGTTATTGAATGTATTAGAAATTTGAAATGTAGTTCCGTTGTCTATGCTATATTGATATGCCCCGGTTCCTCCGGCAGCATTAATGGTAAGTGTGCCATCGCTGTTCCCACATGAAGCAGGAGTGGACGAGGTATTAAAGTTGATTGCTGTTGGTTGAGAAATAACACCAACTGAATTGACAGTACAACTATTTGCATCCATAACTACTACAATGTAATTGCCCGGAGCAAGGTTGTTAAAGGTAGAGGATAGCTGATAAGTCATTCCATTATCAATACTATATGCTAGTGGTGCTGCTCCGCCATTTGCTGAAATTGTGATTTGTCCGTTTGACGCACTATTGCAGTTAATATTTGTTTCAGTAACATTTGTTATAATTGGAGCAGGAGCATCCAAAATAATTTCATTTCCGGTAACGGTACAACCATTCGCATCGGTAACCAGAATAGCGTAATTACCTGCAATTAAATTGTTGAACACATTTCCAACTTGTTGAGTTAAGCCATTATTTATACTGTACGAATAAATTCCGGTACCACCATTTGCATTAATGGTAATGGTTCCGTTTGAGGCACTGCATGTAGTATTTAAAATCTGATTGCTAATGAGGAGCTGTGCAGGTTGAGTAACTACAATATTTGATGTAGCCTGACAACCTAGAGCATCTTCAACAATTACATTAAACGAACCCGCTGCAAGTCCACTGTAAGAATTTGTCGCAGTAAAACTTGTTCCGTTGTCGATACTAAAAGTCAATGGCGCTGTTCCTCCATTAGCATTGATAGTGATTTGGCCGTCGTCGGAATTGTAACATGTTAAATTAATTGTGTTCACATTATTAATTACCGGTGCGGCTGTGTTGTTTACCGATGCGGTAGCAGAAGAAGTGCATCCGTTCGCATCTGAAACAACCACATTATAATTACCGGCAAGGAGGTTTAAAAATAAGTCTGAAACCTGGAAAGTGACTCCGTTATCAATACTGTACAGATAGCCGGGATTACCACCATTTGCATTTAAAGTTAAAGTTCCATCACTATTTCCACACGATGCGGGGGTGCTTATATTGGCTATGACAATAGGAGAGGGTTCTGTTATAGTTGCAGGTGCAGTTGCTGTACATCCATTTGCATCGGAGATGGTTATTGTGTATAATCCGGAGCCGAGGTTGCTAAAAGTTGCCGAAGGTTGATACGTGATTCCGTTATCGATACTGTATGTAATTAATCCTGTTCCGCCACTTGTGTTCACCGTTAGAGTGCCATCGGCAATACCAATACAACTTGTGACGGTAGTATTTATCACAGTAACTGCTGGAGCAGGTAGATCGGTTACCTGAACGGATGAAGTGAATGAACATCCATGATCATCAACAACAGTGACATTATAATTTCCGGCCAGTAAACCACCAAAACTATTTCCCGCTTGGTTAGCTCCACCATTGATATTATATTGGTAGGGCGCTGTTCCTCCATTAACATTTACAGTAACATCGCCGTTGTTCGAACCACATGTTGAAGCAGTAAAATTAAGATTCATTTGCAACGGTGCGGGCTCAGAAATAGTTGCTTGTGAAACGGAAGTGCAACCGTTACTATCAGTGACAATTATATCGTAGATTCCTGCAGCTAAATTGGTAAAGTTATTGGAGGCTTGGTTAGTTGCACCGTTATCAATACTATAGGAAATTGCACCTGAGCCGCCATTAGAGTTTATAGTCAAGGAACCATCTGATGAACCGGCGCAAAGTGCATCGGTAACCGGAATAGTTGCAATCACCGGACCGGGAAGGTCAGGCACAAACTCTGAAGTCTTTAACTCGCAGCCGTTATCGTCGTGAATGGTTAGATTATAATTTGCAGATAATAAATTGTTGAAAGTTCCATTCGGTAAAAAAGGTCCGGCACCGATACTATACGTTAAAACACCTGTTCCGCCGACAGCATTTAATACAATAATTCCATTAGCATCACCGCAAGTGGATGGTGTAACCTGGCTCATCGTAATAATCTGTGTCGGTTCTGCTACAGTCGCATTAACACTTGTGGTGCAGCCATTCGCATCAGTTACAACAACTGTGTAACTGCTATCTATTAATCCCGGGAAAAACCCTGTAGGTTGCGTTGCTCCGCCGTTCAAACTATAAGTCAAAGGAGCTGTTCCGCCATTAACGGTAACACTTATTGATCCATCATCACTATCAAAACAAAGTGCATCTACAACTACAGTATTGGAAACCACAGGTGCCGGGGCATCAGGAATTATAAAATTAATTGTAGAAGTACATCCATTTGCATCTTCCACTAAAACATCGTGATTTCCTGCAAGTAAGCTATTGAATGTTATGGATGCCTGAAATGCACCACCATCCAAACTGTATTGATAGCCGGGAGTGGCGCCATTTGCCGTAATGGTAACCGAACCGTTTGGATCACTACAAGTAGAACCAATTACATTGCTGTTTAAAACCAAAACTGAAGGTTCTGATAAATTTACATTTGAAGAAGCGGTGCATCCATTTATATCGGTTACTAAAATAGTATAGGCGCCAGCCGTTAGATTATTATAAAGATTGGTTAATTGTCCGGCACCGCCATTTAGACTGTATGAAAGTGGATTGGTTCCTCCATTAGCGATAACAGTAATAGCTCCTGTGTTAAATCCATTACACAAAATATTTGTTATTGGAACATTAGAAATCAGAGGCGAAGGGGCATCGCTTATCACAATTGGATCGGTCGCAGTACAGCCATTCGCATCTTGTACACCAATAGTATAATTCCCTGCAGCCAAATTATTAAATAAGTTAGTAGGCTGATATGCTCCACCGTTCAAATTGTATTGAATAACTCCTGTTCCTCCGTTTGCATTAACCGTAATTGAACCATTCAATAAGCCACATGTAGAACCTGAAGTATTGGAATTTATAACCAAGGCCGGTGGTTCAGTAACAACCATATTGGTGGATGCGGTGCAGCCATTGGCATCTGTCACAATTACTGTGTAGTTACCAGCTGAAATTCCACCGAAGTTTCCATTTGGTTTTGTTGGGCCTCCAACTAAGGTATATTGTTTAGGATTGGTTCCGCCTATAGCCGTAACCGTTATGAATCCATTTGAAGCGCCATTACAGAGGGTATTGGTAATAACCGTATTGGTAATTACAGGCCCAGGCGCATCAGTGATAATAAGATTTGAATTTATACTACATCCATTTGCATCCTTAATAGAAAACGGATAATTGCCTGCCAGTAAATTATTAAATGTAGATGCTGGTTGGAACGGCCCTCCATTAAAACTAAATGTATAGGCGCCTGTTCCTCCGTTTGCAAGTAGGGTAGCAGAGCCATTTGCATCAGAACAAGTTGTTCCGGTTAACGCTGGTGCAGGAACAATTAGTGCAGGCTCAAAAATATCAACATTTGTTGCAACAGTACAACCATTTGCATCGGTTACTAAAATTGATTGATTTCCTGCCGAAAGACCGGTAAAGTTGGAGTCGTTAACATAGGTAATTCCGTTATTGACTGAAAATTGTAATGGATAAGTGCCACCAATTGTGTTAATACTCAATGAGCCATTGGAACCGCCGAAACAAGTTACATCAATTGTATTCACTAGAGGAATTACCGGGCCGGGAACATTACTAACAGAGGTATTTGCTACCACCAAACAGCCGTTTGCATCTTGAACAGTAATAAAGTAATTTCCTGCCGGTAAATTGTTAAAGGTGTTACCTAGTTGGAACGGACCATTATTTAAAGAATACATCAACGTTCCCGTTCCACCCGCTGCATTAACTGTTACCGAACCATTACTAAAACCACAAGTAGAATTTAGTGATGACCATGGGGATAAAACTTCAGTTGGCTGACTGATGACAGTATTTGAAGTTGCAACGCATCCATTAGCATCCTGAACGGTAACTGAATAATTTCCTGCAAGCAAATTTGCAAAAACATTGGATGATTGAAACGGCCCGCTGTTTAAACTATATTGAAGAGGTGGAGTTCCGCCAACAACATTAGTAGTAATCTGACCATCCAAACCGCCAAAACAAGTGACTTCATTGTTGCCAAGTGAATTTATTATTGGTGCCGGTTGATCTGGCACTACAACATTCACTGAAGCAGTACATCCATTACCATCGGTAACGGTAGCGACATAATTTCCGGCTGTTAAATTTTGGAAGCTTCCGGAACCCTGTCCCGGGCCTCCGTTAATGCTGTAATTAAATGGTGTTGTTCCTCCATTAGCAATTAACCCAATAGATCCGTTATTTGAACTACATGTAGAACTAATTGGAACAGCATTAATCACTAATGGAGGACTTGCTACCAGAGCGGCATTAACAAGAGCCGTGCAATTATTTGCATCAGTTACAACTACATTATAATTTCCCGAAGCTAAGTTTAGAAACACTCCGCTAGGTTGTTGAGGTCCTCCATTTAAACTATACATTAATGGATTTGCACCACCTAAACCGGGAGCAGTTATTTGGCCATTATTTAAACCGCAAGTCGGCACTACAACAATAGCAGATATAGTGAGCAAAGGAGGTTCCGTGATTACAACATTCAAAGTCGCCTGGCACCCGGCAGCATCTTCAACCACTATACTATAATTTCCCTGAGTGAGGTTGTTGAATGAATTAGAAGCTTGAAAGGAGACTCCATTATTGATGCTGTATTGAAGGGCGCCCGAGCCGCCGGTTGTATTTATGGTAATTGATCCATTGTTGCCACCATTGCAATTTATATTTATTGATGGGGTAGAGGTTATAACAGGACCACTTAAATTGTTTACTTGAGCTACTGTAGTCGACTGACACCCACTTGCATCTGAAACTACAATATTATAATTGCCAGATGCCAGATTGGAGAATGAATTACCTGCTTGGTATGAAACACCACCGTTGCTACTATATTGAAGTACCCCAACACCACCAATAACACCTACAGTTATGGAACCATTACTTGCACCGCAATTGGCGTCAACAGAAACAATATTTAATACGATCGGATTTGGTTGTGTAACTATAGCTTGCGCAGAGGAGGTACATCCGTTGTTATCAGTAACGGTTACCGTATAAGTGCCGGCACTTAAATTTGAGGCATTAGCTCCTATACCACCGGAGGGCGACCATTGATATTGATAAGGAGCAGTTCCTCCAACTACATTGGATGCTGCCGAACCGTTACTGCCTGCGTTACAAGTTACGGCAACAGGAATGGTATTTACCACCATCTGAACAGGAGGATTTACAACAAAATTTACAGTTGATGAACAACCACCATTATCGACGCAGGTGAGTGTGTAATTTCCCGGAGCAAGATTACTCAATGTATTAGAACCATTTACATTGTTTGCTGTTTGGATAGTGGTTCCTGCATTATTTTTCCAGATGTAATCCCATGGTGCGGATCCTTGCCCCGTGCCAACTGCAGAACCATTATTAGTTCCAAAACAACTTGGATTGGTGATTGAAATCTGTGGTGCTGCGCAGCAGGTAAGTGTAGCAAAGAAATCCGAAACAGGATCACCTATGCAAGCTAAGGAGGTCCACGATCCTGATTCACCATCACCGTAAGTATCCACATTAATATTGAGCGATGTTCCCGGAACACATTGCCCGGGAGGAATGGTAGTTATCGTCCAGCAAAAAGTCCAGTCACATAAATTATTTGGATTATTATCGCCAAAATTATTTCCCGGATTACCATCCGTGACC